>JBEKTS010000039.1:0-18869 GCA_049515775.1 Nitrososphaerales archaeon | reverse complement strand
AAGACGAACAGGTCCAGCGAGTCGCACTTGACCTCGAAGGAGGAGGAGGTCTGGTGCGGCTGGCCTATCTGGTGGATGGTGAGGGAGGAGGAGTTGATGAAGGTCCCGTAGCCCCTCGTGCTCATGAAGAACGGGACGTTCTTGTAGGTCCTCGGGTTCTCGTTCGAGAGAGGGTTGTTGTTCCAGGAGACCATCCTCTGCCCCCTCTTGTCCAGGGGCGCGAACTTCTCCCCGAAGCCGTAGACGTGCTCGTCGGGGAAGAGCCACATGAGCTCGTAGGCCGAGACGTTGCCCACCCCGTCGGTCACGAAGCCCAGCGGGCCCTCCGGGAACCCTGCGACAGGGGCGTGCTCCCCTGCGAAGGTCCCGCCCGCGTACTCCTGGATGGTGATGTCCTTCCTCAGGGTCCTGCCGGTCGCGTCGAGGAGCTCCAGGGACCAGGGCTTCTGCTTGACCCTCAGCGAGATCTCGCTCGTCGCCACCGCCAGGCCGTCCCCGCTCCTCTTCACCGTGAACGCGGCGCGCCTCGGCTCTCGGAGCCCGGGTATCGAGCCCCGGGAAGGCGCCTCGTCGCCGGAGTAGAGCCGGAGGCGGAAGACGCCGCGCTCGAAGAGGCTGAGGCGGACCCGCACCTCCCTGCCCTCGCTCGTCCGGCATTCGAGGACGAGGTCTCCCTCCGCGCCGCGCCGGTACGATTCTATGGTGTGGACGTGCTCGAAGTTCCGGCGCTCGACCCCGAGGACGTCCTCGCCGTTCTCGAGCAGGACCTTGATGTTCCTGTTCCTCTCGTCGCCCTCGAGGTACATGTTGTCGTAGGAGGCGCGCACCTCGTCCCAGATGGACGGAGACGACATCGGGGAGGGCCTCCCTTCCGACCCCAGGCGCCTTCGGATGAGGCCCTGGCGTCCTAGCCCGAGGGGTTGCAGCTGTAGTAGAGGTTGTTGAACTCTACGCCGTTGAACCCGGTGTTGTAGTACATCCCCGTCACGCAGTGGTTGAAGACCTCGACGCCGAACCCTGCGCCGGTGTCATAGACGTTGGTGTCCTGCGCCGTCCAGATGAAGTCGTACTGCTGCTGCAGGTCCAGGGTGATCTGGGATATCTGCTGCGCCCTCTGGGTGGAATCGGGCAGCTGGTCGTTCGCGATCTCCAGGTTCGCTATGGTCTGGTTGTGGAAGTAGGAGAAGATGCCGAAGTACGAGTCCGTGATCGGGTAGTACGCGCTCACGTCCGGATAGAACGTCCAGTCGCCGTACTGCATGTCTGGGGCCTGCGAGGAGGTCGCGTTCGCCGACTCGAGCGCCACCGCGGTCGTGGGGTCGACGCCCTCGGCCTGGAGGGTTATCCCGACCGACGAGAGGTCGTTGACCAGCAGTTGCGCCACCGTCGATACGTAGTTGCTCGTGGTGTACACGAAGCTCAGCGGCGGCAGGCCCTTCCCACCGGGGTATCCCGCCTGCGCGAGCAGGGCCTCCGCGTTGGCGACGTTGTAGGGGGTCGGGGCTATCGAGCTGTTGTACCCGAAGAACCCTGCGAGGTCGGGTCCGACGACGGACTGCCCGTATCCCGCCATCGCCACCTGCTGTATCTGCGACACGTTGATCGCCTCGGTTATGGCCTCCCTGACGAGAGGGTTGTTCAGCGGGGCCTTCTCCGTGTCGAAGAAGATGAACTCCAGGGAGCCGGTCGGACCGGTGTTCGGCACGTAGAGGGACGGGTATCCCTTGAGGAGCTGGGTCACGTCGCTGAAGGAGATGGTCGCGCCCTGAGCGTCGCTGCCCTGGAGGTCGAGGACGCGCGTCAGTTCGTTCGTCTTGTAGTAGATGGTCACCGTCGAGATCCTCGCCGGTTGGATGAAGAAGTTGGTCTCGCTGCCGGTAAGGTTCTGGGCCCAGTAGTGCGGGTTGGCCGCGAGCGTGACGTACTGGTTCGGGACGTACGCCGTGACGACGTACGGGCCGTCGCTTATGGTCGTGCCGTTGACGGACATCCAGGTGTTGCTCGAGGTGTTCGTCACCACTCCGCCGTGCTGCTCGACCACGTAGGGGTCGACGAAGCACCACGGGTTCGTGCCGAGCGTGGACAGGAAGGGCTCGAACGCGAAGCCGAGGTGGAACTGTACCTCGGTCGCGTTGACGACCGTCACGCTGTTGTGCGGATTCTCCATGGCCGCTAGCAGGCTGGCGTTGCCGTTGGGGGAGTTCTGGGGGTTGTCGAGGGCGTTCACCTCGCCCTGGGTGACTCCCGTGCCGTTCAGGCCCGGTATGTCGAATACGAACGTGTTGTAGTTCATCACGTAGAGCCTGTAGACGTTCCACCAAACGACGTAGGCGTTGAACTGGTCGCCGTTGCTGAAGTAGACGTCGCTCCGGAGGTTGAACGTGTACGTCATCCCGTTGGCGCTCTCGGTCCAGGACTTGGCGAGCACCGGGACGAACTGCGTGTTCGAGGTCTTGTTGAAGAAGAGCAGGGGCAGGGCGGTCTGCTCGGTGATCTCGAGGCCGTTGTTGTCGGGGACAATCTCGGCGTCCATGCTCGTCGGGGGAGAGGCCTCGTCTATCGTTATCGAGCTCGGGAGCCCGGTCGAGGCGATGGAGGAAGACGCGGTGGTGGTTGTAGTGGTGCCGGAGCCGGTCGCGCTCGACGTACCCGTGGTGCTCGACGAGCTAGTGGTGCTACTCGACGACTTGATCGTCGTCGCGTAGTATACGCCTCCGACCAGCAGAACGATGACGACCAACGCCACGCCTATCCATGCCGCACGCGCGATGCCCTTCCGGGCGGTTCTCAACAGTAGCAAAAAGACGTCGGGCGTTATTTAATATTTAAAACAAGAATCGGAGGACATCGGCTTTCTTTCGTAAAGGGACCGCTCCATCTCGTGCCGCGCGGAGTGGGGCGGGGCGGACGATTCGTGCAGACCTGCAACGATCGCCGGCCCGGCCCTCCCTAGAGCTTGTACCTGAAGAACTCGGTCTGGCAGGGATTCCCCTTGGCGATCCAGCCCTCCTTCTTCTCGGAGATGAAGACCATCCCGTCGACCGTCAGGCCCTGGTGCCACGCTGGCTTGCTCTTGTCCACGTGCGCGCAGATGCTGTCGGGAGCGTTCTGGTGGTCGCAGAGGAACGTCTGGAAGTCTTGGAGGGTCAGGCTGCCCTTCTTGGACTCCACTAGCCCCTCCATCGCCGAGCAGCGGGCGAAGCTGTTCTTGTAGCCCGGGGACTGCTTCTTGATGGTCACGCCCTTGGTCGGGCGGAGGTAGTGGTTGGAGTGCACGAGGTCCTCGTCCGACCTCATGACCTGGATCTTCGAGGGGTTGGCCTCGATGTCCGCTATCTCCTTCGGGGTGCCTATCATGAAGTTGATGGCGCAGCTCATCTTGGCGCGCTCGATGCTCTCTATCGCCTCGTCCATGGTCCCCTGGTTGAGCACCTCCCTCACGACGCCGAGCACGTGAACCCCCTTGAGGACGCTGTCGTAACCGATTCCGTTGATGCAGACGCTCATGCCGGTGGAGTTCATCCCCATGAGCACCTCGGCGCCCGCGTAGGTGTAGATCAGGGCATCGGGGGCGTTGCCCTGCACGAACTTGGTCACGGTCTCCCCCTCGCCGTTGAGCGTCCAGCTGAGCCTCTCGTCGTTGTTCTGCCCGACGTAGGTCAGACCGTCCTCGGTCGCCCCTTCCCTCGCTGCGAAGGAGGTGCAGCTCTTAGGCGTCTGCTCGCGGCTCTTCAAGGTCTGCTCGTGGCTTATCTCTCCGTACGCCGCCGTTATCATGCCCTGAGCCAGCGTCAGCCCCGCGCCCTCGGCCGTCCCCTTGAACTCCGCATAGACGTCGGGCGAGTAGTCCTCCAGCGGCGCGAGGAAGACGGAGGCCTTGGCGTCGGTCTTCTCCCTGGACAACCCGAAGGCCTTGTCGAAGTACCAGTAGAGGAGGTCGAGCCTCCCGTTTATCATCGTCTTGTAGTGGCTGCCATAGGTGAAGCCCCTCTCGAAGGGGCTGGAACCGGTTACCGTGATGTACGGATACTCTCCGGGCTTGAGGACGGTGCGCATGGGGGGTTCTTGCTCCTGGAATCTAATAAACCTGAAGGCCCCCTCAGTCCGCGCCCCCTTACCCGGACCCCGGGGCCTCGACCACGATGAGCCGGCGGACGTCATTCCTCTCGACCGCGGACCGGCCGGCCGGTCGGTCAGACCTGCGAGCCCCTCGGCCCGCCCCCGCATCGAGACGCGGCTCCTCTCGACGACGGCCTCCGGGGTCCCCGGAGCGAGCCTCAGGCTCCCCGAACGATAGCAGAGATATACCCCGTGGGCCATCGCAGGACGGGGTGCCCTCTCGCGTTCCATGAACTGGGAAGAGTCCGTGGGACGTCGAGGGTGCACCCCGATGATCCTTCGAGGAGAATCTTCCCCCGATCGGCCCAGGTCGACGGAGGCCGCCTCGCTTCTCAGGCGGTCGTCGAGAAGGAGTACCTTGCTATCGCGTCCTCTCGCACCTCGGACCCGGCCCCCGGCTCGGACGGCAGCTCGAAGTAGCCGTCCTTCGGGACGGAGGGGTGCTCCCACACGTCCAGGAGCCACGGGACGTTCTCGACGACCGAGGCGTTCCTGCTCGCGGCGACGAGCTGGACGTGGACCGGCTGCTGTATGTTCGTGTGGGGATAGACGGGGATGTTGAAGGCGTCGGCCATGCTCGCCACCTCGACCCACTCGGTTATGCCGGCGACCTTCGTCGCGTCGACCTGGATTATGTCCACCGCCTCCTGGACGATGTAGTCCCGGAAGGTGTACCGGTTGTGGATGGACTCGCCGACGGCTATCGGGGTCTCGATCCTCTTCCTCAGCGTGGCGTGCCCCCTGATGTCGAGCGGGTTGATGGGCTCCTCGAACCAGAACGGGCTGAAGTCGTCGAACCTCCTGCCCCACCGCATGGCGGTGTCGAGGTCCCACTTGGTGTTGGCGTCGATCATCAGCTTGACGGAGCTCCCGACCGCTGCGCGCACCGCCCCCAGGCGCGAGTAGTCGTCGGCCGGGTCCGCGCTCCCGACCTTCATCTTGATGGCGCGATAGCCCTCGCTCACCAGCTTCTTGGAGTTGGCGACGAGTTCCTCGGTCGACCACGAGAGCCAGCCGCCGTTCGTGTCGTAGGCCTGCACCCGTTCGTTGTACCCTCCCAGGACGCCCCAGAGGGGCATCCCCGCATCCTTGCAGAGGAGGTCCCAGAGGGCGATGTCTATGGCCGAGACGGCCATGACCGCCAGCCCGTTCCTGCCCAGCCTGAAGTCCCAGCCAAAGTTCTCGACGAAGAAGAGGTCGTTCACCAGCCTCTTCCTCATCGCCGGGTCCTTCCCCAGGAGCGTCTTGACCATGTATCGGTCCATCATCTCCTTGACGAACTCGCCGCCCCCGGCCGTCTGCCAGCAGAAGCCCCAGCCCTGCGTCCCCTTGTCGCTCGTGAGCCTCACGACCGGCAGGCCGATGTACGCGACGCTGTTGATGGAGTCTGTGATGGCCCTCTCTAGGGGGACCTTCAGGAAGAACGTCTTCGCTTCTGTTATCTTCACGGCGAAACCCATCCCGATGCGGTCCGCCGGTATTTATCGTGAAGAGGGGCCCTGGCGGCGGCTTCCGATCGGGTGCCGCTCCACCTTCTTCAGCAGGTTGATGACCAGGTCTATCTGGGAGTGGAGGGCCTGCCTCTGCTGTAGCATTATCTCCCTGAGTATCCACTCGTCGTCGTCGAGGTTGTCGAGCACGTTGTCGATGCGGTGCAGGGCGACGCGCAGGGCGACGACGCTCTTCTTGATGGCGTTCCGCACCCTCCTGTCCCCGATGCCCTCGTCAACGGGCTTCTCGTCCGTCCAGCTTCCGAAGTTGGCCTCGGTCGTCATCTTCTTCCTCATCCGCCGGATGTCCTTGCTGGTCACGCTCGCATCTTTGGAGAGCGCCACCATCTGCTCCCTCAGCTCCGAGTCCTCGAAGGCCAGAAGCTCGCTGACCATGGTCGGATTGTTGTGCCGCCGCAACAACTCCTCCAGCTGCTCCGCCGGGAGCTTGAGCAGCCTGAGCCGGCGCGAGACGTAGAACCTGCTCTTGCCTATCTTCTTCGCGAGCTCGGTCCCGGACCCCCACCCGTAGCGCTTGGTGTACTCCTCGAAGGAGCGCGCCTCCTCCAGGGGGTCCAGCGTCTTCCTGGCCACGTTCTCCGTGATGGAGGCCTCGAGCGCCTCCTGGTCGTCCATCTCGATGACCTCGCAGGCTATCTTCCTCCAGCCGAGGGCCCTGCAGGCCGCGAGGCGCCTCGCCCCCGCCACTATCTCGAATTTGCCGTCCTTGGGACGGACTATGATGGGCTCCAGCAGCCCCTCCCGCTGGATGGACGAGGCGAGAAGGTCGATGTCCCCCGGGTCGACCCTGACCCTGAAATCGGGCTGCGCGATGGAACCGATGCTTATCTCCTCGGATACGCTCCGGGCAGACTCCAACGGGTTCGTACAGGGCGCGGCGCCATCTTAAGGCTTGCCGTCGAGGAACCCCTCGACGAAGCGGCAGCCGTCGAGGAGCTCGCGCTCGATGTCGAGCCCCGATACGTCGAGGCTCAGCTCGCCCCGGTAGCCTATCTCCCTCAGGGCCTCGAAGATGGGGGGCCAGTTGATCTGGCCGGCTCCGGGCGCCCAGTGCAGGTCGGTCACGCCGTCGTTGTCGCTCAGGTGGAGCCCGAAGACCTTCTTCCCGAGCTTCTTGATGCTCAGCTCCGGGGCCTCCCAGGCCATCTGAAGGTGGCTGGAGTCGAGGAGCCCCCCGAGGTTCTCCGAGGGGACGGCGTCGAAGAGCCTGAGCAGCGAGTCGGTCGTGCTCAGGAGCTCCCTCGGCCGCGGCTCGATGGCTATCCCGAGGCCGTAGGTCCCCGCGACCCGGGTCGACATCCTGATGCCCTCGACGTAGGTGGACCACAGGCTGCTCCAGGGGTTGGTGAGGAAGAACGGGTCCAGGGGGTCGCTCCGGCTGTAGCGGGGCGGGTCGTGGGAGTCGCGGTCCTTCGTCGGCGCGCCCATCGCGGGCGTGGTCAGCTCGACGACCTTCGCCCCGACGGGCTCGGCGAGGGAGCCGATGCCCTCCCACCTCTCCCGCAGCTCGGAGGAGGGGAGCCCGCGGAACGCCCAGTCCGAGACGAAGGGGCACGCCAGCTTCTCGATCGAGACGCCCTGCTCGGCGCACCTGTCCCGTATCCTCTCCACGGCGCCGGGGACCGCGAGGTACCGGAGCTCGTCCTCCGAGTTTATGCAGAGGTCGATCTCCTTGAGGCCGAGCTCGGAGACCCTCCGTATCGTCCAGAGAATCGAGCGGAGGTAGAGGGCGCCCGGGTTCAGCCTCGGCTCGTCCTTGGCGCTGACGGCCATCGTCTGCTGAAAGAGGCGGGTCGTGAGGGACGAGCAGCCTATTCTCATGCCATTCGTAGGGTCGGAACGACCAGCCTGCGTGATATTAAGGACTCAGAGGCGCGGCCGAGAGTTAAAATCGGTCCCCGCCCAGCGATAGTCGATTGGCCGCCGAGTCCTTCGTCTTGAGGGGAGGCACGCTCGTGGACGGGACCGGATCCGACCCGCTGGAGGACGCTTCCGTCGTCGTGAGAGGATCCGAGATACACTCGGTCGGCCGTGGGAACGACGTCGAGGTCCCCGACGGAGCGAGGGTCATCGACGTGCGCGGGAGGACCGTCCTCCCCGGACTCATCGACTCGCACCTGCACTTCCTCGGCCTCTCCGGCGGCCCCTTCATCTCGGAGTCCCTGGTCGTCCCCCAGGGGGTGAAGCTCCTGCGCGCCGCCCAGAGCGCCAGGGCGGTCCTCGAGGCGGGCTTCACGACGGCCAAGGACACCGGCGGGATGAACGCGATCCACCTGAAGCGGGCCGTCGACGAAGGCACCATCCCGGGACCAAGGATCCTCGCCGCCGGGTACGTCCTGACCCAGACCGCCGGGCACGGGGACGACTACCACTTCCTCCCCGTCGAGTGGGCCGACGCGAGGACCTCGGAGGGGAAGACCCATGCGCTCATCTGCGACGGCGTGGACGAGTGCATCCGGGCCGCGAGGTACGCGTTCAGGGACGGGGCGGACTTCATCAAGGTCTGCACCAGCGGAGGGGTCAGCTCCCAGACGGACAAGCCCGAGGACGTCCAGTTCTCCCACGAGGAGGTCTCCGCCATCGTGGAGGTGGCCCGGAAGGTGGGGAGCTTCGTGACGACCCACTGCATGTCCTCCGAGGGCATGCTGATGTCCATCGAGAGCGGGGTCAGGACCATCGACCACGCCTGGTACCCGACCGAGGAGGTGATCGAGCTCGGCAGGAAGAAGGGGACGGTCTTCGTCTCGACGCTCTCGGCCTTCAAGAGGATCGAGGAGGAGGGGGGGACCTTCGCGGACTGGGAGATCCGCAAGTCGAGGGGCAAGCTCGCCGAGATAGGCAAGAACATGAGGCGGCTGAAGGACGGAGGGGCGACGGTCGCCTCGGGGACGGACTACATCGACACGCCGCTCATGAAGATGGGAACGAACGCGCTGGAGCTTGAGCTCCTGGTGAAGTACGCGGGGTTCACGCCCATGGAGAGCATCGTCTCCATGACGGCGAACGGGGCGCTGGCCTGCGGGATGGAGGGGCGCATCGGGACCGTCGAGAAGGGGAGGCTCGCGGACCTGCTCGTCGTGAAGCGCAACCCGCTCGAGGACATAGGCTCCCTCCAGTCCCCCGCGGACGTCGAATCGGTCGTGAAGGGCGGCGCCTTTGTGAAACGGGCCTGAGGAGGGCCCCTAGCCGAAGACGGGGTCCTGCATGGTCCCTGCCAGCGAGATGACCCCCAGGTACAGGTGGAAGGCGTCGATGTAGTCGTCCTGGGTGAACGTGACGATCCGGGGACCTGCGTCCTTGACCAGTGGTATCAGCCTCGCCCACGCGGCCTCCGCCGCGGTCGCGAACTCGATCTTGAAGGTGACCGGGCTCGAGTACTTCAGGGGCTTGAAGTCCTTCCGCCTCTGGGCGGCCTTCTTTGCTCCCTCCTGGATCATCCGTCGCGTCGTGTTCAGCGGCAGGCACCTCGCCGCGAACTTGTCGATGCCATACTTCACCACCACGCCCTCGATGTCCCCGTGGAGCTCCCTGCCCTGCTTCACCGCCTTGTCGTCCCCCGTTATCAGACCCACCGGGACGCCGTAGTATCCAGCTATGCCGGAGTTGATCCCCGCCTCACCGACCCGCTTGCCGTTTATCCAGATGTTGTGGGTCATCCTTCCGAAGAAGGTGTGGTCCATGATGGACGCGGCGGTGCCCGCCATGGCGTGGTAGCCGACGTACATCGCGAGGTCGAAGCCCTTGTCGACCCCTTCCATCATGCAGAGAGGCTTGGTGGATCCCGAGATGAGCTCGGCGCGCGGGTCCAGCTCCTCGATCAGGACGTTCCTCATCCCGTTGTGCGAGTCGTTGACGAGGAACTCGTCGAAGCCGCCCTCGCTCGCTCCCGCGATCGCGGCGTTCACCTCGCCGGTCATCACCTTTCTGAACCTCTCGTAGGCCTGCGTGGTCGGCTTCGTATCGTCGTGGGCGACGACGCCGCTCACGCCTTCCATGTCGCACGAGATGAAGAGCTTCACGATCGCCAGAGCGGGACGCTGCCTAAAAAAGCGATTGCGATCCATCCGTCCAATCGGCCGTACCGTCCGCGTCCGCCGGAGGCTCTACCTCGAGCCGGCCGCTCGTGGTCGATCAGTAGCCCTTCTCCTCGGGATGAATCGAGCGCCGCCGGTCAGGGCGCTGGGAGAGGGGCACGACGCGGCGAGGGCGCGAACGACGGCGATGGGGACCAGAACTTCAGATTGGAAGTCTTACGCTTAATGATGAGAGAATCTACGATTCGTTTATGATATTCATAAATAAATGAAACCGTTGTAAGATTCCTCGAGGTTCTGAAGAGCCAGACGGATGGAATAGTCGCTCGAACGCGCCTTCGGATCGTAGTTTGCCCGGCTGCTCGACCGAGCCCCCGGGGTTCACTCGATGCCCGCGACCCGCTTTGGTAGGTACGGCTCCTCGATGTACTTCACCTCGTCGTCCGATAGCTTCACGTCGACGGCCCCCACCGCTTCGTCCACGTGTTCGGCCTTTCTCGTACCAAAGATCGGGGCCGTCGCGCCCTTGTGGAACAGCCAAGAAAGGGAGACCTGGATGGGCGTGACCCCCTTGGCGCCAGCCACCTCTACCACGCGCTTTATGATCTCGACGTTCGCCGAATCGCCGGCGTATCTCGTCGACCACGGACTCTCGGGAGCGTTTCTGGGATTGTCTTCGCCCGAGAGGGCGAGGGCCCCGTCCTTGAGCCACCTGCCCGAGAGCAGGCCCACCGCCGTTGGGCTCCATGGGACCAGGCTCACGTCCTCCGCTCTACAGAGCGGGATCATCTCTCGTTCTTCCTCCCTGTACAGGAGGTTGTAGAGATTCTGCATGCTGACGAAGCGGGCGTATCCCCTCAGGTCGCTCGTGTAGAGGGCCTTTGCGAACTGCCAGGCGTACATGCTCGAGGCCCCTATGTAGCGAACCCCTCCTTCGCGGACCAGGTCGGTGAGAGTGGAGAGGGTCTCCTCTATCGGGGTTTGGTTGTCCCACCGGTGGATCTGATAGAGGTCGACGTAGTCGGTCTTGAGCCGCCGCAACGAATCCTGGAACTGCCGTATGATCGCCTTCCTCGAGAGGCCGCGCTCGTTCGGTCCGGGACCCATCGGGCGATAGACTTTGGTCGCGATCACGGCGTCGTTCCGGACG
Source organism: Nitrososphaerales archaeon (assembly GCA_049515775.1). Lineage (GTDB taxonomy): Archaea > Thermoproteota > Nitrososphaeria > Nitrososphaerales > Gagatemarchaeaceae > Gagatemarchaeum. The sequence goes on along the minus strand of JBEKTS010000039.1, from coordinate 8,055 downwards.
TCCTTGATGAAGCTTCCCAGGATCTCTTCCGACCTCCCGTGTGAATAGTTGTTCGAGGTGTCATAGTAGTTGATGCCGAGGTCCCAGGCACGACCGAGGACGCGCCTGGCGTCCTCTTCTTCGACCTTCCAGTCGGCGTCGTTGCCGAAGGACATGCACCATAGGCAGATTCTCGACACCTTGAGTCCCGTGGGTCCCAGGTTGGTGTACTGCAAGCTCCGGGGTTCACTCCACTCGCGTTGCTCATTAACCTATTCTCGAGCGCGTTGATCGTCTTTCTCGCCGCTGTTGGTGACGATGCTGCAGCCAAGCTGGCCTTTCGCCCCTGGCCTCGATCTCCCGGTTGGCACGGACGACGTCGCCGCGCTCCGTAGCCCTCACCGATCCGTACAGAGAATCGGTCGGCCCATCGGTCATTTCTGGAACCCTCAGCGCGAACTCCCCCATTCTCACCTCTGGGACGAGTTCGTCTCCCGATTTCAGTCCAGGCGCATCGATCACCCTCTAGGGGATCGTCACCCGGTTCTTCGAACCCAACCTTGCCATTCTCGCTTTACCGCTCGGCTAGCCGGCCCCCGTACGGCATGATCGTCCGCACTGCTAGCCGGTCACGAAGTGGTGCGCATCCGCCGCTATGGCGTAGCCGTTGAGCGCGAAACTCTGGAGGGTACCCGTCAGGAGTACTGGGCTGCCCCCGTTCGCTACGGCCGAGAAGACGGTGCCCCGGGAAGCGCCGGTGAAATTCCATTCCGCCACCCCGAGAGAGGCCGCGGTTATGTTGCCCAGCGTCTCGGAGTAGACGACCGCTTGCTGAGGGGTATTGCCGCCGGGGTCCACGTGATACCACTCGGTCATCAGACCTGTGAAATAGCCCTGGGTCGCAAACGAGAACCGGGGGCTCGACTCTTGCTGCGCCAAGCCGACGAAGAACGTCCCCTGGTCAGGATAGCTCATCGAGCCCGTGGCGCTCGTGTTCAGGTCGCGGGCGAAGGTCGCCACGGAGCCGCCGCCCAAGGTCAGGTTGAGCTCGATGACGTCGCCGGAGTTCACGCTCCCGGAGAACGGGAGCGAGACGGGTGCGCGCGACGCCCCGCCGGGGGCCCACGCTTCCGAGACGAAGTAGAATCCCGGTTGATAGCCACCCGACTGGAGCGGCCAGTCGTAGTTGACCCCCACCTGGTACCAGTAGCCGGAGTTCGAGAGCCCGTTCAGGAGGTACGCGGGACCGTACCCGCTGGAGTCGCACTGGGCGATCGCGGTGACGTTGAACTCGAGCTCGGATACCGACTGGTTGAGTATCATGACGCTCTGAAGGTCGTAGTCGGCGGCGGGCGCCGAGATCGTGGTCTGCCCGCTGGAAGCCCCCAGGCAGTTGGCGGGGGCGGTGGTGATTATTGTGGTATGGGTTGGTGACGCGGCGGGGACGACCGCGTATGCTGCGACGACGAGCAAGACCACCACGATGACGGCCGCGGCGACGATCTTCCTGGCCCGCGAGCGCCGGGGCGGAGGAGGTGGTGGTGGCGGAGCCGGTTCTTCAGATACCGTCGGGATGGTTCCGAAGGCCGCCGCCGTCGCGAGAGGAGCGGATGGTGCAGGGGGGTGGAGATCGGCCCCGCAGATCGGGCAGAAGCGGGCGTCGGCATCCTCCACTTCGCTGTTGCACACGGGGCAATTCGGCATGAGTCCGTCCGGCTAGGTCCTGGAGTCCGTCCCTGATTACGGTTTCCCATCACGGCTTTCGTGGATTTTACCTCCAATCGCAGCGGGGGACCCCGCGCCGACTCGATTCGACCTGGGGCGTGATGATCGGCGGTGTAGAGCCGCTCTCCCCGGCGTCGGGCCGCCTCGTCTCAGCCGGGCCCGGCAGCCCAGCGAGGTGGAGAGGGGGGATTCTGCCTCTCTTGGAGCGGAATCCGACTGGCGTCGAAGTCCCCGTGACGGTCGCACCCGGGCCGAATCCCCAGCGTGCCCAGGACCATGAGATCGGTCCCATCCTTCCCGCCTCGTGTCCCGGACGCTCGAGGTGGGCCCGGCTACGTAGACGCGGATGCGGAGCGAGGATAGAATAAGGAGCGGAGGCCTCTTGAGGTACCAGGAGCGCAGAGATCGTGAATTTCAGGCAGATCAACCAGTCGCCGAAGACCTTCGTCCTCGTGTTCCAGACGGGAGATGAGCTGGCAGAGGGATTGTCGAGATTCGCGGAGGATCAAAGGCTGTCAGCAGCCAGCTTGACGGCCGTCGGCGCCCTGAGCTCCGTAAGACTGGCCTACTTCGACTGGGACAACAAGCGGTATGAACCCTCGGTGACTCTTGAGGAACAGGTCGAACTCCTCTCTCTCCTCGGGGATATCGCATTGAAGGACGACGAGCCCGTCGTCCACGCCCACGTCGTCGTCGGCAAGAGAGACGGGACCGCGCACGGCGGCCACCTCGTGGAGGCCTGTGTTCGGCCCACCTGCGAGGTGATGGTCACGGAGAGCCCGGCGCGTCTTCAGAAGTTCGTCGATCCCCAGTCGGGTATCGCACTGATCCGGCCCTAGCTGCTGGTCTGGGGTCTCCGTGGCCCGTTCGACGCGGGGCATCGGCCCGGACCCTCGACGGGCACGTCGGGCACGGGGGAGACCCGGCGCGCTGGTCATCGGCTTCCATCGACCTATCAAGACCATGACGAGGGCCAACCACAAGCGGTCGATCGCCTCGGAGAGGACAGATGGAAACCCGTTCACGACCACCTACAGGGACGATGGCGGGGGAACGGGTCGAAGGTCGGCGCCTTCGTGACCCATCGCCGTGTTCTCGTGCCGGAGACCGGGCTCCGGCCCTCGTCCCGGGATTCGGAAGCCTTTTCCGAGGATTCGTACCGAGCAGAAACGGGAAGCGATCAAGGGAGGGTGCGACTTAGGTCCGCAGGCGACCAGGGTGCGACGACCGGCTCGATAATGATCATCATCGTCGTCATCGTGATGCTGGTGACGACCACCCTGGTCTCCACCTCCGCCATCGTTCACGGCATCGGAGGCTCCTCCGCGACCGCCACGTCCAGCTCGTCCGCTACTACGTCCACGCCGTCCACCTCGAGCACCGCTTCGTCGCTCCCCCCACCCACGGCGCCTGCTTCCTCCACCTACCAGTCGTGCGTGACCGACTCCAGCACGGTCTACTGCGTCGAAGGCAATCAGACCTACTTCGCTCAGCTGTCCGGCCCCGGCATCGGAGGATGGCAGGCCACGACCAGCTACCCGTTCGACGCAGGCACCTGCGTCGCGTCGGGGGGCTACATCTACTGCGTCGACGGAGACGACCAGGGCGCCGCGTCGAGCTCGGTCTACTACGCCCAGCTCTCGGGCTCCGGCATCGGAGGCTGGAGCCAGACCACCAGCTATCCGTTCGCGCTGGACTATGGACCGTCCTGCGTCGCGTCGGGCGGGGACATCTACTGCCTGGGAGGGAACAGCACCGTGCCGGGCACCGGCGGGAGCGACCTGGTCTACTACGCCCCGGTATCCGGCTCCGGCGTGGGCCCGTGGCAGGAGGCCGGTTCCTATGGGTACTCGGGTGGCGTGCCGGTGGCCGTTCTCAACGGGCCGGGCCCGTACGTGGGCCTCGGTTCGGGTCCGGCCTGCGTCACCTCGTCGGGCGACGCGTACTGCGTGGGAGGGGCCGTCTGCTACGAGACGATAGCCGGCCCAGGGTGCGTCGCCGACCGGCACTCGTTCTACACCGTGCTGGTGAGCGGCGGCGGGGTCCAGCTACCGCCCGGCCAGAGCTCCGATTCGCCCTCCGCGTGGGCGAACGCGACGAGCTACCCGGACCTGACGTCCCTGGATTCCGGCTACCAGGACGTGAACAACCTCTCCTGCGTCGCCGATTCGGGTTACATCTACTGCGTCGGCGGGGGCCCGGAGGGAGGCGGCGTTAACGCCACGTACTTCGCCCCGCTCTCCAGCTCTGGCATCGGTAGCTGGACCGCGTCGACGGACTACCCCGTGGGCATCGCCTCCGCGTCCTGCGTGACCTATTCGGGATACATCTACTGCATCAACGGGATCTCTGCCCTCGTGCCGGCGGGGACGGCGGTGCCCACCAGCTACTGCGCGCCTCTGTCGAGTTCGGGCATCGGGGCGTGGCTGCCCACCGATGATTTTTGAGCAAGGGGGCCGTCCACGCACGGCCGAGCCTGGCGAGCACCGGCTCGACCCGCTGGACCGAGGGCTTCGCTCCCGTGAGGAGCCAGTCGGCCGACGTCGTCGCTGCTCGTCTTCGTCCGGCCGGTCCGGACCTGCTCCTGCACGCCTCTCGGGCTCGCAGATGGCGGAGCGGGAGAGGGCGGCGTGACCTCCCCCCACCGGCATCGTGCGCTGCCCGCCGTCGCCTAGACTAGGACGTGGTTCCATTGGTTGCGTTGAGTCCAGCCAGGCGGCCCGTCACGAGCGCATGACCCCTGCACAGCCCGTCGAAGGTCGAGAACGGGTACCCATCTCCGAAGAACCCGGACACGGAATTCCCGGTGGCATATAGGCCCTGGATAGGCTCGTTGTTCGTGTCCAAGACGCGCATGGACGTGTCGGTGAGCGGACCGTGTATCGCCACCAAGAAGTCGGGAGGGGACTCACACGCATAGTAAGGCGGGGTGTTGTTGGCAGGACCCAGCGCGGTCGGGTCTTTCCCGAAGTCGGGATCGGTCTTGTTCGCGACGATATCGTTGTAGGCGCTCATGGCCGCGCTCAGCCTCGTCGGGTCGGCTCCGAAGGTCGCGGCGAGGCCCTCGATCGTGAGGGCGCTTGTGACCTCCCCCGTCTCGAGCTGAGCCGTGATCATCTGCTGGTTCGAGCTCGCCACGGACTGCCAATCGAAGATCTGCCAGCAGGTGTGCCCCGGTTGCCTCACGACGATCGGGGCCGCGTACTCCGGCTGGTTCACCAGAGTCTCGTCCATGAACCGGTCCCCGAACTGGTTGACGTACAGGCCCGTGGTGCTCACCGGGCGGGTCATGATCACGGGGGGCGTCTTGTTCGTCGAGATGAAGTGCAGCATGCCGGAGCCCGGGCTGGCGGGCACGTTGGCCCCCGCCCAGAGCGCCATCGCTAGCCCATCCCCGGTGTTCACGCCGTTGTTGTAGATGCTGATCGGCCTCGCGGTCTTTGAGCCGTAGGCGGGGGCGTAGTCCGCCGCCGGGACCCACGGGACGTAGTACTGGACCATCTCGGGATTGTTCGCGATGTCCCCCGTCGCTATGATGACCCCCTTGGAGGCGTTGAACTGCGAGTAGCTGCCGTCCGAGTTCTTTGCGATCACGCCCGTCACGGGTCCCTGGTTGTTAGGCCGAACTAGAACGAGGGCCTGGGTGTTGTACCGCACCTGCAACCCGAACGTCTGGCCGTACTGGATCAGCATCCCGTACGGCTGAGCGTACACGCAGTCTCCGATGCCCGCGAGGGTCCCCATCCCTGCGAAGATGGTCTGCATCGTCCCGCCGAAGTAGTACAGGGCTTCCGTCGCGTACGCCCCCGACGTGTGGAAGTAGGGCGTGTTTGTCGTCTTTGCGACGCCTATCATCCAATCCATCACCGACCCGATGTTGTTGGCCCAGAGATTCAGCAGCCTCTTGTCCGCCCGTCCTTCCGAGAAGAGGAAGAGGCTCTCGACCAGGGAGTCGATCGCGTCCTGCGAGGTCTCCTGTCCGGCGGCGATGAGCTCCTGCGTGTTTATGGCGCCGTGCTGAAAGCCAGGGGGAGATGCCGCCGCGGACTTTTCGAGCAGGATGACCTTCGCGCCGGCCTCCGCCGCAGACGCCGCGGCCGCGGTACCGGCCGCGCCTGCGCCCAGGACCACCACGTCGGCGCTGACCGTCTCCGTGATCGAACCGGCCGGGATCGAGAGCGGGGTCATGAAGCTTTGCTCCTCGGTGGTCGTCACCGTGCTCGTCTCCGTCGAGGTCGTCGTCGCGTTTCCTTTGCCCAGGTACCCGCCCGATGCGCCGACGACCGCTCCGACGGCGAGGCCGGCCACGGTCCCCGCGACAAACCTGCGTCTCGATATCTTCATTTTGCCTTTGGACTCCGTTGCCAATTCGAACCCTTGTGGTCAGACCGTCAGAGTCGTAGTTAAATCGGAAGTAATATGTGCAATTAATCTGAACACAATCGAAACATCCTTACGGATAGTAACAATATATACACGGAAGTTTACAACTATGCTCGGGACTCTGTCACCCCGGGGACGAACCGGTGAGCCGCGCCTCGTGTCAAAGGGCTCGAGAAAGGGATGGAGTCACATCGCAGTTGCAGCGATCGCCGGGCCGGGCCGGACAGCGAAAGGTGCCGCTCTCCTGCAGCGCTGGGTGGGGGCCGCGGACCATCCGCTTGAGCTCTCCTTGCGGCGCAGCCGTTGCCGCCGGCGCGTCCCTTCTCGCACCTACTCCGGTGGGATTTCCTTGAACGCTAGGTCGATATTGACGCCGTGCGCCCTGTGATAATACTTCGATGCGTAGTAGATGACCCACGGCAGCGCGAACGGGATGATTATTCCGCCGATGAAGGAGTACGGCGAGATAACGCCTCCGATAGCGGGCGTAGTGAAGCCTTCGTACGCGACGTACAGGAATGATACGAACGTCACGAGCCCCGAGATGGTAATCAGCGGAATGCCTCCGACCTTTATCTTCGTAATGCCGGGCGAATTCTGGAAGATGCTCTTCGTCTTGCCGTATGGGAACTTGATCGCGGCGATAGCGACGATGACCGTGGCCAGGATGAAGCCGAGGGTGGTATTCGTCAGGTACGTTCCGTAGAAGAAGGTCAGGTTGGAGATCGCAGTGACGATGATGGCCACTATGAGTACGAAGACGATCGAGAAGACGGGAGTATGGTATCTCTCGCTCACACTGGAGAACCTTGTGGGGATGATCCTGTCGAAACTGTAGGCGAAGAGCGTGCGCGTCACCAGCATGAAGACTGGGAGGAGGACCCCCGCCACTCCCAGGACCAGGGCGAGCGCGACGAAGGAATCGAGGTAGGCGTTCCCGTTCATGAATATCGTGTAGACCCACGGGAGGGCCAGAGGCACCGCCGCGGCTCCCGTCCCCGCCGGCACGGCGCCCTGGTTCGTGCTGTACAGCAGTCCTGTCGCCTGTATGAAGTTGTAGCCCATCGTGTTGTAGATCGTGTAGCCGAGCACCAGGAACAGCCCGGCGCCGAATATCACGGGGATTATCGACGACGCCCACGAGCTCCGCTTGACGCTCTTCATCTCGCCTCCTGTGTACATGGCCCAGTTGAACGAGGCGATCGTCAGAATCCCGAACGCCATGGCGGCGACCGAGGCGCCGAAGGTCCATCCGGGAGTCCATCCCGCCTTCGAGGCGATCTGCATGATCTGGGCGCTCGAAGCGCTCGGACCCATCACGTCGTTGAAGTTGGTGATGAACGTGCCGTTGGACGTCGCGACGAGGATGCCCAGGAAGACGACGATGCCGGCCATGCTCACCGCCCACAGGACGATCTCCGTGAAGACGGTGTTTCGGATGCCGGAGACTATTATCAGTGCGAAGACGATCAATAGGACGGATCCGACGATCGTCGTGTTGATCGGCTTGGCCAGCGTCGCGGCCAGGGCGAAGGTGGAGGGGGAATTGAACTCTATGCCCGTGACCTGAAAGAATGCGCCCATGAAGAGGGTGGTGAGGAACGCCAGCGCTCCGAGGACCGTGGTCTGCCAGAAGAAGATGTAGAAGTTCGCCATGAATCCGACGCCCGGGTGGATGGTGCGGCTCACCCAGACGTAGTCGCCTCCAGAACGAGGCATGGCGACGTTGAACTGCATGTACATCAGCGCCCAGAAGATGACCGGGACGAAGACCAGCGCTACGATGATGAGGGTGTTGCTCCTCGGGAAGATCGCGGGCGTGAGGCTCCAGAACTCGTAGATCACGACCGGGGGAGACATCGCGAGCATGCCCGCCACGAATGCGCCGAGGGGCGAGATTCCCCTCACAAGGCCCGTCGCTTCTCTAGCGAAGACCTTGGAATCCTTCTCCAACCCCCATAACATAGG
>JBEKTS010000038.1:0-29953 GCA_049515775.1 Nitrososphaerales archaeon | reverse complement strand
GACAGGCCGACTACATGCAGAACGTGCCCCCGACCGACGCGTCCGCCCTCTCGGCCAAGGGGCTCACCGTCAACACGGAGGAGGACCAGTCCAACATCTACCTTGCGTTCAACGTCCTCCCGACCACCGCCAACAACGCCTCGAACCCCACCTCGAACGTGATGGTGAGGCAGGCGATAGCGATGGCGCTGGACACCGACAACATCCTCAACGCCTCGCTGGGCGCGGGTCACTACCTGGTCGCCAACCAGATCGAGGTCCCCAACATGCTCTACAACGGGGTTCCTACCCAGAACAAGTCCATCCCCAGCCCGGCCTACGCCTACAACCCGACCGCCGCTGAACAGCTCCTCACCCAGGCGGGCTACCCGGCCGCGTCTAACGGGACCCGGTTCCAGCTCAGCCTGGTCGCGCCCACGGGCGGCATCGGCGCCGCGGGTACCGGTCCGACGACCGAGATGCTCCAGCTCATACAGTCGAGGCTGGCCGCGGTCGGGATCAACCTGCACTTCTCCACCCTGGACACGACCGACTTCGACAACGCCGTCTACAGCGCCGCGCCGCCCAAGGCCTGGAACATGGCGCTCTCGATAATCTCCGAGTCGCCCGACCCCGACGTCACGGCATTCTACATGGTGAGCTCACTCGATGGCAACGCAGGCGCGGGCGGGTTCAACGCGGGAGGGTACAACAGCACTCAGGTCAACCAGCTCGTGACCCAGGAAGAGAGCACCGTCGGGACGGCGGCGCGGGTCGCCATATTCCAGCAGATCGACTCCATCGTCTACCAGCAGCTCCCGGTCCTTGAGCTCTACTACCAGATCGAGGTGGTCGCCTGGTCCCCGCAGTTCCAGGGCTTCCAGCTCGGACTGGGCAATCCCGAGCACGACTACTGGGGCGCGCTGAAGGCCCAGTCGCTGGCCGCGGTCTCCCAGGTGGGGAGCGGCTCGACGACCTCGGCGACTGCCAGCTCGTCGACCGGAGCGGCCTCCACGGGCAGCACCGCCACCACCACGACCTCCTCGTCGTCCACCAGCATCGGCCTGGCGGGCGCGGCGGCCGTGACGCTCGTGACGGCTGCCGTCCTGGCACTCGTCGCAGCGAGGGCCGGGACCCTGAGGCGCACTCCGGCCGCAGCAGGATACCGGGGCTGACCGACCTAGGCAGGGACAAGTCTCCGCATGGGTCTGGCAACCTACCTCGCCAGAAGGCTCGTCATCGCGGTCGCCCTGCTCGTAATAGTCGCCACGCTGAACTTCGCGGTGGTCCACCTGGCGCCGGGGGGACCCACCTCGGTCCTGCTCTCCGACCCGCGGATAACCGCCGCCGGGAGGGAGCAGATACTCGCCTCCTACGGCCTCAACAAGCCGCTTTACGTCCAGTACTTCGACTACATCGCCGGGATGTTCACGGGGAACTGGGGGACCTCGTACTTCTACCTCCAGCCGGTCTTCCAGGTCATAGCGGCCAGGATCCCGAACACGCTCCTCCTCATGGTGCCGAGCCTCCTGCTGACCATAGGCCTGGGGATCCTTATGGGCGTCACGAGCGCGCGGCGCAGCTTCTCGGCGATCGACCGGTCCCTCTCCTCGATCGCCTTCTTCTTCTACTCGATGCCGGCGTTCTGGCTCGGGTTCATGCTGCTGACCGTCTTCTCCCTCGACGTCAGGTGGCTCCCCCCCGGCGGGATCTCGTCGGTGGACGGAGGGGGGGTCGTGGACGTCCTCAGGCACCTCGCGCTCCCGATGCTGACGCTCACGCTAGTGAACATCGCCAACTTCTCCCTGCTGATGAGGACGAGCCTGCTGCAGGTCCTCGACCAGAACTTCATAACCACCGCCCGCGGGAAGGGCCTCTCCGAGCGGGTCGTCTTCTTCAGGCACGCCTTTCGGAACGCCCTCCTCCCGACCGTGACGATGACCGGGCTCTTCGTCGGGTTCCTGCTGACGGGGGCGATCCTGACCGAGTCGGTCTTCTCCTGGCCCGGCCTCGGCCTTCTCACCTTCAACTCGATACTGAGCCACGACTACCCCGTGGTGCTGGGGCTCTTCTTCATGTTCTCGATCATGATCATCGGGGCCAACCTGGTGACCGACCTGGTCTACGGGCTCCTAGATCCGAGGATCACCTATGACTAGCGTCGGCGCCCCGGGGCGCGCGGTCAGGTTCGCGGCCTTCGCCCGGGAGTTCTTCCGGAACAAGGAGGCGGCCTTCGGTTTCTCCTTCCTGGCGCTGGTGACGCTCTCGGCGATCTTCGCCAGCCTGCTCTTCCCCGTCGGGCCCAGCGACCTCCTGGCCTATCCGGCCCTCCTCCCGCCGAGCCTCTCCTTCCCCATGGGGACGGACTACGTCGGGCGGAACATGCTGATGCTGATGGTCTTCGGGGCGAGGACCTCGCTCTTCGTCGCGCTAGGGGCGAGCGCGCTCCTGGCCGTCCTGGGGACGGTGGCGGGCCTCCTGGCGGGCTACCTAGGGGGGAAGCTGGACGGCCTGATCATGAGGATCGCCGACGTCTTCCTGACGCTCCCCACGCTGCCGCTCATCCTGCTGGTGGTGGCCCTGCTGGGCCAGTCGATCACGAACATCATGCTGATCATCGCGCTCACCTCCTGGCCCTTCATGGCCCGGCTGGTCCGGGCCAACGTCCTCTCGATGATGAAGCGCGAGTTCATCCAGATCGAGAGGGTGATGGGGGCGAGCGGCTCCCGCATAGTCTTCAGGCACCTGCTGCCGAACCAGCTCGACCTCATACTGATCTACACCTCCCTCTCCATCCCGGTCGTCGTGCTGACCGAGGCGGCGGTGGAGTTCCTCGGGCTGGCCCCGATCACCGTGAGCTGGGGGTTCGTCCTCAACATCTCCCTCGACTACTGGATACGCGGCGCCTGGTGGATGTCGTTCTTCCCCGGCCTCATGATCTTCCTGACCTCGCTCTCGTTCTACTTCATCAGCGAGGGGCTCCGCGAGGCCTTCAATCCTAGGCTCAAGAGGAGGCGCGAATCGTTGGTGGTGCAACTTGCCGAGAGCTAACAACGGGGACCCCATCCTACAGGTCAGGGACCTCTCCGTGGGGTTCCACCTGGGCTACGGGACCGTCAGGGCCGTCGACCATCTCTCCTTCGAGGTCGAGCGCGGCTCGATGTTCGGCGTCGTGGGGGAGTCGGGGTCGGGCAAGTCGGTGACGGCCCTCACGACGATGGGCCTCCTGCAGTCGCCCCCGGGCCGGGTCGACTCGGGTGAGATCCTGCTCGACGGCGAGGACCTGCTGAAGAAGTCGCAGGAGGAGATGCGCCGGGTCCGCGGGAAGAGGGTCTCGATGATCTACCAGGACCCCATGACCTCGCTCAACCCGGTCTTCAGGGTGGGCTTCCAGATCGAGGAGGCGCTGATGGCCCACGAGAAGGTCCCGCGGCGGCAGGCAGAGGACAAGGCCATAGAGCTCCTCGCCGCGACGGGCATCCCAGACCCGGAGAAGCGGGTGCGCGAGTTCCCCCACCAGTTCAGCGGCGGGATGAGGCAGAGGATCATGATCGCCATGGCGCTCGTGACCGACCCCGTCCTCCTCATAGCCGACGAGCCGACGACCGCCCTCGACGTGATCACGCAGGCGCAGATCCTCGAGCTCCTGCGCAGCCTCCAGCAGAAGAGGCGGATGTCGGTGATGCTCATCACCCACGACCTGGGCATCGTCGCCCAGTACTGCCAGAGGGTCCTCGTGATGTACGCAGGCCACGGCATGGAGCTGGGGACGGCCGAGCAGGTCTTCGACCAGCCCCGGCACCCCTACACCGTGGGGCTGCTGGGCTCGATGACCCGGGTCGACGCCGACGTCGAGCGGCTCAACTCCATCCCGGGAGAGATAGCCGACCTGGTCCACCCGCCCTCGGGGTGCAGGTTCCATCCCCGGTGCTACGCGGCGTTCGAGAGGTGCAGGCTCGAGGCCCCGCCCCTCTTCCCTGTGGAAGGGGGACGGGCGTCGAAGTGCTGGCTCGAGGAGGGAGGGCGCGGCGGCGCCCGTCCGGGAGGCGCGCCCTAGAATGACCTCCTCATCCTCTTCCTCGTCCCCTCGGGGGCCCCTCCTCGAGGTGAGGAACCTCCGCAAGTACTTCCCGGCCGGGAGGTCCTTCGGCGAGCTGCTGCAGCGCAAGACCCGGGTCGTCAAGGCCGTCGACGACGTCTCCTTCTCGATCGAGGAAGGCTCGACGCTGGGCCTGGTCGGAGAGTCCGGATGCGGCAAGACGACGACGGGCCGGACCATCCTCGGCCTCTACGAGCCGACCTCGGGGTCGGTCGTCTACGAGGGCAGGGTCGTCCACGGGGCCGGAGGCGGGGCCGCGGCGAGGCGGGCGATGCGGCGCAACATCCAGGCGGTCTTCCAGGACCCCGCGGCCTCCCTCGACCCCAGGATGAAGGTGGGGAAGATAGTCGAGGAGCCGCTCGTGATCTACGGCGAGGGGGACCCCGCCCTCAGGAGGTCCTCGGCCGTCGCGATGCTCGAGGCGGTCGGCCTCACCCCGGACCACTACGAGCGGTACCCTCACGAGCTCTCGGGAGGGCAGCAGCAGCGCGTCGCCATAGCGAGGGCGCTGGTCCTCCGGCCCAAGCTCCTCGTGCTCGACGAGCCGGTCTCGGCTCTGGACATGTCCATAAGGGCGCAGATCCTGAACCTGCTCAGGGACGCGCAGTCCAAGTTCTCCCTTACCTACCTGTTCGTCGCCCACGACCTCGGTGTGGTGCGCTTCATGTGCGACACCGTCGCGATCATGTACCTGGGGAAGATCGTGGAGATGGCGGAGACGAAGGAGCTCTTCAGGAACCCGCTCCACCCGTACACCCGGGCGCTCCTCGACGCGGTCCCGACCCCCGGGTCCGGACCGAGGAAGAAGCCGCTCGCGGGCAGCATCCCGTCCCCCATGGCCCTCCCATCGGGCTGCAGGTTCAGGACGAGGTGCCCCCACGCCATGGACGTCTGCGCGGGGACCGAGCCGCCGATGGTCGAGGTGACCCCGGGCCACTGGGCTGCCTGCTACCTGCACCCCTCTGCGGAGGCTTGAGAGGCCGATGAGGATCGTCGTCGTCGGCGGAGGGGTCACCGGGCTCTTCGTCTCGTACCAGCTGGCTGCGGGCGGCCACGAGGTGACCATCGTCGAGAGGGGTAGCCCCGGCGAGTCCTCTGCCGTCTTCAGCGCCGGCCTGATCACGCCCTCGACGGGCGTCGCGCCGTCGATAGGGATGGGGGAGATCCTCTCCTCGTTCCTGGGGCGGCGCTCCGCGGTCTCGATCTCGATGGTCGAGGTCCTCAGGAACCTGAGGTGGTTCCGGATCGCCTCCCGTCGGGGGCTCTCTGGCTACGAGGCCACGATCACCGCGTTCGGCAGGAGGAGCCTGGAGCTCTACCGCGAGTTCTTCGAGCGTGAGCGGCTCGCCGTCGACCGGCTCGAGGGCATCGCGGGCCTCTACGAGAGCCCGGAGCGAGCGAAGAGGGTCGCCGAGGCCGGCGGAGCCCGTCTCATGGATGGGAAGGAGCTCTCGGAGATGGGGTTCGCGGGCTTCGGCGGCGGGGTCTTCGCCGAGGACGAGCTCTCGATCGAGCCGGGTTCCCTCCTGGCCGGACTCGCGGGGCGCGTCGCCGAGATGGGAGTGAGGATCCGCCGGGGAGAGCCCCGCCTGGAGCGCGAGGGCGTCGGCGGCCGCACGGTCTCGGTCGTGCTGGATGGGGAGGCGCTCCCGACCGACCACTGCGTCGTGACGGCCGGCTCGTGGAGCAGGGCGGTATGCAGGACGCTCGGGCACGACCCCCTGCTTCTCCCCGCGCGGGGCTGGTCGATGCTCTTCGAGACCGACGAGCGCATCATAGGGTGCCCCGCCCTCCTGGAGGACACGGGCATAGCCGCGATCCAGCACAGCGACCGCCGCTTCAGGCTCACGAGCTTCTTCGAGATGAGGGGGTTCGAGCGGGGCTTCTCGGGCTGGCGCAGGCGCTGGATGGTCGAGCAGGCCGAGAAGCACCTCCCGCGGTTCAAGGGGGCGGCCCGGCCGACCGGGTTCGGCATCGGCTTCAGGCCCTGCACGCCCGACCAGCTGCCCATCGTCGGCAGGGTCCCGGGGTTCGAGAACCTCCATCTGGCGACCGGCAGTTGCAGGCTAGGGGTGACGCTCGCCCCGGCGACAGCCGAGCTGGTGAGGGCCGAGATAGAGGGCTCGCCGGTGGGCTCAGAGTTCGCGGCCAGGTTCAGCCCGGCGCGCTTCGTGAAGGTCGACCGGACCGGGCGAGTTCCTAAATAAGCCGCGGCGTCTCCCCCGGGCATGAGTGAACCCAAGGGGCCCACCATCGCATACGACCTGGAGGTCCCGATGCGCGACGGCGTGAAGCTCTCGGCCAACGTCTTCCTTCCGCCCGGCAGGGGTCGGTTCCCGGTGATTATGAACAGGACCCCGTACGTCAAGGACAGCGGGCGGAAGGAGAGGCTCAGGCGGCTGAGCGCGTCCTTCGCCAGGTCCGGGTACGCGGTCGTCCACATGGACGTCCGAGGAAGGGGCAACTCGGGCGGGACGTTCACGCCCAACGTCCAGGAGGCCGAGGACGGGTTCGACTCCTTCGCGTGGGCGGGCACGGCCCCCTGGTCGAACGGGAAGATAGGGACCTTCGGGCCCTCCTACGAGGGCTGGGACCAACTCATCCCGATGAGGCTCCGGTCGAGGTACCACAGGGCCGCGTTCGTGATGTGCGCCCCCTCGCTCCATCCTTTCCGCGACTGCGCCGGCTACGCCTTCGGCGCGCCGATGGCCATCATGTCCATGTGGCGCCTCTTCATCACCGGGAGGACGCTCAAGGAGGAGATCTACGACGAGGACTTCGACTGGGCGCTGGCGCTCAACGTGCGGCCGCTCAAGGACACGCTGAGCAAGCTCGGCGTCGTCGACGCCCCGGAGAACCCGCTCGCCTCCCACCCGACCTATGACGAGTACTGGAAGAGCTTCTGGAGCGACGACATGGTCGAACGCTGGAACGTCCCGTCCTACTTCGTGACCGGCTGGTTCGACGACAGCATAAGGGGTGCCCTGGAGTACTTCCCGATGCTGACCAAGGCCCACCCGGACCTGGAGTTCAGGAAGCGGCACAAGCTCCTCATCGGACCCTGGTACCACGCGCTCTCGGCGCCCTTCGAGCCCTCCTCCAAGGTCGGGGAGATAGACTACGGCCCGTCCTCGGTCGTCGACCTCGGCCAGGAGGCCCTGCGCTGGTTCGACTACTGGCTGAAGGGCGTCCAGAACGGGGTCATGGACGAGCCCCCGACCAGGCTCTTCCTCATGGGCGCGAACAGGTGGATGCGCCCCAGCGAGTTCCCGCTGCCGGAGGCACGGGAGCGCGTCTACTACCTCTCGGCGACCGGGCCCTCCAACACGCTGGAGGGGTCGGGGGTGCTCTCGGCCGAGCCGAGGAGGGATGGGGGGCGGGACCACTCCAGCTTCGACTACGACCCGAGGGACCCCGCCCCGGCGCCGTTCTGGAAGAAGAACTTCCAGAACGGGACCAACGAGGACCTCAGGGCGATCCAGGGGCGCAGGGACGTCCTCGTCTTCACGTCCGACCCTCTCGCGTCGCCCCTCAACGCCGTCGGGATGCTCAGCGCGCGGCTCTTCGTCAGCACCAGCGCGGTCGACACCGACTTCGTAGCCCGGCTCTCCGACGTCCACCCCGGCGGCTACGCCGAGAGGCTCAACCACGGCATCCTCAGGCTCCGCTACAGGGAGGGGTTCGAGAAGGCGGTCCCCGTCACCCCCGGGGCGGTCATGGAGATCACCGTGGACATGGCCGCCACGGGCCAGCGGTTCCAGAAGGGCCACCGCGTGAGGCTCGACGTCACCTCGAGCGCCTTCCCCGTCTACTCCCCGAACCTCAACACGGGAGAGGGGATCTGGGACGAGGCCAAGCCAGTGAGGGCGACCCAGAAGGTCTTCCACTCGGACCGGTATCCCTCCAGGCTGATCGTGCAGGAAGTGAGGCGGGTCCCGAGGTGAGGCCGACGTGACCGCTCGCTCGCCATCATCGTCGTCGACCCGTCGCGCCGCGAGGCGCGGGATCGTGGACATGCACGTCGACCTCCCGGCCGACGTGACCAAGTTCAGGGACCTCGGGGAGCGCCGCGTCCTGGACAGGCGGCACTATCTGAAGCTCCAGAAGGGGGGCGTGACGGGTCTGGTGGGCGCCGTCTGGGTCGAGTCGGCCTTCAAGCCGGCGGGGGCGATGAAGCGCTCCCTCCACGTGATCGACCGTTTCTATCAGGACCTGGCCGAGTCGCGGCACTTCCGGCTGGTGACCACCAGGGCCGAGTTCCTGCGCGCCGAGCGCGACGGGAAGATCGCGGTCATCCTCGGCTCCGAGGGGGCCGAGTTCCTCGAGGACGACCCGTCCCTCATCGCGGTCTTCCACAGGCTGGGGATGCGGGTCTGCGGCCTGGTCTGGAACGAGCGCAACCTGCTCGCCGACGGGTGGTACCACCACGAGGACGACCGGGGGCTCAGCGAGCTGGGCAGGGCGCTGGTCGAGAGGGCCAACGGCCTCCACATGCTCATCGACCTCACTCACATCGCCCCGAAGAGCTTCTTCGACGTCCTCGAGGCCACCGACTCCCCGGTGATGGTCTCCCACGGGGCGACCGCGGTCCACGAGTCGCTGAGGAACACGACCGACGAGCAGCTGCGGGCGCTAGCCAGGAACGGGGGAGTCTTCGGGCCCTTCGCGGTCAACCACGCCGAGACCCGGACGCTCTCCGACTACGTCGACCACCTGGAGCACGCGATCAAGGTCATGGGCATAGAGCACGTCGCCCTCGGTCTCGACTTCTACGACTACCTGCTCGACGACATCAAGCAGAACTCCGGCGAGGAGATGAGGCTGATGGAGGGTCTGGAGGACCACACGAAGCTGAGAGCCGTCGCCGCGGAGCTCCGGAGGAGGGGCATGTCGAACGGGGACATCGAGCTCGTCTCGCGGGGCAACTTCCTCCGCCTCTTCGGGGAGGTCGTGGGCTGAGCGGCCTGGGGCGCCGGTCGGACCGTGAGGATTGATCTGGACGGTCTGACGGACGCAGAATCGAACGATGCTCTCGGCTCGACCACGCTTATCTAGCCCACGCCTGGACCGCGGGCGCGCGACCTCGACTTGAACAGAAGAGTTCTCCTGGTGGCCCCCCTGGTGGCGATCGTCCTCATTGCCCTAGCGGCGGGCTACCTCTTCCTGCGGCCGGGCAGCGCCGGGATCTCGTCGACGCTGGCCAGCCCGGAGATGCTCCTGGTGGACACCGGGATAGGACTGGTCACCTCTCCCCAGGCCTCGCTGGGCAGCAACACGAGCTACACCCACGTCGAGGTCTTCGCCAGTTCGGCGGCGACCTCCAACGCGACGGGCGATCTCGTCCTATGGGTCAGCTTCCAGAACGCCATCGAGGTCCCGAGGGTCGTCGACGTCTCGGTCTCCGGGCTCACCCTCTGCTACCCGAACCCTGCGGTGGCGCAGGAGCTCTCGTCCCCAGACTGTTCGGCGTCTCCGGTCGTCTGCGAGACGGGCTCGGGGGTGCCCAGCTACTTCGACTGCGACGCCGGCACTCCCGTGCAGAGCTTCCAGTTCGCCCTGAACCAGCCGCTCACGAAGCAATCGTACCTCGTCACGCTCGACTTCCAGCTGGCCGGGGGGACGACCGTGGTCAGCATCGATGTGCCCGCGACGTCCGTCTGAAGACGGAGAGACGGAGCGCGGACTCTTTAGACGTCGCCGGCGGAGGGGCCGACGCCGATCGGGACGCGGCCGACGCCCCGGAACGGGGGTGCCGCGTCCGCTCCCGTCGCTCAAAGGCCATTAATACGAGCGGCAAGTGGTCCCGAGCGAAGATGGGAGATTGAAGGGGTCGCACAGGCTCATCGCGATCGCCGTGGTGGTCCTAGTGGCGATTCTGGCCGCCGGTCTGATCGCGATCGTCGCCTTCCCCAACCTGCACTTCCTGCGCAACCTCCTGCCGTTCCACGCCTTCCACCGCCTGCGCGGCTCGCTCTAGCGGCCGAACCCTCCTCCGCCCGGATGTCGTCCTCGGCGGCGAGCGCGGCTCGCGTGCTCGGACGCAGGGGCGCTCACCGCTGGGTCTCCCCGGCCGCCCACCCACCCGCAACGGGCGCGGTTGCCCTCAGTAGGAGTGGCACTCGCTCTTGTGGCGCTGAAGCTCCTTCAGGTCGTGGAAGACCCTCTCCTCTCCGCGCCGGCTCAGGCAGATGGGACAGACCCTTCTGTAGTTCATCCTCGGTCCCTGCCCCGGGCCGTCGGACCGCCCGACGTCTCGCCCGTCACCCGCCGCTCGGCGCTCACCTCTCGAAGGCGCCCTGTCTTCACGTCGTAGACGAACCCACGCGCCCTCTCCCTGTGCGGGATGAAGGGGCTCGCCCTGATCCTGGCGATGCTCTGCCTGACGTCATCGTCGAGGTCGGAGAACGCTTCGAGCGCGAAGGGTGGGCGTATCCCGGTCTCGTGCTCGATCTTTCCCTTGAGGTCGTCGTCCTTGAACGTCAGCATGCCACAGTCGGTGTGGTGGATGAGGACGATCTCGTCGGTGCCCAGCAGCCGCTGAGATATGAGCAGGGAGCGGATGGCGTCGTCGGTCGCCACGCCTCCGGCGTTCCTGATTACGTGCGCGTCGCCCTCCTCCAGTCCCAGGATCCGGTGGACGTCCAGCCTGGCGTCCATGCAGGCCAGGACGGCCAGCTTGCGAGCGGGTGCGATGGGCAGCCCTGCCTTTGTGAAACTCTTGGCGGCCTCTTCGTTGTTCTTCAGGAGGCGGTCTGTCTGGGTCATGAGCGCGCGTTATAACGGCCATAATATAACAATTCCTGGCAAGGTTATCCCTATGGGTATTGTTATGCGTAAGAGAATATCGCACGAGCCGACGGGGAATCTCCTCGGGGCTCGTCCGCGAGGTTCTCGGGGATGGCAATCGTGTATCCGTGTTATAAGCGGTCCATCTTCGGCGCCGAATCTGTGAAGACAGGTGGTCAACGGTCTAGGCCTGCACCCTCGCCGCGAGCGCGTCCTCCGCGCGGTCCGCATCGAGAGACAGGCGGGCCAGGTGCTGCTCGCCGCGCTCATGATGAAGGTCTCGGTCACGGGCGTCACGGCCTACGTCCTCTCGACCGGGGGCGCTGAGCTCGACCCCGTCTCCCAGGTGTCCCTGGTCTACTGCCTCGAGTCGTTCGGGGTGGTGGGCGCGGCTATCGTCATCGTCGCCCTCTTCGTCCGAGACAAGGCCTACAGGCTGGTGCTCTACTCGTTCGTCGTGGCCCTGACGGCCTTCGACCTCTCCTGGGACTTGACGCAGGCCTTCCAGCTCCCGATCTACGAGGGGATCCTCCTCGCGGCGTTCGTCACCTCTGCGATCCCCACGTTCACGGCGCTGCACGTCCTCCAGAACCGGGACGTCTACTGTGAGTGACTAGAAGGCCACGGTCCATGCCTGCGGTGACCGGGCATCGGATGGAGTCTGAAAGTTCAGAAACGGGGGAGGGACCCCCGATCCGCGAGGACCGGGAGCCCGGAGGCGAGAGGTCCCCTCAGGTGGGGCCCGTCTTCCCGTCGAGGGTGCCCGTGAGCAGGCCCGGGCTCGCCAGGTACTTCTGCATCCCCTCGGAGGCGATCTGGACCTGCGGGCCCGCGATGTGCGTCCCGGACGGCACGGTGTCGCCCGTCGTGTTGTTCACCTCGCCGGCCGCGAATAGGTTCGGGGCGGTCCAGCACTGCTGCCAGCCGTTGAAGGTGGATGTGGAGGCGCTCGCTCCGACCCGGTTGCCTCCCCGCCAGTGGTGGCCCCACCAGTCGGTGTGGGCCGAGAAGGGCGGGACGACCGTGCCCCCGGTGGTGATGTTCGTCGCTCCGAGCTTGTTCAGGATCGCGATCAGGGGCGCGTTGCCGGGGCTCGAGGCGAAGTAGGTCGCCCCGTTGTAGCCGTTGGGCGTCCAGTCGTGGGTGATCCTCGCGCACGGGTCTCCCCAGGCGTCGACGTAGTGAGGATCGAGGTCCCAGTAGCTGGTCGTGTTCGGCAGGTCGGGAGCGACCCCACCGAGGCCGACGTGCGCCGAGCCCGTCGCCTGGTACTTGTTCTTCTGGGTCGCCTTGTACGTGGAGCCCATGCTGGCGGCGGTCACCCCTCCCGCCTGGGTCAGGTTGGCCGGGCCGCCCCCCGAGTAGCCTCCCGCGCTCTGCTGAGCGCCCCCGATGAAGTTCAGGTTGGTGTGGTCGAAGTTGTCGTCCATGAAGTCGTAGATGAAGGTGTCTCCACCCGCGGCGTTCCCCGCGCAGAACGAGTTGAGCCCCATGGCCGCCATCGTCCCGCCCGGACCGCCGGTGGAGCTGTAGGTCCCGTAGCCGTAGGTGAGCCCCCTCCCGACGGTGCCCTTGACCGTCGTCGGGTTGTAGGCCGCGCCGACGCCCGAGATGAGCATCGACCTGGTCTGGTTGTAGCCCCAGAGGCCGTTGAAGAAGACCTTGCCGGGCTGGACGTGGACGTTCCCCTCGGCGTCGTAGTAGCGGATGTCGGCGATGGTCCCGTCGGAGTTCGTGTCCATCCTGAAGATCTCGCTGTTGAGGACCATGCTGAACTTCCCGGTCTTGATCGCCGCGGGGATCATCCGGTTCGCGGAGTTGGCCTTGGCGCCCGTCTCGCAGGGATAGTTGCAGGACGACCCGCACCACCCGTCGTAGGCGCAGCCATTGACCGAGACGCCGTACGTGTTCGTGTAGGCCTCCGAGGAGAGCGAGCTGACGTGAGGGCAGGCGTAGTACCCGAGGCTCTCGCAGGCGGCCTGGAACGCCGCCCCCAGTGGCGTCAGGGGGTGGCCCGGCAGCGGGTAGTCCTTCGACATCGGCATCGGGGAGCCGTTCACGTTCCCGTTGCCCTTTCCGCTCACGCCCACGGCCTGCTCCCAGGCCACATAGTACGGCTCGTACTGGGCGTAGGTGAACGGCCAGTCCTCCGTGTCGTCGTTCGGATTGATGGATGCCAGGTGACCGGCGCCGTACCTGCTGGCCGTCGACGAGGCCATCGTGAACGCCCAGGGACCCTGGCGGCCCATGTTCCCCCCGTAGTGCTGCGCCACGCCTCCGACGCCGAAACCGAGAGAGTGGTACTGGATGGGGAAGGTAGGCCTCCTGGCAGGGAGGGCGAACTGGTTGACGTTGTTCCTGATGGTCGTCGTCTGGTAGGACGCCGGGAAGTCGAACTTCCTCTCGAAGCCGATCCCCCACTCGTCGTACTTGTTCGTGGAGAAGTCAACGTCGAAGTTCCAGTAGGGCCCCCTGGTCACTCCAACGACTTTGAAGCCGGCCATCGAGAGCTCCGTCGCGATGGTCCCACTCATGAAGCCGAGGCCCATCACGACCACGTCCGCCGGGTTTTCTTGGATTACGGTAGACATCTCCATCGCCTCCTATGGCGACCCCTTCTGGAACTGTCCGAGGCTCGCGGGCTTGAGCGTGATGGGGGTGGTCGCCACCATTATCGCCTTGGTCGAGTAGCCCTCGTTGTAGAAGTTCCCCATGTTGACGCCGTTGAACCCGGTGTAGAGCCAACCGGCCATGCCCTTGTTGCCCCCGTAGACCGGGTCCATCCCGAACCCCGCCCACGTCATGAAGAAGAGCTCGTAGGCGAAGTCCGACGGGAGTATCCCGCCGAACTGGGCGGCGGTCGGCTTGTTGTTCCAGAGGTCGGTCAGGCACGCGGCCTGGTTCGTCGCCGAGAGCGCCTCGAAGTTGCCGCCGTAGGCCGCGTTGGCGTAGGTCTCGATGCCCGCGAGGCTGAGCCTCCAGAACTCCCTCTTGTTCCATGCGTACTGGTAGCGGGTCCCCGCGCCGACCCTGACGTTCGCCGTGGGCGGATACTTGACGGTGTAGTTGGTGCTCGCAACCGAGTAGGTGACGGTCGCGCCGCTGTAGGTCACGCCGTTCTGAGTCACGGCCGTCTGGGTGTTCGCCGGGATCCAGGGACCGCCGATGTAGACGTTCCCGTCGTTCCCGTAGATGCCCTTAAGCTGGTGATCGATGAAGTAGACGACCCCCGCCTCCTTGGCTCCGGCGCCGCTGCTGTCGGACGGGATGATCGTCTCGACGATCGCCTCCAGTTCGATCTGCTCGTTGGAGTTCAGCACGAGGAACGCGGCGTCGGAGTCCAGGCTGCTCTGCAGCGCCGCGGCCTGCGAGCTCGCCGTCGTCACTGCCGAGTTGAGCGAGGTGACCTGGGTGTTCAGGGTCGAGACCTGGCCGCTCAGCGACGAGACCTGGCCGTTGGCGCTCGCGAGCGCCTGCTGGGTCGAGGAGAGCTCCGTCGAGACCGAGGAGAGCTGCGAGTTCGCGCTCGACAGCTGCGCCTGGGTCGAGGAGAGCTGCGAGTTGAGCGAGGAGACCTGCCCCTGGGCAGAGTTCAGCTGGGACGATGTCACGTCGAGCTGCGACTGGAGCGAGGAAACGGTGCTGCTCGAAGAGCTATTGTTTCCGCTTATCACGCTGGAGAGGTAGGCGTCCGTGGCGACGCCTGCCACCGCGGCGCCGACGACTAGACCTGCGCCCACCTTCAGGAAGGTCCTGCGGTCGCCTTCCTTTGCTGGCTTGGTGCTTTCGACCATGACGTCAGCTATGTCAATTCTGTATATAGATGTTCAATAAAGTATGTAATATTATAATCTAATTACAAGAAAATCACTATAAATAGTACGCGCCAAAGTCTTCAATTCGGGCTATTCGGGCGCGTTCGTGACTTCCGCCACGTCCGCGTTTGCCCGTTCCACCCCGGCGTGAGGATATTCCGGCTCAGGCGCCCGATACAAAGATTAATTAGCACTAGCGGCCTCAATCGTAAGGATATGAGTTCAGTAGAAGGCGCGAGCGAAGGTACCGAAGGCGGCAGTGCCGACGAGACCATGCAGCCCGCGGCGACGACCGAAGCGACCTCACAACAGGGAGAGACCGGCGCGGTAAACACGGCGGCATCTCAGGGAGAGGGGAGACGCACCCAGCTCAAGATACTGAGAGAGAACGTGGGTTCGCTCAACAGGGACGTAGGGAGCTTCCGCAAGAGCCACGAGGCGTCCGCCAAGAGGCTGGAGGCGCAGATAGCGGCGCTCCGGAAGGATCTGGCGACGCACACGCGCTCCAAGGACCTGGGAGACCACGTCAAGAGCCACGAGGCCGGGACCAAGAGGCTGGAGAAGCAGGTCGCATCTCTCCACGGCGAGCTCGCCGGGCTCAAGTCGTCCATCGCCAAGGACGCCGCCAGGAGCAGGGCGAAGCAGGAGGCCACCCTGGCCAAGATCCTGGCCAAGGTCAGCGCGAAGCCCAAGGCTTCGAAGAAGAAGTAGCGGACAGCACCGATCATCGGCGGCGTGGGGCGTCCGCGGACACGACGGCGTTTCGCGGCCCGGCCGGGCCGCGACCTAGCCTCCGTACTGCGTCCCGCCCCCGACCCTCTTCCTCCCGGACGATCCTGAGTTGCTCGTCGAGAGCGGACATCTGCCCGGGCAGGTCGAAGACCCACCTCCCCTTCTTCTCGTCGTACAGGTGTCGCGGAGGGGTGAAGTTGCAGTAGCTCGCCACATCGACGACGAAGCACTTCGATCTCCAAGCCACGGGTTCGAGAGCGTCTCGAATGTACGTCATGGTCTCGACAAACTGGTCCAGGGGCGTCGCGATGTCCGCAAAGTAGTCGGGCCCGATCGACTCCGAGAGGAGGAAAGGCATGACGTCCAGCATCCCGCTCAGGCGGGCTCCCTCCTCCTGGTTGACGTCGCGGACGTACAGGTGCAGGTAAGCGAACCTGTGATTCGGCGCGTGCGGCCTCCCGGCGTCGCGGTTCAGGTGGCTCCTCGTCCAGTTCACCCGGTACCCCTGTATGAGGTGCCTACCTTCCACGTGGCGAGCGTGCCTGTACGCCGTCTTCGTGCTCAAGCCCAGGACCTTCGCGACCTCCTTGATCGAGATCGTCGCGTCGGGCGCGCACTTCGCCAGGATGGCGAGGTCGGTGCGATCGAGGCCTTCGGACGGGGCGCGGCGGGCTGCGACCGTTGCGCGTCGACTGGGGGTCGACTTCCAATCGAAATCCCACCTGCCCCGCTTGAAGTCGAACAGCTCGACGCGCATCGGCTTGATCCTCCTTGGAGAGAAGCGCATGGTCTCGTGGACCTTCGTTATGAAGCCGGAGCGCTTCATCCCTCTCAGAAGCCGGGTCAGGCCGTCCTCCTGCTCGTCCGGGAGCGCGAACTTGAGGATGAACTTCCCGACCGGAAGGGTCCTTCCGAAGCTGCTCAGGAACCAACGCTCGTCCATGCCGTAGAAGATGTCGGATGCTCTACGGGAGTACTCGTCGGAGACGTCGACGATCGCTCCGACCTCCGTCAGCCCGAGAGCCCTCCAGTCGATCGTGGCCTGAACCACGTAACCGTTCCTCTCGATCTTGGACCTGAAGGCGTAGCTGACCTTCTCCTTCGGTTCGTGGAGCCTCCGGGCGATCTCCGCCAGGTTCGGACCAGCCACCTCGAGCTCGCCGACGAGCCTGACCATGAGGTTCCGCTTCTTCTCCGCTCCTGCGGCCGGCGCGGAAGAAGGCCGCGGTGAAGTTCTCTCCAAACAGACGGGGGGCCAGCGCGCCCTATTTCAGGTCTCCCATGGCGAAAGGGCCCGTCGATTCGGCCCGTTGTGAGAAGGGAGGGAGGAAAGGGATTCTCTCCTAGAGTTCGGTCCTAGAACAATCTGTCGGTCGCTTGAATGATTCTTCGCCCTCGATGGGACTTGGGTCCGACTCGCGACCTGCCGAAGCTCGATCGACCGCGTCGGCCCGTAAGGGCCAGCGGTCCCGACCGGGAGCGGCTCCCTCCACCTGATGAGGGAGCTTCCGCGCCTCGACACTCCCCGTAGCGGGACTGCTCCAAAACCGTCTTATAGCGCGAGGGGCCCGCAGCCGAAGGGTTTGGCAAGGCCGAGGCTTCTCACCGAAGAACAGAGGACTGCCCTGGGCCAGCGCCAGGCGAGGCTCGAGCAGGTGGTCACCGACGGCTCCGGTTCCGTCGAGGCCGGGTGGGCCTGGTACGACCGGAGACAGGGGGTCGTCGCCTGGGGATTCCGCAACCTGGACTCGGGCCAGAGGAGCGTAGTCCTCCTAAGGGACTCCTACTACTTCGGGGGGGCGTACTGGCCGGTCTACTGCTCGACCGCGCTCTTCGGGGTGTCCTTCCTGGCCAGCGAGACCGTCCCTCCGCCACTTCCGGAGAGGGGCGTCCCGCGCAACTCGCCTCCTCTGGGCCTCGTCCACTTCGACGGCCCGGAGAGGACCATCGCCTGCTTCGTCTTCACGCTCTCTCCGGGCCAGGCCTGGGCCGTCCTCGAGGGGGGGTTCAGCGCGGCCTCTCCGCCCTCTGGAGCGGCGCTCTACGACGTGACGAGGCTCTCGCCCGGGGATTTTTGCCTCACCTACGACCCACGGGTCGTCAGGGACTGGGCCGGTCAGACCGGCTCGCGCCTCGATGCCTACAGCCCGAACCCTTCGAGCTTTCGGACCTGGCTCTTCCAGGCGGAGGGAGCCGCGCCCTACAGGCGCCTCTTCCCGGACGAATCCGTCTCGCCAGGGAAGTGCCCAGAGACGCCCGCGGCGACGGTGCCTCCTCCTCCGTCCGCCGCCACGGCGATCACGACCGAGACGGGGGGACTCTTCCCCCCCGTCTTCCCCGACGTCCTGTCCCCCCCGCTCAACCCGTGACTAGGTGGGCTCGTCGTGCCGACCCGGGGGACTGCGCTGTCGGTCTGCCGAGCCGTCCTATGCGCCCCCGTCCGAAACGCTTAGGTGGCCGCGGACGCACGCCCGACGTCTTGCCGCGGATCCTCCTGGTCGACAACAACCTCACGGGCGGGAAGACGAGAGAGCTCGAAGACTCGCTCTCGTCGAACGGCGCGTCGGTGGATGTCCTGGCGCGCCCCCGGGCCTCGGCGGAGCTCTTCGATCGATTCGACGGGGTCGTGCTGAGCGGGTCGTCGGCGATGCTCTCCGAGGAGGGCTCGCAGAGCGCCTTCCGCGAGGAGGTAGAGGCGATCAGGGCGTCCCGGGTGCCGCTCCTGGGGGTCTGCTTCGGACACCAGCTCATCGGCCTCGCCTACGGGTCCAGGGTCGTCAGAGCGGCGAGACCGACAAAGAGGTACGTCGAGACCGAGGTCCTCGTCTGGGACGGCCCGTTCTCCGGGATGCCGCGCAAGATGTCCGTATACGAGTCGCACCACGAGCTGGTCGACCCGCTGCCCGACGGATTCGTCCTCCTCGCCAGGAGCGCGACCAGCCCGGTCGCCGCGATGCGGCACCGACGGCTGCCCGTCTTCGGGGTCCAGTTCCATCCCGAACGGAACAGCTCCGAGAACCCTGACGGAGACGCCTTCGTGAGGAACTTCGTCAGGGGCTGCGCGGGCGGCCGCGGCGCGTTAGGAGCGAGGATCCGCGGGGACCGTCCCGACTCCCGGTGGAGCGTCGCCTAGCGCTCGTGCTTGCCCTCGAGGAACTCCTCGGCGGTCTCGAAGGCGTAGCCGCAGAGGTGGCAGTAGGCCGCGCCCTGCCTGTTGAGGCCGTTGCAGCTCGGGCACTGGAACGATATCACCGAGAAGGTCGCGGGAGGTACCTTCGGCTTCTCCTCCGGCGGGTACGGGATCGAGACGAGGCACTCCGTGTGCTCCACGTTGGGGTGCTTCTCGATCACGTCGTAGATCGTGCTGGAGAGCTCGTCCATGTCCTTGGCGGAGATCACGAGCACCGCGTCGTACCTACCGAAGACGCTGCTCGCCATCTGGACCCCCGGGATCTTCCTGGAGGCGATGATCTCGTGCGAGGTGCCGGGCTTCGTCCTCACCAGGACGTAGGCTATCACTGCCACGGCGGACTCACTCCTTGTGAGCCAGGGCCAGCGCGGTCTCCGTGTGGACCACGTTCGGGACCTTCTCTATGACCTGGTAGATCAGGTCTCCGAGGCTCTCCATGTCGGATGCCTCGACCGTGACTATGGCGTCGAACCGTCCGTAGACGGAGTCGACCTGCGTCACGCCCTTGACCTTGG
Source organism: Nitrososphaerales archaeon (assembly GCA_049515775.1). Lineage (GTDB taxonomy): Archaea > Thermoproteota > Nitrososphaeria > Nitrososphaerales > Gagatemarchaeaceae > Gagatemarchaeum. The sequence continues at coordinate 10,837 of JBEKTS010000038.1, read as the reverse complement.
CTACCTTCTTCAGCTGTCGAAGGACCTCTTCGGAAGTGCCGGCCTTGGTGACCAGGAAGACGTAGGCTCGCATGTTCTCTGCGTGCCACCCCCGGGCTTATATGTGTTCGAGGGACCCGACTGTCGCTCTGTCACCGGTCTCGCGCGCCTTCCCCGGGGCGTGGCTCGGCCGTCGCTCCGGCCCTCCCGATGGTCTCGATCCTCTCATGCAGAGGGGGGTGGGCGCCGACGCTAGTCCGCGGCCTCCTCCTCGACCGGCTCTCGATCGGCCTAGAGAGGGACTCGCCGATCTCTATGGCCTCTATGAGCTCCCGACCTCCGACGAACGAGGCTGCGACCGAGTCGCACCTCAGCTCCCGTCTCCGGGACCGCTCGGCGTCCAGCCTGGACGAGAGCGAGAGCGTCGCCAGCAGCCCCGCCAGGCAGACGAGCTCGCAAAGGAGGGCAGAGCCCGTCTCCAGGAGCGCCGCCAGCGCCAGGGAGAACGACACGGCGAGCAGCCCGTCCCGAAGAGCACCTTGTTCCCCAGGCTCAGGGCGGACACCCTGGCTCTGACGGTGAAGTATCTGTCTCGGGGGTTGCCGCTCAGCAGGCGGAGCGCGTCCATGCGGCCGGCCAGAGAGTCGAGCCCGGGCGACTCGAACGGCCGCGCTCCCAGGAAGACCTTCAGATAGAGCGATCCGAGGTCCGCCGCTCATCCCCTCCTCCTGCGCCCGCGGTCGCCGCAGATGGGACCTCGTTCCCCGCGTCTTGGCATGAAGGGGCGCCGGGGGGGTGCTAGTTGAGAGTTATGAATGCCACCTCCTGACGGATGACGCCAGGCGTGAGTCGCCCTCACTCGTCGAGCGCCTCTCTGTCGTTCGCCGCCAGCCCGTCGGCGCGGGGTAGTCTTGGACCTCGTCGACATCTCCAGGTCGACGGGGGATGGGAGCGGGGACCGTGGACGGCCGCCCCGTGGAAGGGGGCGTGGGAAAGTTCAAAGCGAGGCGTGACGCGCCCGGGCAGGTTCCAGATGGCCGACCCCGCTCTCCTAGAGGTGGCGAGGGAGGGTGTGGACGACGAGATAACCGACCTCACCCTCTACACCAGCCTGGCAGCGACCCTGAAGAATCAGGAGATGGCCGGAGTCTTCAGAGAGCTCTCCAAAATGGAGCAGAGGCACGTGGAGTTCTGGCAGAAGTACATCCCGGACCACCGTCCGAAGGTCAACTCCGCCCTCATCGGGAGGGCGCTCTTCTTCAAGCGGACCTTCGGCCTGACGTTCGCGATTCGATACCTCGAGCGCCACGAGGTGGACTCGATCAAGAACTACAAGCGGGTCGCTCACCTGGTCCCCCCCGAGGACAAGGCCGCCTTCGACGAGGTGCTCGCCGACGAGGAGATGCACGAGAACGAGCTCAGCTCCCGGCTCGAGTCCTCGACGATCCGCTACATCTCGTTCGTGGTCCTGGGGCTGGCAGACGCCCTCGTGGAGATAAGCGGGATACACGCGGGGTCGCTCGGGATATACAACAGGACCGAGATAGCGGGCCTGGCCGGGATCATAGCCGGGGGAGCGGCGTCCCTGGCGATGGCCTCCGCGGCCTACGCGCAGGCCAAGCAGGGCTTCAAGGGCTCGGCGGGCCTCTCCGCCGCCTACACCGGCGTCTCGTACTTCATCACCGCGATAATCCTGGCGAGCCCGTACTTCCTGACGGCGAGCCAGGTCTACGCGCTGGGCTCGTCCCTAGGCCTGGCGATCGTGATCGTCACCTTCGCGTCGTACTACGGGTCGGTCATATCGGGTAAGCCGTTCATGCGCGACTACCTGGAGCTTCTCCTGATCCTCCTCGCGGTCACGGTGGCCCTCTACCTCTTCGGATCCTTCATCCGACTGGAGACGGGCATAACCGTCGGATGAGAGCATCTTCCGGGGCGGGAACGATGGCTGCGCCAAGGACCTGAGGGCTCCGGGCAGACCGCGCCGTAGCCGTCTCGCTCCGGTGGGTCGGCACGCTCGCCTCGGCTGCGGGCCCCCTGCCTAGGTAAGGCTGGAGCGGGGCGGTACGGCGATGGCTATCTCGGCGTCCCAGCGCAGATCCTCTTCAGCGCGTTCCGGGTCCCACCCCTGAAGTGAGACTCGTTGAACGGCCCGAGGACCCTGTAGATGCCGTTGAAGCGCACGTCCCACGCCGCGACGACCTCATCGTCCTTCACCGTCACGGTCTGGCTGCCTCCGAAGGGCCCCCGCACGTACTCGATCGTCAGGGTCCTGCTCTTCTCATCGACGGTCACCAGCGCCGAGCCCCGGCCGCCGAAGGCGAAGACCACCTCGGCGATCTTCCGGCCGTCGTGCTCCCCGACCCTGAACTCCCGTGTCCCGTGCCAGTAGAGCGGGATGGACGCGAGGTCCGAGACCCTCTCCCAGACCACGAGGGGGTCTCCCTCGAACACGTGGCTCTCGATGAACCGCACGCCCGATTGAGGGGCGCGCCCCCGCTTTATGGGTTGAGCCCGTCCCCTCTTCCCCGGTCGTCGCCCGCTCTCCCATGGGGAGCTCGCCCCCGCCGGCCTAGCGCGAGACGACTTCTTCGAAGTACTCGAGGAACCTCTCGGAGTCCACCCCGAGGGCGACGCTCACGTTGGCCTTCGCGTCGACCCAGGGCCTCTCTTCCGGCACGCAGGCGCCCCTGGTGTACGCCCCCGTCGTCTCGACCCGGACCATCGTCGGCCGGAGGTCGAGGAAGGTCTCGTCGATGCAGTAGCCCATGGCGAGGGGATCGTGCAGTGGTCCGCCCTTGAACCCCTCCCTCGCGTACTCCTGCCGGAACCTGCCGAACACGGACTTCACCAGCCTCCCGGCCCGGGAGTCCGATATCCCCTCGAGGCCGGCGCTGGTCAGGACCACCCTGTGCGTGACGTCGAGCGGGACCAGCACCTTCGGGACCCCGGTCCTCTGCAGGACGTAGTCCGCCGCGTCCGGGTCAGCGTAGAAGTTGAACTCGGAGAGGCTGTCGACGTTGCCCGGCACGTGGACGGCGCCGCCCATGATCACCAGCTGCTCGACGGCGTCCATCGTCGTCCCTCCCCTCTGGAACGCCCGGGCCACGTTCGTCAGGGGCCCGGTGGCCACGATGGTCCGCACGCCCGACTCGACCGAGCGCACGATGAACTCCGCAGCGCCCTCGGGCTCGATGCCCCGCGACGAGGCCGGCGAGAGCAGCGGGCTGTCCCCGAGCCCGTCCCGACCGTGGACGCTCTTCGCGTGGAAGGGAGGGACCCTCAGGGGCCTACCCGCGCCCCTGGAGACGGGGACGTCCGCGCCGAGGTAGTCGAGGAGCCTCCGCGCGTTCAGCGTGGTCTGGTCGACGCCCACGTTCCCCGAGACCGTGGTGATCCCCCGCAGGTCCACCTTGCCGGAGTTCAGCGCGAGCACGATCGCCAGCGCGTCGTCGACGCCCGGGTCGCAGTCCAGGACGATGCGCTTCTTCTCGACCAAGCCCCGAGCCCCCCTCCCACCTGGACGGCTCGCGCATAAAGGGTCGCCTGGAGGAGCGGAACCCAAACGGTTTATGAGGCACCGGAGCGGTCCGGGGTCGACCTTGGATTCTGGGGCGGACGAAGGTTCGACGGACGTGCTCGGCCTGCTCTCGGGCCTCTCGTCGGGAGGCATCACCGTCACCATCGAGGGCTGCCCGCTCCTCTCCATCGACTCTCGCGACCGCGCGATGGCGCTGGAGGTCCAGGGAGCGAAGCAGGCGGGCATCAGGCTGAGAGACCTGGTCAGCATGGAGGCCCCGGGCGAGGGCATCCTCCGGGGTTCCGAGACCATCGCACGGAGGCTCTCGAGCATCGGATGGAATCTCACCCTCTACGACAGGGGCGACCGCATCCTGACGCTCGGCAGCGGGGTATCGAGGCTCACCGGCCACGTCTCCGTCAACCCCCTGAAGCTGCGGGGCCTGGCCGACGTCCTGGACTAGGAAGGGGCTCCAGCACCGTCAGGCGCTCGTTCGTCCTTGGCTTGTTCTGTTCGACGGCGCCTAGGGCGCGGATATCATCTGAACGTTCTTCTCGGCTAGGGCCCTCTGCTCCTCCTGCGTCATGTCCCTCATGTGAACGGAGAGGGTTATGACCCCGTTCAACTCCACGCTCATCCGCACGTTCGGTAGCGAAACGGTGACCTTCTGGAAGTTGACGTCGAGCTTCGAGTGCTTGTTTGCGAGGGCCTCGAAGAGGCCCGCGAAGAGCCCGTCCCCGATCCCATCGACACCCTTCTCCTTGTTCTCGGACATGTCTCGAAAACTCGGGCCACGGGTATTTACGCATTTGCGGGCGCTACTCGCCCGACGGGACCAAGGGCCCATATCGCCGGACGGCCGCGAGGACGATCGCCACGGCGAGTGCGAACCCGTAGGCCAGGCTCGCCGAGTGGACGAACCAGACCGGCGGCGTCTGGACGAGTATCGCCGGCGGCGGGGGCGGGGACGCGGGGCCCGTCGCCCCGGTGCCGTTGGCCTGATGAGCCGGGAGCGCGATCAACCCCGCGAAGAGCAGGAGCAGAAGGATGTAGGCGACGAAGGCCACCGCCAGGGCAGCCTCGGCCCCGGGGGTCGTCGCCCGGCGCGGGATGGCCGCCCTCTCGTTCTTCCCCACGCTCGCCTCGGCCCCTGCCCTTCGATGCCCCCTCCTCCGCAGGGCCATGAGGGCGAAGCAGGTCAGGAAGCTCGCCATCGTGAACCCGATGACCGCGTTCGAGACCCCCGACATCCCGTAGAACGAGCACGCCGCTCCGCAGATGCTCGTCGTCGCGTACGCGGTCGAGATCGTCGTGAGCTCCGCCAACCCGCCCGCCGCGACGGCCACGACCGGAAGGAGGTACGCGGAGACGACGCGCACCAGCCGCGGGAAGTAGAGGAAGACGATCAGCAGGAAGGCCGAGGAGGTCGCGATGTTCTCGACGTTGACCGAGCCGTCGTAGACGAAGTTGGACGTGAGAAGCCCAAGCGGGTTGGCGGAGGACCCCTCCACGGACGGGGTCGGCGCTATGCGGTTCTCGGAGAACCAGACCATGACCGAGGTGAGCGCGACGACGGGCAGGGCGACGACGAGAGCATGGAGCGCGCCCGCGGCCGAGACGCGCATCCAAGGAGACCGCCGACCGGCCGATGGACCTTCCTGCCCCGGGCGCATGCGCTGGACCGGCCGTCTCACGGACCGGCTCGCCTTATGTCTTCGGGACCGAGGCGGCGCAAGGATGCCCGGCAGAGTCGCCGCGCGCGACCCGGCAAGACGGTCGATCGCCAGGGGGGACACGACCGGGCGGTTCGAGGGGCTCCACCGGCTCGCCGAGGCAGACCCGGACGCCGTCTCGTGCGAGGGCAATACGGACGGCGTGACGCCACCCATCCGGAGGCTCGGGGCCGAGCGCCGCAGGCGCTCGGCGCGCTCAAAGGATCCCCTGGAGGGACCTGAGGTGCTCCGAGGTGAGACCCTCCTCCCACGACCAGAGGAAGAAGCCGTCGAACCCCTCCCTGGACAGGGCCTGGACCTTCCTCCTCAGGCCTGCCTTGTCTCTGTTGCACTCGAGGATGGCCGGCACGATCTCCGACCTGCCACGGAGCCGGTCCAGGTACCTCATCTGACGGCCGAAGATCGAGCAGTCGAACGAGTTCGAGTAGAGGATGGTGTGGCTGATCTTTGGATAGGCCGCGCACGGCTTGTACCTGGCGGGGCCCCGACCCAGGTCGAAGGCCTCGCGGATGGTCCTTCGGAGGCCCTCCTCCTCGAGCCCCGTCCGGGACGAGAGCTCCCTCGCCACGAGCGGGATCACCGAGCCGGGGAGGTAGTCGAAGAACTTCGGTACCAGGAAATCCAGATCGGAGGAGAGCGAGGAGAAGTCGGTCCCCAGGAGGGGGCTCATCGACGGGAGCTGGAACTGGAGCCCGAGCCTCAGCCCGCGGTTGTGCTCCCTCGAGGCCTCCCGGCCGGCGGCGATCAGGGCGCGCGTGAATCTCGACATCGAGTCCATCCTGAACCTCAGCCATTCCGCCAGGCCGGGACGTTGCAGGAAGAGGTTGACCAGGTCGTCGGCGTTCGCGACCAGAGGCCCTCTCGCCCTATGAGAAGCCAGCTCGAGGAGCGACCTGGCGTCCCTCCTCATCCCTGCGAAGTCCAGGCCCATGTCCCGGGCCGCCCTCTCGCACGAGCCGCAGAAGCAGGCGAAGAGGCTCTCCAGGTCGACCCGCGGGTACGCCCACAGGAGGATGTTCGGATACTCCATGTGGTTGAGCTCCATGACGTCCAGGTCCGGCCAGGCGCGCACCACCTCGCGCACCATGAACTCGGCGTGCCGCAGGGTCTGGGGGTCGTTCGGGCAGCCGTAGGTCGGGAGGTCCCCGGGTCCCGGTATCCGCCTCCCGTTCGCGTCGACGAGCGACGAATGCCCGAGCCTGCGCGTCCCGAGCCAGAGGGGGACCAGGTTGCAGGCCACCTTGAACCCCCTCGACCTGGCGCTGTCCATGAACCGCAGGGCCGCCGCGAACTCGTCGCGCCTCACCAGAGGCATCTCGAGGCCCCCTGACGTCGGGAGGACCCTGGAGGCGGGCCGGTTGGGTCGGCCGCGGTCCGGCCTCTCGATCTGGGACGTAAAGTCGAGCAGCTCGACGCAGTCGACCCGGGTGTACCGAGAGAGGTCGTCGAGGAGCCTCTCGCCCTCAGCGAAGGCCACGCTCCATGGGACGAAGACGGATCTCATCTCGAGCCACGGGGGATTGGTGGCTCGTAAGTCTTACGACTCGTCGCGGCGTCTGCGGCCGGGGGCGGGCGCACGTCGGGGAACGGCCGAGAGGCGCCGCCTAGGGCGACCTCACTGTCTTCCGGACCGTGACGCCCTTGGCGGAGAGCTCGGCGAGGAGGCGCTTCACCGCCGCCCCTCCCAGCGCCGTCTCCGGCGGCAGCACGCCGGCACCCTCGATCTCTCCCCTGCCCAGCATCCTCGCGACTATGGCGGCTGTGAACCCGGTCGTCCTCCCCATCGAGGTGATCCGGTTCTCTTCGTCGTAGCGGTCGACCAGGTCGAAGACGACCCTCGCGCCCGCTCCTCCGCGCTTCCCGACCGTCTCCACTCGCATCACGGTCACGTCCCTCGGGTCGCCCCTGGTGAGCACCCTCTGGAGCACGGCCGCCGAGACGTCGATCGGGGCGACCGCCCGTCCGCCGTCGCCCACAGGGACCTTCTCCGTCCCGAAGAAGCCGGCCTCGAGCAGGAACCCAATCCTCTCCGCGTGCCCGGGATACCGCAGGGTCCTCTCGTCCAGCTCCCGGAGGCCGCGCATCGTATGGATAGAGGAGCCCAGCCCGTCGGTGAAGAACGCCTCGAGCGTCCCTATCGGCTTGCGGAACCTCACCTTCAGCACCGCCCCGAAGGGCGCGACGGACCTCACCTCGCCGTCCCTTATCACCCTGGCGCTCAGGTACTCTCTGATCAGGCCCTTGACCGAGAAGACCAGGTGGTACGACAGAGGGGGCTCCGGTCTCTGCGGCAGACCTCCCACGTAGACGTGCCCTTCCTCGGCCGAGTCCATCGATCTCGCTCCCTCGGCGAGGAGGATGTTGGAGAGCCCCGGCGCGACCCCGCAGCCGGGGACGAGGACCGCCCGGCGCCTCCTCGCCCTGGCGTCGAGAGCCATCTGCTCGTCCTCGAAGGCGGTGTTGACCAGCCTCGCACCGCACTCGATGGCCGCCAGGTCCACGGGGTGGACCGCGCCGTGAGGCAGGGCGCTGACGGCCACGTCGCAACCCTTCAGGAACCGGACGACGCTGTCCCTGCTCGTCGCGTCGACCCTCCGTACCTCTCCTTTCTCTCCGAGCCTCGCCTTCACCGCGGCGAGCCTCGCCGCGTCCAGGTCGCCGACGCTGACGCGCTCGACGTCGGGGGAGCGCGCGAGGTCCCAGGCTATGACGGAGCCCATCATCCCGGCCCCCATGACCGCTATCCTCAACGGCGCCCCGAGGGCGCGCTCTGCTCATTTAACGATTCGGGACACAAGGGAGGAGGGACCGGCCCGAGACGCTGCGCGGTCTCAGGGTCCTCGTCTGACCGCAAGGGAGACGAGCGCCGCGACGCTGACCATTATCCCGCCCACGCTGGCGACGCCTCCCGACGAGGAGCACGACCACGATCCCTTCCGAGCCGAGGCTGCGGAAGTAGACCAGCGAGGCGACTCCCACGATGAGGGCCAGGACCGGTCCTGCGGAGACGTACCCCTCCAGGAGCCCGAGCAGCCCTCCTAGGAGCGCGAGAATCCCCCCCACGAGGACCAGTATCTTCGCCAGTTCCTGTGGTCCCGGCTGCGGCATGACCCGGGATTCCCACCGTCGGCCTAATCCGGATGGGAACTATCCTCACGTCGAATGGTCCATACGAGTCCGCCCGGTGGACGGATGTGCACAGGGCCACGGGTGAGAATTTAAGCGCACAGGCGCCGGCCCGGGAGGTGTGAGGGGCGAGTTCAAGCGGTCTACGTTCAGTGCCAGGATGCACTACGAGAGCGTGACGATGCAGCAGGGCCGGGTCCAGCTAGACACGGACTGGGACGAGATGTCGGAGCTGCAGCTCCACCCGGGGCTCGTATACCTGGACGTCTGGCAGAGGGACGCCGCGCTCGGCGCCGATAAGGCAGGAGGCTCGCAGCGCAGCGCCGAAACCGGCGCCGAAAGCCCGGCCGCCCAGGGCTACGGGCTTCGCCTGATCAACCAGGTCACTCAGGACGGCGACGAGTCGGCGACGCTCCACGCGGCGCTGGGGACCGCGGCCTCACACGCCGCGGTCTCATTCCGGCTTCCGGCCGTGGAGATAAGCGTCGACGGCCTGGCCTGGGAGAGGGTCGGGTCCCTTTCGCAGAGCGGGCCTCAGGACAAGGTCTACGTGCTCTCCGACGGAGGAGGCCTCTCCTCGGTCACCTTCGGGGACGGAAAGCACGGCGCGAGGCCCCCCGTCGGCTCGAGGGTCGTCGCCAGCTACTCCTTCTCGGGTCAGGAGGTCGCGCCGGGACCCGCGGCGCGCCGCACGCGCCCAAAGCGGACGGGTCGCTGATAGCCCCTCCTTCGCATCCGCCTGATGATCGGTAGGGCCGACGAGCTCGCGATTCGGACGGGGCCTTGGGCCGACCGTCGGGAACGCGGCGGCGGTCATCGAGCGGTCGAGTGTTCTCCACGCGTCCAGGCCGCGAAAGGGCTGGGGACGCCACGAGCCTGGCCTTATTCGCTCTTCAGGCAGCCCCGCGGGCCCTGAGGGCGGGACGAGACCCTCCCGACGGAGGACGATGGACCGGTCTGCGTCGCCACAGAGCCGGCCTGGCCGCCAGGAAGACCCGATCGACGCGATCCCCGCTGCGATTCATCCGAGAACGCTCGGCGTGCCACTCCGCCTGGTCCTGGAGCTTCCATCGGACGAGCGAGGGATGATCGTGCCTCCCGTGGCTCTGAGAGGGCCGAGTCGGATGCCTGCCGCGTACCGAAGGCCCCGGGGGCCTCGGATGGCTGCCCCGCGCCGGGGGACGCACGCGTCGCTCTTCCTTTCAAGAATGCTATGTAGGGCGGGAACATAACGATCATCGTGCGCCGATTTAACCGCGGTCGACCTACTGCGGCCATGAGTTCCGAGGAAGAAGACGAACGACGCGAATACGTCCGAGCCGAACCGGGCGTCGTGGCATCGGGGACCGTCGCAGAGGTGGTCACCCGCGCACCCCCCGGCGTCGCTGTCGTGGAGACGACGGCGGCTTCGCCCAGCGTCAAGAGGGAGTCTATCGTCACGCACCGGACCACCAACACTAGTGCCCTGGTCGGAATCGTCGTAGGAGTGGTCGTCCTAGCGATGGGGCTCTTCCTGGTCATCAGGGAGACGCCTCTGCTGCCATATCCTTGGTCGCTGTTCGCCATCTTGGCGGTCGGAATCGGGCTGGTGGGCATCGGCGCCAGCCTCGTGAGCAACAGGACGGTCAGCTAGCCGCGGGCGGTCATCGAACATCGGCGAGCCCCCGGCGAGCACTCTGTCCGTCCCGTCCCTGGCGATGCAGGCGACCACCGGACACGGAACCGGCCGACGCTCGGGCCGCCAGGGGCGCCCGCCCGACTATCCTGAGCCTTTCTTGTGGCTCGTGAGGAACGTCGTGATGGCCTCGTTGAAGAACTGCGGGTTCTGCCGATAGGCCGCGTGAGAAGCCCCGGGGACCACGACGCTCTCGCTCTGCGGGATGCACTGCGCGAGCCTCCCGGTGATCTCCCGGAACAGCGGAGCGCTACGCTCGCCGTTCATGAGGAGGGTCGCCGCTCCGATCCTTCCAGCGTCGGCGCAGGTGAACGGCTGGGGAGACTCCATGAGCTCTCCCAGCAGGGGCCTGGTGTTCTGCAGGATCACGGAACGGATCGGGGGCGGGAGCGCGTCGAACGCGCCCTCTCCTGCGTTGAGGTCGGTCATCGACCTCGCTCCTTCCTCCAGCCTCCCCATCGCTATGCCCTCCCTCGCGGAGGCGTTGACCTTCGCCGCGTGCTCGTTGACCGTGGCGAGCCCAGCGTCGGCCTGCACCAGGGCGCGCAGGGCCGGGTCGTAGAGGACGAGGTCGCCCACCAGCCTGGGGTCATCCCTTGCGAGGAGCGCGGCGATGGTGCCCCCGAGGGAGCTGCCGACTAGGTGGACCCGTCCCAGGCCCAGCCCGTCTGTGAGCCCAGCGAGGTCGTCCTTCTCCAGCGTGAGCGAATAGTCGCTTGGATAGTCAGACCATGGGTTGGGGTAGTGGTTGCGCCTGCTGTAGGCGACGACGCGATAGAGTCTGGAAAGGGGCTCCATCTGGTT
>JBEKTS010000037.1:0-26352 GCA_049515775.1 Nitrososphaerales archaeon | reverse complement strand
CTCGGGCGAGGACGGGGTCATCAGGTGGGAGCTGCAGGGGGACGGGGAGGGCGGGACGGTCCTGCTCCTCGAGCACAGGAACCTCAATCGGCAGACCGCGCTCGGCTTCGCGCCAGGGACGCACGCCTTCCTCGACCGGCTTGAAGCGAGCTTGGATCGGCGGCCCCTGCCGAACTGGCAGGAGCGATATCAGCAGGTGGCTCCCCGCTACCCGCCCTCCTGGGTCTCGCGCTGACGCCAGAGCCTGGACTCGAGAGCGGCGGGCTCGCCCCCCTCTCATCCTCGGGGTCGACGGGCCGTGTGCAGCGCGAGGAGCGTGCCAAAGCGGGTGGGGCCTAGGGGAGCCCGACCGCCCGGTCGCCCACGTCCACCCCGGGACTCCAGCGAGCACGGCCACCTGCAGACGCCGTCGGGCTCGGCCCTCCAAATCGGCGACAATCCGAACTGGGCCCATCGATTACGGCGCCGGGTTCGGAGAAGCCTCCGGTCCCGTCGGGGTCGGTGCCTTCCTCGGCCCCGCCACGGTGGCGTCGGCGGCGGCGTCTTGCCCGATCTCGAACCGGACGAGCGACGACCGTTGGTCTACCGCTTCGTCAGGCTTATTAATCGTGAGCTCGCCCGAACCGCGCTTGAGAGCAGCTCCCGTCGCAATCGTCCTGGTCTCCCTCTTCCTCGTCTCCTCCTTCGGCTTCGCCGTCGCCCACGCCGACACCGAGACCGCCAGCATCCCGGTCGGTGACCGGCCTCTCGCGATGGCGTACGACGGTTCGACGAACTACGTCTACGTCGCGGAGCTCTTCTCGCACGCGGTCGCGGTGGTCTCGTCCTCGACGCTCGTCACCAACATCACGAGCTTCGACAAGCCCACCGCCCTGCTCTACGACCCGTCGAACGGCTACGTCTACGTCGCGGACTATGACAGCGGCAGCGTCGCCGTGCTCTCGGGGACGGCCGTGGTGGCCAACATAACGGTGGGGCTCGAGCCCCAGACGCTCGCCTACGACCCGTCGAACAGCGACGTCTACGTCGGATACCTCAAGTCTCTGCTCTCCTCCGGAGACCTGGTCGCGGTGATATCGGGCACGAACGTCACGGCGACCGTCTCCGTGGGGGTCGCGCCCGATGCGATAGTCTACAACCCCTCCAACAACGACATGTACGTCGCCGACGAGGGCTCTGGAAAGGTCTCGGTCATATCGGGCACCACGGACGTCGCGAACGTCTCCGCGGGAGCGCGGCCAGAAGCCCTCCTCTATGACCCGTCGGACAGCGACGTGTACGCGGCCAACACCGGGGGCACCACCGTGACGGTGATATCCGGGACCCACGGAGCGGCGAACGTCACGATGGGCGGAGCCCCGACGGGGCTGGCGCTGGATACGCAGAGCGACGACGTCTACGCGAGCGTGGACACGGGCGCCGAGCACGGGCTCGTCCAGACGATATCGGGGACGAGCATCGTCGGCCAGGTGGCCGTCGGCCAGGAACCGAGCTCTCCGGTATACGACCCCGCCAACGGGAACGTCTACGTGGCTAACGAGAACGCCCTTACGACGAGCGGGTCCAAGGGCTTCCTCTCGGAGGTGTCCGGGACGAGCTCGGTCCGGAACATCACCGTCGACTACGGCCCGAACACCCTCCTCTACAACCCGTCGAACACGGACATCTACGCCACCAACGACGTCCTCGGCACCGTGATGGTCATCGCGACAGGCGCTTCCACCGCGTCCCAGTCGCAGACCAGCGCGCAGGCGTCCGCGTCCTCCTCCTCGTCGTCGTCGACGACCGGTGCGTCCAGCACCACGACGTCCACCACGATCCCGTACTCGTATCTGGCGGTCGTGGCGGTCTATGCGGTCGTCGTGCTCCTATTCGTGGCGCTGCGGGGGATCGGACGCTCGCTCCCGAACTGGCAGGGGAGGTACCAGCGGGTGTCACCTCGGTATCTTCTCTCCGGAATCTCGCGCTGACCGGAAACCGACCGCGTTCGCGGCGGTCCCTCGGGTCCCAGGGGATACCGCCCCTTCAGAGGGTGCTCGTCGAGGGGCGGATGGACGGGGCGCACCCCCCATCTGAGGAGATCGCGCCCCTCGTGGAAAGCCGGAGGACGTGGGAGGGAGGGAGGGTGGGGCTCGTCGGCCTCGTCTCCCCTCGCCGAAGGCTTCAGGTCGTCCAGGGGTTCTCGGTCGCCGCGTTGTGCCCCGAGATCTGGCCGGAGACGATGAGCTCGCCGTTCTGCGAGACCGCGCTCACGACCGCGCCCCTGACCGAGCCGAGCTCCCCTGCGCTGTAGAGCCTCGGGATCGGGTTGAAGCTCGGGTCGCACACCTGTCCCAGCTCGTTGCGGATGGGCCCTGCGAACGTCGCCTCCCCTCCAGGCCAGACCGGCATCGCGTAGAACGGCGGGGTCTGGATGGGGACGAGGGTGGCGGGCGTCCTGCCGAACTGCGCGTCCAGCTTGGCGGCGCAGTAGCCGTTGTAGGCGTTGATCGTGTTGGTGAGGTTGTTCGGGTCGACGTCCACGCTGATGACGCTCGGCGGGCCCGAGTTCCCGCTCCCCGGCGGCAGCCCGAGGTAGGTGGTGCCGTTTATCGCGGCGGCGAGGTCGGCGATCGTGGCGCCCTGCTGAATCCACCCGTTCCCCAGCTCCACGCCGTTGTCGCTCGACCACTTGGGGCGCGGGTCGATGTAGGTCGGCAGGAGCCCGTTGGACCCGCTCGAGATGGGGCCGGCCTTCCTGCAGGCCTCGTCGAAGATGATGAACGAGGGTATGCGCGTGTACTCGGGGACGGTGAGGTCGAAGTCGGAGAGGTTCATGTAGGTGTTCGTACGGAGCGTCGCCGACTCGTTCAGGAACCTGTTCCCGTGCTTGTCGACGTAGATCCATCCGTTCTGGGAGGGGGTCACCGTCCCGAACGCCTGGACGTACTCTGGGAACCAGGAGACCAGCGTCGCTCCGACGCAGTTGGTGTGCCAGGTCCCGGCCCCGACGGCCTGCGCCATCGTCAGCCCGTCTCCGGTGGAGAACTGCCAGCCGTAGAAGTGGGCGGGGTAGGCCCGGATGTAGTCGAGCTTGAGCTGCTCGTTGAACTCTATCCCGCCGGTGCATAGTATCACGGCGCGGTTCGCCCTGACGTTCACCACCTCGCTGTCGTTGGCCAGGGCCTGGACCCCCAGGACCTCTCCGGTCGCCGGGTCCGTTATGAGGCTCGTGGCGGCCGTGTTGAAGAGGACGGGGATACCCCTGCTCTGGACCAGCCCATCGAGCGCTATGAAGAACTTGATGCCTCCCCCCGTCACGACCCCGCCGTTCATGGTCGAGGCTCCGGCGACCTTCGGGAAGGTCGCCCCTCCCGCGCTAACGGTGTACGGTATCCCCATGCTCGAGAGCCAGGCCGGAATCTGGCTGGCCACCGACGCCCACGCCTGGCAGACGGGCATCGGGGTCGCCCCCCAGGAGGTGTTGTAGAGGTAGGTCGCGCCCATGGTCGGGTCGCCGGGATAGTCGAAGTGCCCTCCGTTCATCGAGGTGCTCCCACCGCCGCCCGAGTAGAACGGGCTGCTCACCCCCAGGGAAGCGAAGCTGGGCGTCTTCTCGAGTATGAGGACGTCGGCCCCGGCGTCGAATGCGGTGATCGCGGATATGGCTCCCGACCCGCCGTATCCGACGACGACCACGTCGGCCGTCTGGGACCAGCTGGTGGGCACCGGCACAGCGACCGCCGGGCGGGCTGGCCTCGGCGAGCGCTTCACCCGAGGCATCGCAGCGACCGCAGGCACGGCCGTGGCTGCCCCGGCCGCCACCCCTAGCGCAGCGGCTCCCGCCGCGACGCTTCCCATGAATTCACGCCTGGAGAGTCTGTTGTCCATCTGGAACCACTCGGGCGCGCGGTGAAGAGGCCCCAGAGATATGTGTTTGCAGATGGGTGCAAACGAATCACCACCGCCGTCCTTCACGCTCGGGTTTTGGGGTTTATATGCCCCGAGCTGGCGAGGAATCCAGAACGAAGGGCTGGAAGAAAGATTGTCGACGAGCCATCGGTCCTCCCATCTCCCGCTCCGCGCCCCGGGCGAGCCGATCCGGACGGCGCTGCCAGGCGAGTGGACGATAATATACCACGGACGCCCGCCCAGCCGCAGGATGGCCCGCGAGTGGATGAGGACGGAGGGGCGCCGTTGAGGATCGCGGAGGTCGTGGTCCGGCGGAAGAGGACGGTCATCATCCTCTGGGTCATCGCCCTGATCGCCCTGACCCCCCTGCTGATGGGCTACGGGCGGTACATCAGCTACGCGGAGACCCCCCCGTCCCTCTCCGACAGCGAATCGGCCAGGGCCCAGTCGGTCCTCTCGTCGGTCGCCCCCTCCAACTCCACCCTGACGGTGGTCTTCCAGCCGCGGAGCGGCGAGACGCTGAGCGAGATCTCTAACCAGACGCTGGCCTTCCAGAAGGCGCTGAACTCGAGCGAGATCCCGTTCTACGCCGGGTCCAGCTCGGTCTTCTCCAGCTACGAGAAGTTCCTGGACGGGGTCCTCTCCAACGACACGGTCGCCGGGATGCAGGAGACCTACTCGAACTTCTCGGCTCTCGCCACGACCGCCTACTCGTTCCCGAGCGCGCTGCTGGGAAACTGGTCCCGGTACGGGTACGCCCAGGCTTCCATCTCCCAGGCGGCGTCGATGGCCTCCTACAACGACAGCGGCTACGAGACGCTCTTCCTCAAGGACCTGAACGGGACGTTCTCGTCCTTTCCCTCCATGACCCCGGTGGAGCGGGTCCAGAACGCGACGGCCGCTGCCGGGCTGACGGACCTCTTCCGGTCCAGCCCCTTCCTCATCTTCCCCGTGCTGGACAGCCCCGGGTACAACGTGACCGACTACCGGACCGACGACCTGGCGCCGGTCTCGGCCTTCCTCTCGGCCTACTCGGGATTCCACATCTCGGAGCAGCTCCTTCGGTCGGCGCTCGTGGCGGGGGACAACGCGAGCAGGTACTACTTCGTTACCTACGGCCTTCTCGGGGTCCCACCCTTCATCACCCAGAGCTACGTCAGCCCGGACAACACGACCTACCTCATCGACGTGAACTTCAACGTGACCGACGCCTATCGCGGCGCCAACGACCTCTACCCGGCTCAGAACGCGACGGCCGAGATCAGGAGCCTCTCCGAGAGGTACCTCGGGGGGGCACAGGTCACCGGACAGGGAGCGGTCGCCGCGGACACGGCCCAGGCCGCGGCGAGCGCGGGCTACGCATTCGGGCTGATCTTCGTCTTCCTGGCGATAGCGGTCGGCCTCCTGTTCGCCTCGTACCTCCCGCCCATCCTGGTCCTGATCGTCGTCTCGCTGGCGACCGCGCTCGGCTACGTCTCGATCTTCCTGACCGGGCTGGCGATCGGCCACGTCGACTACGTGGTGACCGACGTGCTGACGGCCGTGGTGCTGGGGGTCTCGACGGACTACTTCGTCTTCATCCTCTCGAGATACAGGGAGGAGCTCAGGTCCGGCAGGCCCGAGTTCGAGGCCCTCTCGACCGCGACGAGCAGGGCGGGGGCCTCGGTCGTGGTCTCGGGCGTGACCGTCGCCGTGAGCCTTGGGGCCATATCGCTGGTCTCGGGCCTCGAGTCCTGGGGGCCGGTACTCCTGCTCACGATCGTCTTCACCGTCGTTCTCGAGACGACCCTGGTGCCCTCGATCCTCAGCCTGGTCGGGCCCAGGGTCTTCGCGAGGGGTCTCCGGCTCAGGAGGAGGAAGGAGGGCGCCCCGAGCGCGCCCTCCCCGAAGCCGAGGGTCGGGAGGCGCCCCGCCGGAGGGTCCGCCTTCGACCGGGTCTTCAGTGTCTCCCGGCGCCACAGGCTCCTGGTCGTCGTGGTCATCGCCCTGCTCGCCGCCCCCTCGGTCTATCTGTGGTTCAACCTGCCGACGACCTACAACGTCAACGAGGGGCTGCCGCAGGGCGTGTCCAGCGTCCAGGCGCTGAACACCGTCGAGCAGAAGTTCGGGAGCAGCCTCATCTATCCCACGTTCGTGGTCGTCAGCTTCCCCCAGAGCATCACGAACGGCTTCGGAGGCCTCACGCCGAACGCCACCACCACCCTGGAGGCCGACGCCCGGCTCCTGATGGGCACTCCGGGGGTCAGGCAGGTCGAGGGGCCCACCATAAACGGGACGAGGATCCAGCCGAGCGCCCTCGACGCAGGGTTCGTCTTCGACCACGGGACCGAGGCCTACTTCGTCGTCTTCACCAGCTACGACCCATACTCGAGCGGCGCGATCTCGGCGGTCGCGCAGATCAGGCAGAACGGCCAGTTCCTCGTGGGCGGCCTTACCTCGAGCATAATCGACCTTCAGGGGTACTATGGCGGGGCCTTCGAGCAGCTGGAGGTCGTGATCCTGGTCGCCATCGCCGTCGTCCTGGGGCTCTCGTTCCGCAGCGCCAGGTACCCCTTCATCTCCCTCACCGGCGTCTTCGTCTCCATCACCTGGACCACGGCGATCCTCTACCTGATCTCTAGGTACGTCCTGGGGGAGGAGCTCGTCTTCCTGGTCCCCATCGTCCTCTACGTGATCCTGATGTCCCTGGGGAACGACTTTGCGGTCTTCATCCTCTCGAGGGTCAGGGAGGAGCAGAGGACCCACGGCTACGAGGAGGGGCTCTCCCGCGCGATCGTAGGCTCGGGCGCGGTCGTGACGGCCCTCGGCCTGATACTCGCCGTCTCGCTCGGGTCCCTGGGGCTGGTTCCCTTCGGCTACCTCGAGCAGCTCGGCCTGGCGTTCATCATCTCGCTGATACTGGACACGTTCGTCATCCGGATATTCTACTTCCCGTCGATGCTGCTACTGCTCAAGGGAGGGCCAAGCGAGCCGGAGCGAGGTCGGGAGCGAGCGGTCGCCTCTCCCTAGGGCGCGGGCCACCGTGTTCGCGGGGTAGGATGTGGGGGAGTGCGTCGCGTATCTGCGACCGCAGGCCGGCGAGGGGTTCGAGCGGAGCATCGAGCCCGCCACGACGACCTCGAGGGTGCTGAGCGACGCGGGGGCGACGCAGCCGCACCGTGTGCCGACGTACGGTGCGAGCGGGTTGTCAATCTGGGATGACGGCTCCTCCCGCCGACCGTCACCGTGCCCCCGGAGACAGGCGCCAGTCCAAGCATCGCCTTGGAGAGAGCGGACCTTCCGAAGCCGTTCGGCCCGGCTCTGGCGACCTCGTCGGAGTGAGCTAGGCGCCTCTCAGGACGGGCTCGCCGCCGTTCTCGTGCCTCACCTTCAACCATTGCGCCTGCAGCATCGCGCCCACGACCGTCTCGATGGTCTCCGAGAGCACTAGAACCGCCCGCGGCGTCCAAAGGCCCGGACGCGTCGCGTGCTGGTCGGGCGGAGAGAGGAGTCATTGACGCGTCAGCACCATCCCGACGTGATCCGAAGGCTTGGCCTTTCTGTGAGGGATGATCTGGAACCGCTCCGCAATCAGGCAGGGGACGAGCGCATAGGCCGCCCCCGCGATAAGATCGACGAGGTAGTGCTGCCCGAGGTACAGAGTGGAGAACAGGATCGCGACGGTGATCGGGATCGAGACGAAGGCGAGCCGACGGTCGAGCTTCACCATGAAATACGAGAATATTATCGCGTAGGCCGCGTGGAGGCTCGGGAACGCGGCGAACTTGTCAGCCTCGAACACGGATATCACGTATAGCAAGCCCTTGGGCAGCGCGGAGGAGGTCCCGCCGTAGAACAGGTCGTGGGCGACGCCCTGGTACCAGGGGGGCGCCGTGGGGAAGAGGATGAAGGTGACCAGGGCCGCATACGAGGTCAGGACGATCGCGGTCACGTACTTCCCGAAGAGCCGCCGGTTGAAGCGCCACAGCGCAAGCGACGTGATCACGACGAGTATCAGGTGGAGCGAGTAGAAGAAGGACGTGACCAGCGTCATGGCCGAGGAGTAGAACGTCGACTGGACCCACCCGGTGAGGTTGAAGCCCCAGATCATCCTGTCCAAGGGATAGACCGAGTACAGGACCCTGGTGGCCGCGAAGGTGCCCACCGTCCCCTGGAGGGCCTCGTAGCAGAGCATCACCGCGATGAAGGGGATCCATGGCCTCACCGTCTCCCTCGAAGATCCCACCAGCGCGATCAACGGCACCAAGGCAAGGAGGAAGACGGCGGGAAGGAACTCCAGGACCCTCCCATAGATCACGTAGTACGACAGTACGCCGACCGAGTACGCGACGGCCGGCAGGACGAAGATGATGTACCGGAGGCTGAGCCTCTCGCGCGCCCGCTGCCTCAGCCCCTTGGGGACCTCGACCCGGTCTCGGTCTTCGGGGTCCGTGGTCAGCGCCCCCTGCTTTGGCTACTGACACGCCTCGAGATTATCGTCAAGATCAAGGACCGATTGACTCGGCCCATCGGAAGAGCGACTAAATTAAGACTTGTGAACCGAGAGTGCACCGTGCGAGGAGAGCCGAGCGCCGCGTCGGAGCAGCGCGGTGGTCGGGCCGCCGGACGCCTCCCGCGGCCTGCCGGCCGGTCCGGCCGCGGACCGACGAGTGCGGGCGGTGCCGCGAGGCGCAAGGCTTTCCGGCTGCGCCAGCGTCTCTTCAAGACGACGACTCGCTGAGCTCGAAGGGCCCCGGGCAACGGCACCAGCGTGCCGTCCATCGTCGGTCAGGTCGCCTGGGAGCCTAAAAGCCCAGCGCGGCCCTGAGACCCTTGTACCTGTTCCGTATCGTGACCTCGGTCACGCCGGCGGCCTCTGCGATGTCCCTCTGGGTCTTCCCGTCGTTCTCCAGCGTGCAGGCCACGTAGAGCGCCGAGGCCGCAAAGCCCATCGGGTCCTTGCCCGCCGAGACCCTCATGGGTCCGGCCATGGTCAGTATCTCGAGGGCCCTCCTCTGCGTCTTCTCCTTCATGCCGGCCCTGGACGCTATCTTGGAGATGCACCGGGCGGGGTCCACGACGGGCATGTGCATGTCGAGCTCCCTGAAGAGGAGCCTGTATGACCGCGCGATGTCCTTCTTCTTGATGTTGCTCACCGCTGCCATGTCCTTGAGGGTGCGGGGTATCTCCATGTCCCTGCAGGCGGCGTACAACGACGCGACGGTGATCGCCGTGATGGACCTCCCCCTCACCAGACCGCGCTCGAAGGCCTTCCTGTAGATGTAGGCCGCCTTCTCGACGACCGCCTCGTTCACGGTCAGCTTGTCGGCGTACCTGTGCAGCTCGCTGAAGGCCTGCCTCAGGTTCCGGTCCGCGGACTCGTGCGCCTGGCTGCGCCGGTCCCAGGTCCTGAGCCTCTCGACAGTCGACCTCATCGAGCCCGAGAGCGTCCTTCCGGAGGCGTCCCGGTTCTCACCGCCTATCACGGTGGCTAGCCCCATGTCCGAGATGGCCACCGAGGTGGGGAGGCCGACCCTGCTCTTCTCGTCCTTCTCCTCGTTGGAGAAGGAGCGCCACTCGGGCCCCACCTCCTCCATCTTCTCCTTGAGGACGAAGCCGCAATTGCTGCAGAACAGCTCCCCGCCAGAGGAGTCTATTATCATCGGGCTGTGGGCGCATCTAGGACACTTGTCGAGCGCCTTCTCCAGCTTCATTAACCGCGAGAAATTTGGGTTTCTGGACATGATCTATACAGACCCGTAGAGATAAAATGTTCTGAAAATGCTACTTATAAACCTTTACAAAACCATAAATGCAAAATCGACAGACGATGGCAGTTCATCCCGCGCGGGGCCCGAGAGGCCGGCCGCCGCATCGCGACCATCGGGGACCGTGCCCGGCGAACGTCGCACCGGGATCCCGCAGAGGTCAGCCCTGCTTGCCCAGCGCGGCGACGAGGTCTGCGAGGACCCTCTTCGCGTCGCCGAAGACCATCATCGTGTTGGGCAGGTAGAACAGGTCGTTCTCGACGCCGGCGAAGCCCGGGTTCATCGAGCGCTTGATGAAGACGACGGTCTTGGCCTTGTCCACGTTCATTATGGGCATCCCGAAGAGCGGGGAGTCCGGCCGTGTCCTCGCCGCCGGGTTGGTGACGTCGTTCGCGCCCACCACTATCGCCACGTCGGTCTCGGCGAAGAGCGGATTGATCCGGTCCATCTCCCAGAGCTGGTCGTAGGAGACGTTCGCCTCGGCGAGCAGGACGTTCATGTGCCCCGGCATCCTGCCGGCGACCGGGTGTATCCCGTACTTCACGTCGACGCCCTTCGACTGCAGGATGTCTGCGACCTCCTTGATGACGTGCTGCGCCTGCGCCACGGCCATCCCGTATCCTGGGACGAAGACGACCGTCCTAGCGTCGGCCAGGATCGAGGCGACGTCCTCGACCGTGAAGGCCGCGACGGTCCGTCCTCCCGTGGTCGCCGGCCCTGCCGAGGAGGCGACCGCGACGGCGCCGACGCCCCCGAACAGGACGTTGGTGAAGGACCGGTTCATCGCCTTGCTCATGATCATCGCCAGGATGAACCCCGACGACCCGTCGAGGGCGCCGGCCACTATCAGGACCTGGTTGTTCAGGACGAACCCCAGGGCGGCCGCCGACATGCCCGCATAGGAGTTCAGTATCGCTATCACCGTCGGCATGTCCGCCCCGCCGATCGCCATCACGAGCAGGAAGCCGAAGAGGACCGCGAAGCCGGCCATGATCGGGAGGACGAACGACTGCGTGGGGTTCGCCACGAGGTAGACGGCGAGCGCGATCGCCGCCCCCAGCGTCGCTAGCGATACGAAGTTCCTCCCCCCGTAGATGAACGGCTTGCCCGGGATCAGGCCCTGCAGCTTGGCGAACGCTATGCAGCTCCCCATGAAGGTCAGATACCCCAGGATCATCTCCGCGGAGAGGACCGCGAGCGTCGGGGCGTCGATGTTCGGCAGCCTCTGGTAGTACTCGGCGGTGCCCACGAGCGCGACCGCGAGCGACCCGAACGCGTGGGAGGCCGCCGTCCGCTGCGGGACCGCGGTCATCGGGACCTTGAGCGCTATGGGGGCGCCCACGACGGTGCCGACGACGACCGCGATGATGAGCAGGTCGACCCTCTGTATCTGGTACGCCAGCAGCGTCCCGCCTATGGCGACCACCATCCCCGAGGCGGCTATCCAGTTCCCGTACCTCGAGGTCTTGACCTCGCTCAGCCACTTGAGCGAGATGACGAAGAAGACTATGGCGACGACGTACAGGTACTCTACGATGGCGTCGTTCATTTGGCCTTGTTCCTCGGCTTGAACAGTCTCAGTATCCGCTCCGTGATCCCGAAGCCGCTGACGATGTTGGTGAAGACGAGCGCGATCGCGACGGTGACCAGGGCGAGTACCGTGTCGTCCTTCGGCCCGGAGAGGACGATGAGCGCCGCCACGATCGAGACCGACGATATGGCGTTGGTGAGCGCCATCAGCGGGGTGTGCAGGAGGCGCGAGACGTGCCTGACCAGCTCCAGACCGAGGAAGGTCGCCAGGAGGAATATCATCAGGTTGATCTGGAGGTCTGTAGAGGCGAGCGTCATTTCGCCGGACCTCCTTCGAGGGCCGCCTTGGTCGCCGGATGGACCACCTCTCCCTTGTTAACGACGAGCGGCCCCTTGATCAGGTCGTCCTTCGGGTCGACCACCAGGGCGCCGTCCTTTATCATGGTCATCAGGAACGAGGTGACGTTCCTCGCGTAGAGCTGCGATGCCTGCGGGGCCATCGTCGAAGGGAGGTTGAGCGGCCCTATTATCGTGACGCCGTACTTGACGACGGTCCTTCCCGGCTGGGTGAGGGCGCAGTTCCCCCCCTGCTCCGCGGCCATGTCGACCACGACCGAGCCGGCGCGCATCCCCTTCACCGCCTCCTCGGAGATCAGCACGGGCGCCCGCTGGCCCGGTATCAGCGCCGTGGTTATGACGACGTCGGAGGCCCAGGCGCGCTCGGCGAGGAACTTCTGCTGCTTCGCGTAGAACTCCTGGGTCTGGGCCTTGGCGTAGCCCCCGGCGTCCTGCGCGTCCTTGGCCTCGACCGGCAGCTGGGCGAACCTCGCCCCGAGGCTCTCTATCTGCTCCTTGACGATCGGCCGCACGTCGTAGGCCTCGACCAGGGCGCCGAGCCGCCTCGCCGTGGCGACCGCCTGCAGGCCCGCAACGCCCGCCCCGACGACGAAGACCTTCGCCGCGGAGAGCGTCCCGGCCGCGGTCATCATCAGGGGGAAGATCCTCGGGAGGGCCTCGGCGGCCAGCAGCACCGTCTTGTAGCCGCCCAGGTTGGACTGGGACGAGAGCGCGTCCATCGGCTGGGCGCGGCTGATCCTCGGGATGAGCTCCATGGCGAATGCCGTGACCCTGCGCGGACCCATCGCCTTCACCGCCTCGAGGTTCGCCAGCGGATAGAGGAACGAGATGGTCGTGGCCCCTTCCTTGAGCATCGCGGCCTCCGCCCTGGAGGGGGGAGCGACCTTCAGGACTACGTCGGCCTGGCCGTAGAGCGAGGCGGCGTCCGGCGCCGTCGACGCCCCCTTCTCGGTGTAAGCGGAGTCGGGCGAGCCCGCGGCCTCCCCCGCGCCGCTCTCCACCAGGACCGAGACGCCGGTGAGCCTTGAGACCGCGTCCGGGACTAGGGAGACGCGCCTCTCGCCCTCTGCCGTTTCTTTAGGAACGCCCACAATCATTTACGGAAACTCTGACGTCTCGAGACCCGGGGAAGGCAGGTATAATGTTTGCTGGATAGGATGCCTTCCATTGCAATTCTTAGACCTCGTTTAAAATTCCTTCTTTCATAAATCCGGTCGACGGCCGTGCGGAGTCGGCCGACCGAGACCGATGATGTCCTCCGACGACGGCCGCGCCCCTACGCCTGGCGGGTGAGGAATTCTGAAATATCCCGGCCGACCCCGGCCGGCCATGGCCAAGGACTCGGTCTGCGGGATGGCGGTCGACGAGACCAAGAGCAAGCTCAAGTCAGAGCACGACGGTCGCACCTTCTACTTCTGCTCGGCGGCGTGCAAGGCGCAGTTCGACAGGGACCCGCACAGGTTCGGCCACGCCCACTGACTGACTGACTGACATCGGCTGCTGCCGAACTCTCCTGCGCGGTTAAAATAGCGGCCCGCCGGCGGCGCGGCCATGCCTCCGGAGGAGGACCACGACGGGTCGTCTCGGAAGGCCCTGGAGTACTCGGCGTTCTACCGAGGGAAGGTCGGGACCGTGCCAAAGGTCCCGGTCCGGTCGCTCGATGACTTCTCGGTCTGGTACACGCCGGGCGTGGCCGCGGTCTCGAGGGCCATCGAGAAGGACCCGGACCTCTCCTTCGAATACACCAACCGCTGGAACACGGTGGCGGTGCTGACCGACGGGAGCAGGGTCCTGGGGCTCGGGAACATCGGCCCGGAGGCCTCCCTGCCGGTCATGGAGGGCAAGGCCCTCATCTACAAGTATCTCGGGGGCGTCGACGCGATTCCGATGCCCGTGAAGGTCTCCTCGAAGGAGGAGCTCATCGCCGTCGCCGAGGCGCTCGAGCCCGGCCTGGGCGGGATCAACCTCGAGGACATCGCGTCGCCCGGGTGCTTCGAGGTGCTCGAGAGGCTCAGGGCGAGCATGAAGATCCCCGTGTGGCACGACGACCAGCAGGGGACCGCGGGCGTCATACTCGCGGCGCTCTACAACGCGCTCGAGCTCACCGGGAGGGACCTCAGGACCTCGAAGATAGTGCTCTTCGGCTCCGGGGCCGCCAACATCGCGGCGGCCAGGCTCCTCATAGCGGCGGGCGCCCCCGCCGGAGAGATGATCCTCGTCGACTCCAGGGGGACCCTACACTCGGAGCGGGACGACATAGACCAGCTCCTGATGAGGAACCGGTGGAAGTACGAGATGGCCCTGCGGACCAACTCCTCGAAGGTCAGGGGATCCCTGAAGGAGGCCCTATCGGGGGCGGACGTCCTCGTGGCCGCGGCCGCGCCCGGCCCCCGCCTCATAGGGCGCGGGGACCTGGCCGGGATGGGCCGCGATCCCATCGCCTTCCTGCTCTCCAACCCCGTGCCGGAGATGTGGCCCGAGGACGCGATCAGGGCGGGGGCGGCGGTCGTCGCGACGGGGAGGTCGGACTTCCCCAACCAGGTGAACAACAGCGTCCTCTTCCCCGGCGTCTTCCGGGGGGCCCTCGACGTGAGGGCCAGGACGATCAGCGATACGATGGTCATAGCCGCGGCGAGGGAGCTCGCCGACTTCGCCAAGAGGAAGGGGGGGCTCAGCAAGACGAACATCATCCCCACGATGCTCGACTGGGACGTCTTCCCCTCGGTCGCGGCCGTGATAGGAGAGGCTGCTCAGCGCGAGGGGCTGGCGGGCAGGAGCGCCTCGAAGAGGGAGCTCTTCGAGGAGGCCCGCAGGACGATCCAGCGGAGCAGGGAGCTCTCCTCCGTCCTGAACGAGAGGGGGATAATAGCGCCCATTCCCGAGGAGAGGCCCCTAGGGCGGCAGGGTGCGTGACGATCATGATGGGAGAGCTCGGCATAGTGGAGGCGAGGGAGGAGGACCTAGACCAGGCGGCCGACCTGATAGTGAGGATGAAGAGGCTCAACGGGGAGTTCGACCCGCTCTTCAAGGCCGTCGAGGACGCGAAGGAGAGGGCGCTCTCCTACCTGGGCCGGTCGACCGGGGCCGAGGGCCACCTCGTGCTCGTCGCGAAGAAGGGCTCGAAGGTCCTGGGCGTCCTCAGGGCGGAGGTCAGGGAGCGTCTCTTCTACGAGCCGTCCAGGGAGGGCGACATCACCGACTTTTACATCCTCCCGGAGTGGCGGAGGAGGGCCCTCGGGGACGAGATGCTGCAGCGGGCCTCCGAGAGGCTCAAGGAGATGGGGGCCGAGGTCATAGTGGCGGAGTTCCCGGCCAGGAACGAGATAGGCTCAAAGTTCTACACCAAGCGCGGGTTCCGGCCGCTGGTGAACACCTTCGCCATAGAGGAGCAGCGGGGCCGCTAGGGCCTCGGAGGATGGACGGCTCAGACCGCCTTCAGCAGCCCGTTCCCGACGACCCGCAGCGTGGTCTTGGGCTCCTTGGGCTCCCCGACGCTCACGCCGCCGCTGACCAGCCACTCCCTGAAGGGCCGGCCCTCCGAGACCGCCTCGATCTTGTGCGTCGAGTTGACCGTGAAGGTCCTCTTCCTGCCGGTCAGGTCGCGCCTGTCCACCATGATCTTCATCAGGGTCGTCTTCTGGCTCTGGAACTCGACCTCGCGCGTGAACCGCCGGTAGAGCTGCGCGAATATCACCGCGTAGACCGTGGCGCCGACGACCTCGAACGAGACCATGATCGCGAGCTGGAGCTCGTTGGCCACGAGGCCGTAGAGCCCCAAGAAGAACATGACGACCAGCATCAGCAGAGAGACCAGGAGCGTCTTCCTGGTGTACGACGAACCAGGGATGTAGTCGAAGTACATCCCGATCGTCACTGCGAAGAGGACCGCGATGACGAGCGTCCGGACGAAGTCGTAGAGCGGGATCCCCGGGAAGAGGAGCGTCGAGAAGCAGCTCTCGGGGACCGTGCACTGCGCGTAGGTCGCGAGGACGCTGAGGGTGGAGCTCTTGAACGAGAGGAGGACCAGCACGTTGAAGACCGAGACCGAGCCGGCGAACCAGAGGCTCGAGACCGAGCCGGCCTTGAGCCCGCCCAGGACCGAGCCCAACGAGCTCACTCAGGACTCGAGGGCCTGGAGGACCTCCTTCTCGTGGCCCTCGACGCTCACCTTCCTGAAGACCTTTTTGACCTTCCCCTTCTCGTCGATCACGAAGGTGGAGCGCTCGGTCCCCATGAACTTCTTCCCGTACATGTTCTTCTCCTTCCAGGTGTCGTAGAGGCCGTGGACCTTCAGGTCCTCGTCGCTGAGCAGCGTGAAGTTGAGGCCGTACTTCTTGATGAAGGCCTGGTGCGAATCCAGCGGGTCGCTGCTGACCCCGAGCACGACGGCGTCGAGCTTCTGGAAGCTGGGGAGGTTGTCCCTGAAGGAGCAGGCCTCCTTGGTGCACCCCGGAGTGTCGTCCTTGGGATAGAAGTAGAGCACGACCTTCTTGCCCCGCAGACCCCGGAGCGAGACTTCCTTGCCCGTCGAGGAGGGGAGCGCAAAGTCCGGGGCCGGAGAAGCTGGTTTCAGCTCGTCCGCTGTGGCAGCCATGGTCGACTCGCGCGGAATGCCGATATAAAGACCTAATCCGCCCGGCCGATCCTCAGGGAGAGATTACCTGCTGCTTCAGCGACTTGCGCCCGCTGAACCCCTCGTTCGCCGCGTGCCAGAACTCGATGTCCGACTCGCCGTACCTCCAGCAGAGGTAGACGGTGTTCCCGAACCTGTTGGCCGGGAAGTCTATGAGGCCGCTGTCGATGTCGCGGACCCTCACCCCCAGGTCCTCGAGCTCCGAGACGCGCGCCATGAGGTCCTTCACGACCGTGTCGAGCTCCTGGTTCTTCCGGACGAGCTCCGGGGTCTCGAACCCGACCAGGCCGTACCTCTCGATCTCGTCCTTGAGCTCGTCGGCCATCTTCTTCCTCTCGATTATCTCCTTGAGGCGGAGCTTGATGTCGGGGAGGATCCTCGATGCCTCGTGAGGGGTGAACAGGTGATCGGAATCGTCTGTGGAGAACTCGGTAGGCGTCTTAACTTTACACCAGCTACCGCGTCTTCGAAACGTTAGATTATATCCCTTCGGTAGGGAAACGTCGCAACCTCCAAGCCTAAAATAGTTGATTAGTGGAAAGAGGGCGAACCCGATGTACACGCGCGGCGGCGACAAGGGCGAGACGGGGCTCTACGGCCCGAAGAGGGTCGCGAAGGACTCGCCGAGGGTCGAGGCCTACGGGACCGTCGACGAGCTGAACTGCTGCATCGGCGCTGCCCTGGCCCGCTGCGGGCGCGAGGAGGTGGCTGCCCCTCTGAAGTGGGTCCAGGGGAGGCTCTTCGTGGCGGGGGCCGACCTGGCCTCCGAGGTCCCGGCCGGAGGCGCGCCCGACAGGGTGCCGCGGATAGCGAAGAAGGACACCGAGAGGCTCGAGGCGATGGTCGACGAGATCCAGACCAGGCTCCCCCGACTGACCAGCTTCATCCTCCCCGGCGGGACGGCCCTCTCGGCCGACCTCCACCTCGCCCGCGCGGTCTGCAGGAGGGCGGAGCGGGCGGTCGTCTCGCTGACCTCCGGGGAGGGCGGCGTGAACCCCGATCTCGTCCCCTTCCTCAACAGGCTCTCTACGTACCTCTTCAACGCGGCCAGGTACGCCAACGCGCTCGAGGGCGTCCAGGACGAGGTCTGGAAGGGAGGCGACTGACCGCTGGGCCGGACGGCGCCGTGCCCTAGCGGACCTTGCCGTTGTCCCAGGAGTCGATCCGCTCGGGCCTGACCTCTATGAAGGCGCGCTTCTCCTTTCTCCTCTCCGAGACCCACCCGGCCGGCATCTCGGAGGGCTTCCACTGCTGCTTCTCGTACTTCCTGTCGAGGATCTCGTTGATGTGCCTGATCCGCTCC
Organism: Nitrososphaerales archaeon; assembly: GCA_049515775.1. Taxonomy (GTDB): domain Archaea; phylum Thermoproteota; class Nitrososphaeria; order Nitrososphaerales; family Gagatemarchaeaceae; genus Gagatemarchaeum. The sequence goes on along the minus strand of JBEKTS010000037.1, from coordinate 8,891 downwards.
CGGTCGGTGAGCAGGCGCGACCTCCCCCAGACTATGACCCCTCGCAGCTCCCTGTAGAGCTCGCCGTCGTCGGCGACGCAGCACGCCCGGCCCGTGCGGGCGAGCTTCGCCTTGGTCTTGTAGTCGTGGGTCCTCAGGTAGATGGTCCGGTCCTCCACGCAGAACCATATCGGCGAGACGTGGGGGTATCCGTCGGACATGGGGAAGCCCGCGTAGATCTTGGTCTGCGACTCGAGGAACCGCCAGACCTCTTCCTCGGACATCGCGACGTACTGCCTGTTGGCTCGCCTGTAGGTGACCATGAGAGGGCGGCGTCAGCCGTCGCGCAACCGAGATAAGACTTGCTGGTCGCCCGCTCTCTCCCGGGGCTGGAACCGCCGCCCGGTCGAGCTCAGGGACCGCCGGGAAAGGGCGGAAGAAAGAAAGCCGGCCCCTTCGTGGTGGCGCGGGCATTGACGGTCGAGCACGAGATCAGGGTGAGGGTGCGCTACGCCGACACCGACGCCATGAGGGTCGTCTACTACGCGAACTACCTGGTCTGGTTCGAGTCCGGGAGGATAGAGCTCCTCAGGTCGAGGGGGGTCGTGTACAGGGACATCGAGTCGATGGGCGTCTTCATGCCTGTCGTGGAGGTCAAGGCGAACTACAGGGCTCCGGCCCGGTTCGACGACGAGCTGCTGGTCAGGACCAGGCTGAAGGAGATGGGGAGGACGAGCGTCGTCTTCGAGAACGAGGTCCACAGGCTCCCGGAGATGGAGCTGCTGTGCACGGGCCACACCGTCCACGTCGTCGTCGGGAGGGACGGGAAGCCCGCGCCCATCCCCGAGGCGCTCCGGGCTAGCCTTTCGGCCTAGTCGAGCCCGGGGATCCCCATTCGTAGAACCCCTTCCCCGATTTCCGGCCCAGCAGCCCGGCGCGCACCATCCGCTTGATCAGCGGCGAGGGTCGGTACTTGCCGTCCTGGAACTCGGCCATGAGGACCTCCGAGATGTTCAGCGTCGTGTCGAGCCCCACGTAGTCTAGGAGCTTCAGAGGGCCCATCGGCCAGTTCAGCCCCAGCGCGATGGCCTTGTCCACGTCCTCCGGGTCTGCGACCCCCTCGTCCACCAGGAGGGCCGCCTCGTTGAGCGCCGGGACGAGGATCCGGTTCACGATGAAGCCCGGCGAGTCCTTCTTGCAGAGGACGGTCTCCTTCTTCATGGCGGCCGCGGCGCCCCGGACGACGGCCACCGTCGCGTCGGACGTCTTCGCGCCCCTGATGATCTCGATGAGCGGCATCAGCTGAGGCGGGTTGAAGAAGTGCATGCCGACGACGTTCTCGGGGTGCCTGGTGGCCGAGCCGAGCAGGGTTATGCTGATCGAGGAGGTGTTCGACGCGAAGGTCGAGTCCGGAGCGATGTGGTCGGAGACGCGCCGGTACAGGTCGAGCTTCAGCCCGGGGTCCTCGGTCGCCGCCTCGATCACGAGCTGCGCTCCCTCGACGGCGGCCGCGATGTCGGTCGTGGGATGGACCCTCGAGAGGGCGGACTCGGCCTCTCCCTGGGAGAGGGCCCCCTTGGCGACGAAGCGGGCGAGGCTCTCCCGGATCATGGAGAGACCCCTGTCGATGAACTCCTGCTTCACGTCCAGAAGGGACACCTCGTATCCCGCCACCTGCGCGGAGACCTGGGCGATCCCGTGCCCCATGAGGCCGGCTCCGAGGACGGCCACTTTCTTGACAGAGGCCATGCTGTCACGTTGATATCGACGGGTAATAACGGTTGAGTGACTGAACCACGCGAGCTGAAGCTCGGCGGGTCAGAACTCGTCTAGCCTGGCCTGCTGTTGCCGCTCCTCCTCTTCATCCTTCCCCTGCGCCTCGTGGTCGCGCTTCATCCAGTGCTTCCTTTGCGAGTTCTCGACGTAGTAGCGCACCGACTCCGCCGTGGTCGAGCCCACCGACCGGTAGAAGTAGCCGTCGGACCAGAACGAGTCGCCCCACAGCTTCTCCCTCACCCTCTCCCACATCTCGTGCCTGACCCTGTGCGCGGACGCCCCCTTCAGCCTCCGGGCCATCTCCGGCAAGGAGTGGTTCTTGCACCCCGACAGGAACGCGTGGACGTGGTCCGTCCGGCCCGAACTCGCACGCCTCGATCCTCACCCCCAGCGCGCGGCAGGTCCGGCCGAAGCTCTCCAGACACGCCCGCCTCACCTCCCCGTCCCTGAAGACGTCCCTCCGGTACTTCGGCGTGAAGACCAGGTGGCCGCCTCACCTCCCCGTCCCTGAAGACGTCCCTCCGGTACTTCGGCGTGAAGACCAGGTGGAAGTTCGCCTCTCCCCGGGTAGAGCCCAGGCTGACCAGCTGCATGTTGCCAACGCCTCCTCGTCGGCCGACCAGGAGGGCCGCGGAGCGGCCCCGCGGCCGTCTGCGTGATCAGGGGAGATAAGCGCGAGCCTCGGCGGACCCTCGGCTGAAGCCGAGGGTATGCTCTCGTTTAATCAAGATCTCGCACTGGCTGTCGTTGGTCAAGCACTTGTTGACGAAGGTAGTATACTGACCGACAAGATAGAGGTGTTCTACAACGACGAAAGAACCGCAAGATATCTATTCGAAATTGCAAAATCCCTTGATTTGGCTCATTCGTTTAGAAGCAAGATGGCCCTGAGACAGAAAAAGTATGGTTTTACCATCCATTACGCGGGGTGGGCCAAGTTGTACAAAGCAATAGGGCCCCTTCCCGATACAAGGAAAGACTTAGCATTCAGGTTCCTGTTGAGAGTGCATCCGCGCGGGCCGATTAACGTTGCGGGTGAATCTAAGAAACGCATCTCGGAATCCCTTTATCAAGGTCCAAGAGCTGTGCGCGAATTATGTTATGCGGTGGGTCTTTCGGGTTCAACGATGAGCCGACACCTCAGTGAACTGGCTCGTCAAGGTCAAGTCAAAGTAATCGGCAAGAACGTTGGATCGAAGAGCGGAAAGAATAAGGCAGCTTTCGTGTGGTCTTTAGTTCCAATCTCAATACAGAGTTCAATGCATAAATGCGAAGCTGACCAACCCCAAACAGCGCCGGGGTAGCAGAGTGGTCAGGTCACCTCCACAATAATGCGCGGGCCTTGAGCTTCCGAAAAAGGCAGCCTGTGACCCATCCGGGTCTCGTGGGTTCGAATCCTACCCCCGGCGCCTAACCCTACCCCCGAACAGCGACCCTTGGGCGGCAATAGTGCATTATTTACGAAAAGCGGATCGTTACTACGACATGGAAGGTAGGGACGCGACTAATCTTCGCGAAGATCCATCTGTAACGATATTAAAATCCCCTCGGGGCTGATTGCGAATGTCCGTTCTGGCTTCACATCCTCGCTCTCCCTCCGGAGACGCGACACGACCGTCCAAGACTCTCCTCCTCGTCGTCCTGCTGTCGACGGTGACGCTGGTTACCGCCCTTCCCCTCATCGGCGCCAGGGCCGAGGCTCTGGGAACCTCGCAGCTCATGATCACCAGCCAGAACACCGGCGGCGTCACGATCACCGGTTACTACACCGTGCTCAGCCAGAGCGGCAGCACGGTAGCCACCGGGTTCACGCCCGCCACGTTCACCCTCGACGACGGGCAGACCTACTCCGTCCAGGTCGACAACTACGGGTCGTGCACCTTCAGCCGGTGGGCCGATACGGGCAGCCCGCTGTCTTCCAGGACGGTCTCCATAACGAACAACACCCAGTACACCGCCGTCTACGACTGCAACGCGAGCGCCTCGAACGTCACCGTGAACTCGATCAACCTGGCCGGCAGCGCGATCAGCGGCTACTACGTGGCTCTGACACAGGGCACGACCGTGGTGGCCACCGGGTTCACCCTGGCCACTCTCCCTACCACCCCCGGACAAACATACTCGGTGCAGGTGGACGGCTACGGAAGCTGCACGTTCACCAAGTGGTCGGACGGGGTGACCAGCGACCCGAGATCCTTCACCGCTACCAGTTCGGGGACCGCCTTTACGGCCGTCTACAACTGTGGCACGACCACCTCTTCGATCAGTTCCACGAGCTCTATCAGTTCCACGAGCTCTATCAGTTCCACGAGCTCTATCAGTTCCACGAGCTCTATCAGTTCCACGAGCTCTACCACCTCTTCGACCACCTCTACCAGTTCTACCGGCTCCACGACCGGCTCTACCAGCTCGACCAGCTCCACGACTGCCTCTTCGACCAGCTCCACGACTACCTCTTCGACCAGCTCTACCAGCTCTACCAGCTCTTCGACCAGCTCTACAGTAGTGGTGGTCGACTCGGTGAACCAGTTCGGAAATCCGATCACCGGTTTCTACACTGCCCTCTACAACTCGGGAGGGACGGTCGTAGGGTCGGGGTTCACACCAGCCAGCTTCGACACCGCCTCGGGCCAGACGTACGGCGTCCGTGCGGACAGCTACGGAAGCTGCACGTTCACCAAGTGGTCGGACGGTGCGACCAGCAACCCGAGGTCGTTCACGGCCCCGAGCTCGGGTACGACGTTCACGGGGGTGTACGACTGCACCGGCGCGTCTCCGTACTCTACCCTGACGATCAAGTCGGTGAGCCAGGCGGGGAGCTCCACGACCGGCTACACCATCACGATCGTCAACTCCCAGGGGCAGACCGTGGAAACGGCGACCACGCCGCTGACGTTCAACTCGACCGTGGGACAATCGTACGAGGTCCGGGCGAGCTCTGGCAGCGGTAGCGGAGGGATCTGCACCTTCAGCTACTGGTCTGGCAACAGCACGACGAACCTCCCCGTGACGCTGACGGCTACGAGCGCGCCCCAGTACCTTACGGGGGTCTACGATTGCAACGGCGATGGCGGCCCGACCTCCATCACGGTCTACGCGCACAGGATACCCGCGGGCTACTGGGCCCCGTGCTTCGCGACCGTCTGCGCCGCGGGGACGGGACCCGAGGCGACGATGTACTTCGCGCTGTACAACTCCGACGGCACTCTGATCGCGACGGGGTTCGCCAACGAGAACGGATACACGTTCACCGGGCTCACCGCCGGGGACACCTACTACGTCCGCGCAGAGAACTGCGACGACTGCCATGGCTCCACTCACGACGTCCTGTTCGACCACTGGGGTGACGCCAGCACGACGGACCCCATCGCCGTGATAGCGGGTAGCAGCCTCGATGCCTGGTACAACTGCACGAACGGCTGCGGGGGCGGGTAGGACGACGGCCGGGCTCGAGGTTCGGCGGCCACCAGGCGACGTCGACCAACGTTCCCCAGAGCGCGTCCCTGCTCGAGGTGCCGAACCGCATCCGCGGACTCACTCAGCGGATGGCGCCCGTCCACGACCGTGGCGACGCAACTACGCCCTCGAGGCCAGGGAGACGGCGGAAAGTCCTATATCGAGCGAAACGGGAAAGGTTCCTCGTCCATGACCTATCCGCTGGACAAGCTGTGCATTCAGGTCTTCAAGTTCGACCGACGGGTCAGGTACGCAGGAGTGCTCGACGAGACGGGCAGATTGATCGCGGGAGGGATGAGGAAGGGCATCGGCTCTCTGGAGCCTGCCAGTGAAGATTTCAGGCTGATGGCAAACCTGACGGTGCAGATCGGGACCGACAAGACCTGGAATCGCTACTTTGGGGGGATGTGGTACACGTTCGTGAAGCGAGAGAAGGTCAACGTGCTCACCTTCTATCTCGACGGGAAGAACGTGATGATGATCTCGACGGAGTCAGACTTCGGCCTTGACGATGCGGTCCTCCTAAGGGAGACCGTGATGACGATGTATAGCACCGGGATCGTCCCCGAAAAAGCGATGTGGTAGCGTCAGCCGAGCACCGGCCCCGGTCCCCGAAGTGGACAGCGACGTCCACCGCGACGGGCTTGAGCTTCGCCGACCTGTAGAACGGCAGGGCGTCCTAGACGTCTAGGTCAGCCCCGCCGAGTCCTCGGGAATCCTGGGTCCCGTCGTCTGCCGCATCGTTCCTCCGAAAGGCTCGATGGCGCGGAGCCTTCTGTGAATCCTGAGCGACGCGGCCAAGTGCGCGCCCCCTCTCCATCGGAGCGTTCCTCGGGCGATCTTTGGTCTCGTCCTTGGCGGAGGGCGCGGGCCTTCGCATTCGGCCCCTTGTCTCCTCAACGACATCTCGACTCTCCCCTCGAAGCATGCCCGGTCCCTCGACGCTGGAGCTAGTCGGCTCGATGCGAGCGTACCGGTCCATCGCCTCTTCGAGGGCAGCTCCTGGGTTGCCACGGACGGGGGTCGTTCGCCGCCCGACACGGTCGGGCGCACCGCCTTTCATGGACGACGGATCGAGGATGATTTGAGATGCGCCGCCCGTGCCGATCGGAAGGTCGGGCGGAAAGGACGGTCTCCGGGACCGTTCGACCGTCCGTTTATATACTATATATAGTATGGAATCTCCACGTCTGGGCAATGCCCCAGACGAAGGCGATAGTAAGCATCGAGAACGTGGTCGCGTCCGCCTCGATAAACCAGAGGGTCGACCTGAACCTGATCACCAAGAACTTTGTCGACGTGGAGTACCATCCCGACCAGTTCCCCGGGCTAGTCTTCAGGCTCAAGACGCCGAAGACGGCCACCCTGATCTTCAGCTCCGGGAAGATGGTCTGCACGGGTGCAAAATCTGAGGACCAGTCGAGAAAAGCCGTCCAAGAGGTCGTCAGGAGATTGAAGAAGGGCGGCATACCCATCAAGAACGAGGCAGAGATAGTGATACAGAACATCGTGGCATCTGCGAACCTTGGGGGGAAGATCCACCTGGAGGAGGCTGCCAGGCAGTTGCCGAAATCGATGTACGAACCCGAGCAGTTCCCGGGCCTGATCCACAGGATGCCGGACCCCAAGACCGTGATACTCCTCTTCGCGTCCGGGAAGCTGGTCTGCACCGGGGCGAAGAGGGAGAGCGAGGTCTACAGGGCCGTGAACAACCTTCACGTGATGCTCGAAGAGAAGAAGCTCATGGTCTACTGACGATCCCGCTCCGTCTGGATGGAAGAAGGAAGGCCCCGCTGGCGGCAGAAGCTTTCGGCCGGTAGCGTCGGCGAGGCCGATGACTCGGCGGTCGACGCCGCTCACCGACCGCCGGTAGAGGACTGGTGGTCAGCCGTGGGCACGGACCCGAATGCCAGGCGATCCGACGCGGGCGATGAGCCGCGTCCTCCCGCAGGGGGCGATGGCTCTTGATCCGGCGTCGAGCCCTGATCTGGGGGCGGATGCACCCGGGGGCGCGACCGTCTGCAACCGTCGCAAACCAAGACCAGGGACCTTGGTTCTCGTCTGCGTAGCTCCTCTCCCACGCCGGCTGGGGTGAGCCAACGTCACCCTGCGTCGCTCGCGGTCTTACTTGTAGAAGGGCACCGTTACCTTCCCCATCGGGTTGCTCTCCCTGGAGGATCTGACCTTCTTGGCCGCCTCCTGGAAGTGCTCGTAGGTCACGACCGGTTCGTCGAGGTGCTTCTTCGCGTCCTCCGGCTTCGGATACTTTGCGATGTACGACTGAAGGACTATGGAGACCGCCGTGTTCGCCAGAGCGGCCAGGTCTGCCCCCGTGAATCCCTCGGTCATCTCGACCAGGCGTTCGAGGTCCACGTCCTTTGAGATCGGCTTCCCCTTCAGCTGTATCTGCAGTATGCTCCTCCTTCCTTCCCTTTCGGGCAGCGGGACGCTGACGATCTTGTCGAACCGGCCTGGTCTCAGCAGGGCCGGGTCGACCATGTCGATCCTGTTCGTGGCCGCGAGCACCACGACTCCCTGCAGAGCCTGGATGCCGTCCATCTCCGTGAGCAGCTGACTGACCACCCTCTCGGTCACGCTGCTGCCTCCCCCCATCCCCCTCACCGGAGCGAGAGCGTCTATCTCGTCGAAGAATATCATGCAAGGAGACGCCTGCCTTGCTCGTTTGAAGATCTCTCGCACGCCCCTCTCCGACTCACCGACCCACTTGCTGAGCAGCTCCGGCCCCCTGACGCTGATGAAGTTCGCCTCGGACTCGGTCGCGACGGCCTTGGCGAGGAGCGTCTTCCCGGTCCCGGACGGACCGAAGAGGAGGACCCCCTTCGGCATGATGTAGCCTATCTCCTTGTACAGGTCGGAGAACTTGAGCGGCCACTCCACCGCCTCCTGGAGCTCCTTCTTGACCTCCTCCAGCCCCCCGACCTCAGACCACTTCACGTCCGGCGTCTCGAGATACACCTCTCTCATCGCCGACGGCACGATCTCTTTCAGGGCGTTCTCGAAGTCGCCCCCCGTGACGACCAGCTTGTCGAGCGTCTCCGGGCTCAGTCGTTCCTCCTCGAGGTTCAGCTGCGGTAGCATCCTCCTGAGGGTCTTCATGGCCGCCTCTTTGCAGAGATACTCGAGGTCGGCCCCGACGAACCCGTGCGAGACCGAGGCGAGCCTCTCCAGGTCGACGTCCTGCATCAGCGGCATGTGGCGGGTGTGTATCTGGAGTATCTCGTGCCTCCCCTTCTTGTCCGGTACCTTGATCTCGATCTCCCTGTCGAAGCGCCCCGGTCTTCGGAGGGCTGGGTCGAGCGCGTTGGGCCGGTTGGTGGCCGCTATCACTATGACCTTGCCCCTGGCTTCGAGACCGTCCATCAGTGAGAGCAGCTGGCTGACGACCCTCCTCTCGACCTCCCCGGTCACTTCCTCGCGCTTTGGCGCTATCGAGTCGATCTCGTCGATGAAGACGATGGAGGGCGCCTTCTCCCTCGCCTCCTTGAATATCTCCCTGAGTCTCGCCTCCGACTCCCCGTAGAACTTGCTCATGATCTCGGGGCCACCTATGGGGATGAAGTGGGCGCTGCTCTCGTTAGCCACGGCCTTCGCCAGGAGCGTCTTGCCGGTCCCCGGAGGACCGTACAGGAGGACCCCCTTCGGTGCCTCGACGCCCAGCT
>JBEKTS010000036.1:0-19882 GCA_049515775.1 Nitrososphaerales archaeon | reverse complement strand
GCGTGGGGTCGATTGACCTTCTTCGCAGAGCAGACTTGCTATCCTTCCGCAGCAAGAATCCAAGGCCTGGATGGACTAAATCGGACTAAAACATCACTTTCCAGATGAGTTGGTCTCGCAGAACGTATAAGAAAGCAGGCTATCGAATCGGCATAAGCGATCCTAACGAACAGTCCCAAGAAAGACCAAGTTATTGTCTTTGAGTTGGAAGGATTCTTTGTCCCATCTGAGGGTTTCGACATTCAAGATAAGATTTTCTTGAAAAGAGCCAAGACAGGCGCGTCGGTCTATGCGTTAACCCGCGTCAATCTAGCGGGCGATCAAATCACGGTACAAGAACAAGAACGAGCACAAGAGAGGATGACACACCTTCTTTCGCTGTATTCCCTGATAACTGGAGCTAATCCCATGATTATCAACACGGGGCGGGCGAGTGACATAGAGAAGGATTGGCCTCTGAGCAACGAATTGTCCCGAGATGGACTAAAGTCCACGATGATGTTCATGAATATCAAGATACAGCCTGTGGAACCAACGGTCAATGAAATGATTGCGCATCTGCCAACAGTCAAAGAGGTCTTCGTCAACTTCGAAGGATTTGCGAAGACGAAAAAGTTTGATTTCCTCAATAGAGCGTTAGAGTTTTACCATGCCGGAATATCCAGGAATTCATCTAATGCACTAATTGATTTCGTAACTTGCCTAGAATCACTCTTCTCCGATTCAAATCCTAATGAATCAATAAGCTACAAGCTTGCGAACAGGGTGACAGTCCTATTATCGAATAATGATAGCGATCTCGTCATATACAAGGCTGTGAAGAGAGCATATAACCTTCGTAGCAGTTTCGTCCATGGAAGCATCTCCAAGATTCCGCAGGGCGAAAAGGAGAAGATACAAGATATTGTCGCTAATGCGCTCTCCGAGTCGATTACTCTTAGCGCCAGAGGCATGAACAAGCAACAGATTACTGATCTCTTAGATGAGGCGCTTAATAGCCCAGCAGCGAAGCGGAAACTAAGGAAGCTCTTGGCAGCAAGAGCCAAACCATCGAGATGCTCCGATTCTCGTCACCAAGCCATTATCGGAGGAAGGGTTGTGAGGGAATAGTAATCTGGACCCCGTCTTTTAGAGACGTTTTTGGTCCCCTGATTTGACGGGTGCTCTTTCCGATCATCGTCATGCCGCTCCCCTCTTCTTCATGCCCTCGGGGAATTCATAAGGTGTAAGGTATCCGAGCGACGAGTGAGGCGTTGCCCGGTTGTAGTCTAGGAAGGCCTCGGCCATCGCCTGCTCCGCCTTCTGGAACGTCTGGAAGTCTCTCGTCCAGACGTATTCACGCTTGAGCCTGCCGCGGAACGACTCGATTTACGGGTCGCCCTCGGGCTTGTGGTACGCGATGTGCCTGTGCTCCAGCCTCAGCGGGCTCACCGCCTCCTCGAACGCACAGCTGACGTACTGCAACCCGTTGTCCGACCAGAGCCTCACCCTCCCGGACGCCTCGGGGCGCCTCTCGACGGCCCTGACGACGGTCGCGACCGCGTCGTCCTTCTCGGCTTTCGTGCTGAAGACGTAGGTGATCCACTCCCTCGAGAAGATGTCCAGCACGTTGAACAGGTCGCGCCACCTGTCGACGCCGCACCGGACGTAGGTGAAGTCTGCCTCCCAGAGCTCGCAAGGCGCCATCGGCTCGGCCAGGCGGCGAGCCGCTCGCATGATGCCCTTCTTCTTGAGCGACGGCTCGATCCAGTTCAGCGCGCGATAGATGCGCTGCGCGCTTCCAGTTGACTGGTGCGTGGAACTCTCGCGACAGCATCGCTGTCATCCTCCTCGTTCCGTACGACGGCCTCTCGAGGGCAATCCTCTTCGTCTCCTCCACGATCGTAGGGTCGAGCCCTACGACCCGATGGACGGACTCGCGGTAGTACATTTTCCTCGAGCATCCCGAGTAGGCGAGGGCCTTCCTGAAGCTCATCCGATGTTCGAGCATGAGCTGGACGGCCCACATCTTCTCTTCCCTCCTTCCGCTAGCGCTTTTTAGAGCGTCGTTGGCGATTGCGAACTCGCCTGTCGGCCGCTTCAGCTCCCTGTTCTCGTCCTGCAGGGCCACGTCCGGACCCTCGAGCTTGCCCGCGAGCGCGGCCTTGCCTCCCTCGAGGAACTTGTCCTTCCATCTGCTGATGGTGAGCGGCGTGACGTTGTACTTGCGCCAGAGCTCCGCCGTAGTTATGCTCGTGTTGAGCGACTCGAGGACGATGCGGATCTTGTCTTCAGTGGACCACCTTGATCGCTGGACCATCACGGGCTCACCATCGCCTCCTCGGTGGGCAGCTGGCGACCTGTAGCTTGGGGTGTTCTCCCTCTACAGGGGTCCGCGCCATATGTTCCTCACCTTTCCTGTCATTGTAACACCCTATGGTCAACTACAATTTGCCACAATCAGATTCTTAAGGCGATAGGCGCTTTCCCGTTTACCTCTCCCCATGGCACTAAAGTATTCGACTGTATGGCAAGTGGCGCAGAGTTTGGATTCGCCGATTAGGTAGATTAAACGAATGGTGAGTCATCCTGAGGAATCAAAGAAGGAAGAAGGGTATCTTACCGCCGAGGAGATTAGAGAGCTATCTTTCAAATGGGCGCACGAAGTAAGTCGCGCAGCGAAGCCTATTTGGCAATACTATCCTGAGATTTCCAAGGGAAGGCAGTAACAACTAGTGAAATGTATCAATGACAAGGAGGCGCAGTACTTGGATTACGTGCCGAGGCTAACTGATGATCCTTCACTAGTATACAGAGAGATTCAATCGGAATATTCAGGGACATTTCGAGATATCGAACTGAGCCGCGCCGATGTCGAGTGGTTGCTCTTAACGAACAAGAAGTATCATGTCCCAACTAGTGGGAAGGATCCCGAGAAACGGCTTCAGAATGGGTTAGACCTATATTACGCCGACTTGCATGGCCTCAATCTATCGGGTATGCCGCTTGACTATTCTTCTCTAAGAGGTGCAAATCTGAGGAATACAAGCTTTGGTCATGCATTCCTCATTGGCGCAGATTTACGCGAGGCGCATCTAGAGAATGCGACACTTGATGGTAGTGATTTGAGTGGAGCAGATCTCCGCGGTGCATTCTTGAGTGAAAGCACTTCGCTAAAGAGGGTCCATCTGACACACAAGACGTACGGTACAACCTCTGTTTGCGATATTCACTGGGGAGACACAAACCTTGCAATTGTGAATTTTGAGAGATTGACCAAGTTGGGTGACGAAGAAGCGGCGGAATTAGAGGAACTTCAACCCAACGATCCTGATTCATTTGGAACAATGCTAGAAGAAGCAATTCGTGCCAACAGGCAACTAGCTCTTGTCCTGCAATCGCAAGGGCTAAATGAATCCGTTGCACGCTTCTACTACAATGCGCATCGGCTTCAGCAAAAACTCTATCGGATAAATCATCAGCGCGGAAAGTGGTTTGCTTCTTGCCTTCTGAACATATTCGCGGGCTATGGTTATTTGCCATCGAGGGCATTGTTAGCCTATGTTGTTACGGTCCTCGGATTTATGGACCTATTACTTGTGGTAAGCCGATTCTTTTCGTCTACGAGTCTATCGGTACCTGAGGCATTTGTGCTCAGCCTTGCTGCCGCACTAGGTAGGGGCTTTTTCCCACCGACCTTAACATTTGGCGATCCAATATCAATCCTCGCTGTGATTGAGGGTGTCATCGCTCTCTTCATTGAGGCCATGCTCATCGCCACATTTGCGAGGAGATTCCTCGAGGGTTGATGACTCCTTTCTGCACAGAAGTAGTTTTGGCACTCAAGTTTCTTGCGATTGGGATTTCGGTATTTGCAGCAGTGATCACGGTCTCAAAAACGCTCTATCTGAAACTGGCATTCGTATTCGATAGACATGGATGGAAGGCCTCGAAAGCTATGGAGGAACTTCAAGGCAGCGCTCAGAAGGTACCCAAGGGAGATAGATGTTTTTGGCTGATCAAACTCACTGGTTTCGATACCTCGTTTGAGAAGATGCCATTCAAGGACTACATGGACAAGAAGAACAATAACATCCAGGGTCTCGCTATTACAGGCCTTCCGTTCAACCAAAACGTGGAGTTGACTCATCTAGTAGTGATGACTGCCAGCCCCTACAGTGATAGAAGGCTGTTCAAACAGATGTACGACAACATGATTCAAGACCGCCAGAATAAGATGTCTGTGGTCGTGCTGATATTCTCAATTGTGATTCAGATGGCCCTATTGTTCGTAAACCCGTAGATTCAATCTGGCCTACCTGGCCCCTTTTGGGTCAAGCAGCCCCTGCCTCCTGTCCAATTCAACTACCGTCTCGTACCAGCTCACGTGATATGCCAGCAAGAAGAAGATCATCTTTGTCGTCATCGTGAAGATTGAAGCAATCTCGTACTGCCTCTTCGGCCCCGGTCGTGCCCCCTCCACATTCCATGCCTCAATGAGGCCAGCATCGAGCTTCTTGATGATGAATTGCGAATGGTCAATGGCATTCCTCAGGAAGTAGTCGAAGCAATCGTCTAGCTCAGCGAGATGATATCTCTCCGAGAGTGTCTTCAGAGCCTGGCCAATCGCATCTATCGTCCCGTCTACCTTAAGAACATTGGTATAGGCCAGAATTAGCTTTCCTGTGATTTCGTAGAGATAAGGGTAGAAGCTCAGCATTATCCAGGATCTGAGACGGGGGTCAAGAGTAGCGGAAATCTGGTTGAAGACCCCAACAACGTCGAATCCCTGGTACAATACGATCATGAAGTTTGTATCGTTGAACATCATCAAATCCTGAAGGGGGAACGGAGCCGCGTTCCAGTAACAATCCCAAATCCGCTTGAACATCCTATCGGTCAGAACCCTTGCGTTCTTGAATTCTTGGATGTCGCCTACCTTCTTGCCCTGGTACTCCAAATCAAAAATGCCCTGGCGGGCCGTCTTCGAATAAGCAACGATAATGTCGGAAGCCTCTTTGGTCCTCCCCGCTCTTATGAGTTCGGCAATGGCATCCTGCTGATCCTCAAGGAACTTCGTGATCTCATCCGCTGATCGCTTGCTCATATCTCCCCAATCGTCCACTGGCCAGTCTCCTTCACTTTATGCGTTCTGCACTCGTGCTTTCCTTTATGGAGATTGTCCAGCGAGCATGTATGCGTCGCATTGTCGGTTCCAATGAATGACTTGTAGCATTTGCTTAGAGCCAGTCCGAAAAATAATCTAGGGACGTTCACAACCTCTGCGGGCCCCTTCTCACGAGGTGATACAACCGGGAGGCCTCCTATGACCCTCTCGAAGACGGAATCGAACTCGCCTACCTCGAGCCCGGTTAGCGACCTGAAGACGGACGGGACCCTCGACAGCCTGAGATAGCTCAGCAATCACAGGCGGTACGGCCGCACGCCTATGCGGCCACAGGTTGAATGTTCCAATTGCGACCAAGGTCTTATGATACCTTTTTGAGCCTTTACTGGAAATGGATTCGTCGTCGCCATCAGTCTCCTGATCCGGCCACCGCGACGCAAGCAATTGTCAAAGAATCCCACAGAAGCCGAAACAAACCATTAAATCCGTCGATTATTCAAAACAACATGCTTGGTCAGCCGGTCCTCCGTTGTTGGGGCACTCTGCGTCATGTGTGGCATTGCCCTCACCGCTGGGCTTAGCTATACAGGCGGGATACCCTGGACAGACTTCTCTCCTGCGATAGCAACAGTCATAGTTGGGATGGTACCATTTGGACTGGGATTGATGTACAAGGACAAATTCTTGGCCTGGAAAGATGGTAAGAAAGCACAACCACAAGCCAATACAGTTACAACGACGCCATCCGGCCGCGATAGGATTGAATTTTCATTGAACAGAGAAGCGGGTTCTGAAAGATTGAGACCCGAACCGAACGTTATAGCCAGTTTCTTCATAGCAGGAGTGATTGCCCTCTTCGGCTGGTATGTGGTGAGATTCATCCTGGCTCTGGAGCCGCCAAATACTCCATGGACTTTCGTCTTGATTCCATACACGATACTGGCCGTCGGAGTATTCCTTCTAGGTCTGGGCGTACTTTCTGTCATTATCTATCTCCGTGGATAGGGCACTACCTCTGTTCTTTCTTGAAGCTCTGCTTCGCCTTCACCATTTCCTTCTCCATGTCCTTGAGGCAGGCGTTCACATATTTTCTTGTCCTACCGCATGAGATTGGCGGTCACGAGCGCCTCGGTTATCGCCCCATCCTCAGTGATTTTCTGTCCGAATCGGGCGCCGTGCGGCTCCAGCTTCTTCATGAACTTGATGAGTTCTTCATAGGTCTCATCCGACAGGTCAACCGAGGGCATAGAATCGCGCACTCACCAGGTGATTCCTAAGCTTAGCCGAGGGCGCTTCGCACGGGACTTGTCCTACCATTCCGAAAGTATCGTAAACCTGAGCATGCATAATGCAATTAGAGCCTATCTCGAAAATGGTTGTTTTAGTCCGATTTAGTCCATCCGAGCGTGGACGCCTGTTGTGAAAGAATTGCAAGTTTGCTTTGCGAGGGCGGGAAATCCGCGCCGCGCAGCCTAGCCAAGCTCGTCGAGAAGACGGGTCTCGCCCGGTCCACGGTCATGCTGCACCTGAGGCATCTCGAAGGTCAGACGCTGGTCGTCAAGGAGGAGATCCTGCGAGGCTCAATGGGCAGACCGAAGACGCTCTACAAACCCACTACCGGGCTACTGGAAAGGATATCAAAGACTAAATCGGACTAAACTCTGAATTTCAGGATAGGCTCTTACAAGATCCCAAATTTGTATCACCTCCGAGCGGTGAGAAAAGACCCCTACCATGCGCAAGGGAACGCAAGTTCCTACATATCCAAAAAAGTCACTCCGGGCGATGATACGAGCCCATTATGATACCAACAATATATCGAGAGGAAACCTAAGTGCTGACCGAGGTTTAGGACAATAGACCACAACTCGGCAAGGATCCACGCTCCGATCAAGCCTTGCGTTGGAAAAAGGCTCCGGGACGGATGAAATGCATACGGGCCCTCATTAAGCTCGGCGATCAGAAGGTAAACTTCGAAGTGGATGATATGGAATTTTGCAACCGGCTCTCGTGGTTCTTCATGACCAACACCTCGGTTGCGAAATCGAATGGACACCGATGGAGAGCAGAGGTGCCTACTTTCCGTTCGCAGTGCTCCAAAAATAACTGCCAGCCCCCTTCCAGGTGACGGTTGGCACAGCCGACTCGAACAGCTTGTTGGAGCGGTCGAGCAGTTTTCTTGTGTCGTTCTTCGCCTGGTCGAGGGGTTGTCTCGCCGTCACGGAACCACCTCTTGACCGATCATGTGTCTTCTTGGAGTATCCTCTCCGCATGCTCGAGCTTGCCCTTCCTCATAGCATATCGGCCTTTGATGCCTTCTATGATCTTCTGCCTGACTAGTACTACCCTGTGCTCGTTCAGTGCGGAAATCTCAGCCTCCTCAACGCCGGGAATCATGGCGATCGCGGCAGTGACCTCGTCGAGCATGGGGAACAGACCCTCGCCATAGTATCTGTCCCGGAGGATTTTCCAGTGCCCGTTCTCGTACTGCCCCCACTTCTTGTACTGTAGCACAGCTACAGGCGCTATCGCCCCGAGGCTCCATGGGGGCCTTCCAACTGCACCCGTCAATCCGCCCTGCGAGTAGCGCTCAGCGTCGAACCTGCACTCGACGTTGCAGGGCTATCTACGAGAAACGGTTTTGGATGTACCATCCTATCGCCAGTAAAGCTATCCCCGCAACGAGTACCCAGGGCTCTACGAGTATCTCAATGACCATCGCTCCGAGCACAAACCAGTGCTTACGGTCCTGCAAGAGCCGAGCGTCGCCAAACATGCCATAGACGAAGAATCCCACAGCAGTCAGTAAGACAGGGAAGTATGGGCCAGTGACCTCCTGAACCATCAACTGAGCTACAGTACCAAAAGCATACCCCATGACACCCACTCCAAGCCCGTTACCGAACTGATTTGTCGCCTCGTCAATCATATCTCCGATACTTGTCAACCATTGCACGGGCCCAAAAGATTCATATGGGGAATATAAATATTCCCAATACTACTTACCTAGATAGCGTTACGACCACCTTTTTGTCGCCGAGGCGAGTTATTAATTCGTGCCCACGATCAAAGATAGTTGCATTTACCTTTTAGTTCCTTCTCCGATTCCAGAATTTCTTCAATCTCCAGAAGGAGTTTTGAGAGCTCCTCGTCAACAATTTTCTGGTCCATCTTATATTCAGGGATAAGGCGCACTATTTCGGGCTTTGCCAGTACTTCTTTGATTAAGTCGATTGTGTTATCCCTAGTGATGCCAACGTAGATGTTTGGCCAGATTCCCTCTGGGACTCCGCATGCGTAGCATAGTCCTCCCCTGACAACATCCGCGAGATTATGCTTACTGCTATCTATTTTCTTTTCAAGCTGAAACCAAAGCGCTTGTCCAATTCTCCACCTGGCATCCATGAATCTTTTCCCATGGGAGGGTAGGACTTTGGACTCAACACGGTCGATGTCATTCTTGAGGTCTGGAAAGTGGTGGACCAAGTCGGCGAACAAGAGATTATTGAATGGGACGACTTCCTGTTGGCTGAATGGCCCTTGCACGACCTGCAGGATGATGGGCCCGGGCATCAGGCTTGGGACTGTAGATGGTGGTGGCTGATTCTGGTCGTTGAATCCAAATGCATAGAAACTCTCGGACGGACGGATACTCTTGGTCAGTAGTTCCCCGATTGAATCGGCAAGAGGCTTGAGGCAGCCTTGCTTGATCTTGATGTAATGGTCCCGCCTTGCAATTCTGCTGCTCCTCAGACTTTCTGCGAAGTAAGGTCCCGCGAACACGCCGATGGCCGTGATGAGTCCGGTCGCTAATGTTACAATCGCTATTGTGTCGTCTAGACTCAAGGAAGCTAACCGAGCCACCCGCGTCCTGCATGTTTCGTCCACTACTTAACGAAGGTATATCCTACTGCTTCTCCGCCCGCCTCCCTCGGGATTCCACGAACTCCGTGGCCTTGGAGACCATTTTATCGCAGTTGCTTTCATGGAAGAAGAAGTCATGCCCGTAGTACACATCATACCGCGTGGGGTACGTTGTCAGGTGAAGCCCAAGGTGGCATCCCTTTGCCTTCGGGCATTCTCTCAGTGGATCGAGCCTTGCGCTGAGCTCTGACCATTCCCTGTCGGGTTCCATTTCCTTGTATGTCACCGGTAATTCATCTGGAAACTCATTGAGGCGAAGGGTCCAATCGGCCTGACCCGCCCTTCTCTCAGGGTTCGCCGCCGATCTTCCTTGCGATGGAGTTCAGCGAGCTCACCGACGAGCAGTGGGGCCTCATAACCTAACCTCCCTCCTCCGGCCCTCACGGGCCGGCCGAGGAACGACGGCAGGACGACGGTGAACGGGATCGTCTTCGTCCTCGCGACCGGGTGCAGGTGGATGGACATGCCCCCGAGGTACGGGTCGCACAAGTCCGTCTGGGAGCGGCACAAGCGGTGGAGCGAGGACGGGACCTGGAAGCCGGTCATGGACTCGCTCGTGGCGAGAGGATACTCGAGGAGGACCGTCGACCTGGGCTCGCTCTCGATCGAGAGCTCGACCGTGCCGGCCAAAGAGGGGGACGGGCGGTCGGATACGACGGCCACAAGAGGGTCGAGGGCACCAAGATCCACGCGGCTGTAGCGGAGGGGCCCCTCCCCGTCGCGGTGACGATCTCGCCGGCGAACGTCCACGAGGGGACCAAGCTCATCCCGCTCATGGAGTCGATCTCGATTGAGACCGGACACAGGCGTAGGAAGAGGCCGGGGGGCGGTCTACGCAGACGCCAAGTATGCCACCGCCCCTGAACCGGTTCTACCTCGACGGGAAGCGGGTCAGGTCGCAGATACCCGACCCTCCCAACAAGACGAGGAAGAGGCCCGGGAGGCCGAGGCGATTCGACAGGGAGACGTACCACGGGGTCAGGTACAACGTGGAGAGGTTCTTTGCCTGGCTCAAGGCGCTCAGGCGTATCGCGACCAGGTACGAGAGGCTCCCATCGACCTACCTCGGGTTCGTCCACCTAGGGTGCATCGTCATACTCCTGAGACGGGTTTCCAGATGAGTTACGGGGTATTTGACCGCAACCGGTTCAAGGACTATCTTGGCCGCCTCACTATTGCCTCCGCATCGTCGAGCCTTGTCACGAACTCGTAGCCGCGTGACAGCCAATCCTTCACCTCGCTTTTTGGCACCACTTTCTGGTCGATTGCATTTGCTCCAAGCTTCTCGTTGTCCTTCTGTGCTATGAGCTCCTGTAGGTTCTCCTCGGGTATCGAGCCAAGGTCGATGCCGGGTGAGTTCATCTCCTCATCCGTCCATCCCGACACCTTGAGGAACTGCCTGTTGAATCTCTCAACCACCCGGCTCTCGCTCAGATTGCTCCCTTTCGTCGTGCCGAGCAGTCCAGATACCTTCTCGTATGCACTTCGCATCCCTTCGATGAGATGCGGAGGCAGCTCGGACTTGTGAAGTGAATACACGCTTTCTATACCACTATGTCCCATGAAGGCCTACCCGATTATGCGTTTCGACAAGGTGGAAATCAAGGTGCGAACCCCCTGGACTGGAGATATGGGGTCTACTCGCAACGCATCTATTGACGATATGAGTATGTCCCGGTCTCAGGTATACACCAAGTTCAACGAGAATCTGTTTAAGGCGTTCAAAGACCAGCATAAGTACACGCTCATCGGCCTATCGATTCTCTCTCGAGTCTCGCGCTCGAGTTGTCATCTTTCTATTTTTGAGTAGCCCCTGGGTGGGCACAGACTGTCGTTCTGTGGGCGCCAAGCGAAGAAGGATGTTTATGTATTGATATGGTTCCTGCGAGTATGCGAAGTAAGGTGCCCGGGCATTTAAGGAGGTAGTGCGGGGAATGGCCTGGTGAATCGGAGACGACTCAGAAAGGACTTGCCCGGATCGTGCTACCGTCGTCTCTTCTTGACCCATCAGATGCACTATTGGCCATATGGAATAATGGGCCAAGGGTTAAATCCAAACCGTATGCATATGGTGGATGAGTGAGTGAAAAGAACAATGGCAATGGCATCGACGATGACAGAAGAGGAGGTCGGCAGGATACATGGACACAGGAGCGCGGTGGACTTTGGAAGGGTGGAGTTCCTCGAGATCATCCACGTGGAGAGGCCCGGCATAGTCTACAGGTCCGGGGACTGCCACTTCTTCTTCCTGGCCGGGCTGGCCGTCCGCACCTCGGAGTGCAGCGACTCTGACTTCCCCACGGGTCAGATAGTGCTGCCCTGGATAGCGGAAGCGGCCCGGCTGACGAACTGAGGGAAGGAAGAGGGACCCGGAGCACCCCCCACACACGCTCGGGTTCAGCTTGTTGAGCCAAATCTACGGAGTAAGTTCCAGGCGAGGGACTAGGGGCGGGCCGAGGATCATCCCGCCACCCGCTCGCGTTACACGGGTCTACACCTGCTCGAGGTGCCACCAGAAGGTGGCGTCGCAGAAGGGCAGGCCGGCCTCCGACCCCTACAAGGTCCGGAAGCAGTGCATGGAGTCCGACGGCGAGCCGTCCTGGACGACCCAGCACGAGTGGTGGCAGTAAGTAGGAAAGGCACCGACGCGGGTCCGCATGCCGTAACGACGCAGTCCGTGTCCCGGGGATTAGTGAACCCGCCGATGGCCGGCGGGATCAGATGGTTGCTCGACGACGGCGGTCATCATCGGCACACCAGCGAGGGGATCGGGGCCGAGAACGGGCCGCCCGCCGCGTCCGGATTCGTCATCCACAGGAAGGGCGGACGCGCACCTCGACCACCGCGCGAAGAAAGACGGTTCATCGGGAGAAAGAACGTCGCGATGAGTTCGCCGCCAGAAAGGCTTTTACGCGTTTCAGGAAAGCCCGGATGCGCATGATCGCCGGGATGAGAGACAGCTCGGGAAGATCGGAGGAATGCTAGGTTGGCTCTCCAACTCTTCCTGGCATGGTACCTCGTGATCGGCGCCCTTCTCGGGAACGGGGTGCCGCACTTTGCGTTCGGCGAGGCAGGCAAGGTCTTCCGGAGCCCGTTCGGGCAGAGGTCCTCTCCGAGGACGAACGTCCTTTGGGGACTCTCGAACTTCATCGCGGCCACCGTCATCGCGGCGGGTCTCTTCGCATTGAGCCTCTACAGCGATGACTCGCTGGTCGCCCTGCTCGTGGGGTTCTGGTTGATGATGCTCATGTGGACGGGAGTCAAGAGGTTCCTGAACGAGTGATCGAGTCTCACCCGAAGGGAAGCACTGACTCGGCATGAGCTTTCGGCCGGGGAAGTCATTTCGGTCTGCTCGGCCTTTTATGGTCTGAACGCCCACGCGACCGTATTGGCCGCTGATGCGGGACCTGCGGGCGTAGGGCCTGAGGTGACCTTCGAGGAGGCGGTCAAGCTCGTCGGGCGGCGACCCGGGGGCGAATCGAGGCAGGACCTCATCGTGCTCTGGGGCGTGACCGACCGAAAGAAGTGGCAGTGGTGCCGGGACGTCGAGAAGAAGCTGCCGGAGGCAATCGAGATCCACCAGAAGATGGGCGAGGAGTACAGGGTCGTCACGGACAAGGTAGAGAAGGAGGCCAAGAGGAAGTCGGGGCGAGGACGGGGGAGGCTCAAGTTCGCGCCCGACGGTCCAGCGGTGCACCCGCGGGTCGAGACGCCACAACAGGAGAGCCCGCCCAGGCTCGGGGACCCCTACCTCGTCGAACCAGACGCGGAGGGGCCCGGGGACGAGGTGCCCGTCGAAGCGGGACTCGAAGGGGCGGGGGCGAAGGAGGAAGAGGAGGGGTCCGGGTCGGTCGAGCTAAGGGCCATGAATCGGACCGAGCAGGCGGTCCCCGAACCAAAGGAGGCGAACCCGGAGGAGCTCGGACAGATGATTGCGGAGCCGCAGGCGGCAACCCCCGCGAAGCCCCGGACCGCTCTGAGCGTCTGGCTCGACGACATCTCGGCGAGGCTGGCCATCAGCTCGGTGGCGATGCTCGGGCCCGACGTGGGGAGCCTGGTCATCGCGCCGCACACCTTCCTGCCCCTGACGTTCCTGAGCGCGCAGTCGGCGTTCATCGTGGGGACCGTGGTCAGCGTCGCGACGCAGGGCTACCGCGGACGGCGAAAAGGGACTCGAAGTGTCCCCGGTGCTGCTCTCGGCTCGGAATCCTTGGGGCCGTAACCGTTCCGGTCCACATATCTTAGAGTCTAGGCTTCTTCGAGTACCTTGGCAAGATCGTCGGCCGAAAGCCTGATGTCTTCAGCAATCTTCCTGAGAAGCCCCCTTCCAATCTCCTCGTTATCGTGTCGCGGCACCACTGTCATTCTGCCGTCCTCATGCTTGAAGATGAGGTGGCTTCCATGGGTGCGTTCCAGCTTGAAGCCAAGGTTGTCAAGGGCCTTGACGACCTACCGAACCCTCGTCGGTCTTAGGGGCAAGCGCTCCCCTACGTGAGTTTCAACTTGAGTTGCTGAACGCCGACGAACTCTGGTTGTTCCCGAGGCTCTGCGACTTGCAGATACCCTTCGATGGCTTCCCTGACCCTGCGGTTCAGCCCATCGAGGGACTTGGACTGTGTGTGACACCCGGGGAGCTCGACCACGGAAGCCACATAGTACCCGTCCTCGTCTCTCTCGACCATCACATTGAACGTCCGCTCCACGGCCTGCGACCTCTACATGACATGAGAACGGCGAGCCATAGTTAAGGATGCACGTCTGCAGACTGACGTCCGGAGCAACAACCGGCTACAATCGGACGCCTGCTTGTTGAGGCTGACGTCGACCCCGAACACCGGGAGGAGGTGCGTCGTTTCGAGCAGGAGCGGCTCAACCAAAGGCCTCTTCCTCCTTCTGAGCCTCCTCGCTCGTCTCCTCGGCCCTCTCCACGCTCGTAGAGATCAGAGGACGGCTCCTGAGCAGGTCCTCGACGGAAGCGATGGGCTCGATCACCAGCTTGCCATCCACCACGGTGGCTCTGACGCGCCCGCCCTTCCTTATTCCCACCTTCTTCCGCAGCTTCTCGTCTGTGTATATCTCGCCGCGCTTTCCGACTACCATCGTTCCCTCCGACAATCGGGCTCTATTGGAACTGATGCCGCGATCAGATTTAGGTGTTCCTTGTCATCCGGCGCGGTAGACATGGGCTTGGACCCATCAGCGCCTGGATGCTGCCGGGCCCGCCGGAGCTACGGTTGGAGAACGGGCGTGCTCGATTCGCTGATGCAGGCGCTGCAGAAGGAGCCCGCGATTCGCCCCTGGAGAGCCGGCGAGGCCGTATCGCCGCCAGCGACTTTCCCGGACGAGCGCGCGATTCCTCGAGTGGTCCGGGTTCTTGGACCCGGCGGTAATAGCAGCGGCAGAAGATGAACGGTTCGACCATCCTCGCCCGTTCGTCGACGATGGCGCTCGTTGTCTGCGCCGTGCGAGCGGGCGCCCGCCCCTCGGCGCGCTTGGTGCGACCGGTGTGCAATTGGCCGCTTTCGATACATATGGGTGATATAGATTGGCATGTGTCACCATGGCCGAGTGAGCTTGACCGAGACGCCAGAGAGCGTCCTGATAGTCACCTTGCCCGGCACCGTAGAAGTCAACGCGGTGAAGAAGGAGGTATCGAAGCTCAGCGGCGTAAGGAGCGTGGACTTTTACATCTTCTCGCAGAAACTGGCGGTGAGGTACGTGCGAGACGCAGAGGATGGGTCGCGGATGTTGGCCGAGATCAAGAGGGCCCTCGCGCCGTACCTGGAGTGAGGCTTCGTTTCGGGGCCCGCGGAGCCCCCGTCGAACTCCGGAGCATCACGTTCGAACCGAAGGTTTCCTGGCCGTCGGCTCGTGTTCGGGATGGGATTACGCCGCCTTCAGGATGCCCGCTTCCGTCGCGCTCGTGGACAAGGCCTCGGTGGTCATGTTGATGACGACCTCCGCGATGTCGGCGGCGTACTCGGCGGTGCGGCGGATGTCCTCGACGATGAGGGGGAGGGCCTGGTCCGCCTCGGTCTCCTTGGTCTTCTCGATGAGGTTGAGGAGGTCCTCCTGCATCGCGTCGATGGCCTTCGCCTGCTCGACGACTCCGTCCGCCGCCTCGTAGTCCGCCTTGAAGAGAGCCAGGCCGGCCTGCTCGAAGAGCCCGACGCTGAACTCGGACATCTTCTGTATCCTGTCCAAAAGGGACTGGCCGACCGGCGCGTCGATGCGCAGCACGCCCTCGCCTATCTTGAAGGCGTGGTCGGCGACCCTCTCGACCGACTTGACGATGAGGCGGTAGTCCAGGCAGTCCCTCCTGTTCTTGAGCTCTATCTCACGGAGGATGAAGTCGTTCGAGACCGCCATGTTCAGCTGCCGGATGGCGTACAGCGAGAAGCGGTCGACCTCGTCGTCGGACCTGGTGACGGCGGCCGCGGCGTCCGTGTCGAGCTTGACGAGCGCCCGAATCGAGTCACGGTGCATCGACTCGGCGATGAGGAACATGCGCTTCAGCACGTTCTTCACAGAGAGCTCGGGGTAGCTCAGGAGGACCTGGAGCGTGATGCCCTCGCGGGAGTCGGCGATTATCTCGGTCCCGATGAGGTGCCGGCGCGATGCCTCCTTGATGCCGTCCCTCTGGGCCGCAGTCAGCGCGCCCTCCTTCGCCTTGACGTGCACGGTGCTGTAGCCGAGCAGGTAGATGGCAATCAGGCGGCGCACGATAGAGTCGGTCTTGTTCTTCGGCGAGACCTCGATCGTGGCCTCGGTCTTGCCGGAGGTGACCTTCCCCACCCTGGGCGTCACGATGAGGGACGAGTCGCCCTGCTTCTCGACCGAGACGGAGTCGCCGGCGTCGAGGCCCATCTCCGCGACCCACTTCTTGGGGAGCGCCAGCATGTACGAGGACTTGCCTGAGAACTGGATCTTCCTCACTTCGCCCTTTGGACGCTCTGTGGACATTGACAATAACACCGGGAGAATAGATGCCAATATGGCCGTGGACTTCCATATATTTCCCTTGCGCTTATCACTTATAGAATTAAAAACGGGCTGAAATACGAAAACATGGTATCTTTCGGAAAGAATAACCAAAGACACGGAATGGGTGGCGCGGTATTAGGAATCGTCGTCGTCGTTGTGATCATCGTTGCGGCCCTTGCGGGCTACTTCGCAGCATCGGCGAACGTCTCGACCACGACCACCACGAACACCTCGATCATTACCACTACTCTCCCCGGCACGACCAACACCGTGACCAGCACCGCGACCTCCACTGAAACCCTCGAGGTCACCGGCACCGTCACCAACACGCTGACCAACACCATCACGAGCACCAACACGCTGACCACGACGAACGTCGTCACCACGACCACCACCGCGACCGCCTCCTGCCCGACCCTCCCGGCCCCAGGCTCCTCCTCTCTCCCCACGCCCTCGAGCCCCATCGCTGAGGCGGGCTCGTCGCTCCTCGCACCGCTCTTCGCCCTGTGGCAGGCCAACTTCACCGCATCCTACCCGAACGTCCACGTGAACACCGCGGCGGGCGGCTCGGGCGCGGGCCAGACCGGCGTCGAGCAGAACACGCTCAACCTCGGCGGCTCGGACGTCTTCGCGACCTCGGCCCAGGCGGCGACCTACCCGGGCATCCTGAACATCCCCGTCGCCATCTCGGCGCAGCAGGTCAACTACAACATCCCCGGACTCACCCACCAGCTCAACCTGACCGGCAACATCCTGGCGGGCATCTACAACGGCACCATCACCTACTGGGACAACGCTGCGATCGTGAAGGCCAACCCCCTCGCGGCCAGCCAGCTCCCGCACCAGGCCATCGTCCCCATCCACCGCTCTGACAGCTCCGGCGACACGGGCCTCTTCACGACCTACCTCTCCGACACCAGCCCGAGCTGGCAGAAGAACGTAGGCTCCGGCACCACGGTCCAGTGGCCCTCCGACCCTGCGGCCCAGTCGGCCAGCGGGAACTCGGGCATGCTCACCGCAGCCTCGCAGACCCAGTACTCCATCGCCTACATCGGCGTCAGCTACCTGGCGCAGGCCAACACCGCAGGGCTCGGCAACGCCAAGCTCCTGAACCTGGCCGGCAACTTCGTGGCCCTCACCCCGGCGAACGTCGGGACCGCGGTCAACAACCAGTACACCAGCACCCCTGCCAACGAGAGGGTCTCCCTCATCTACGGCCCCGGCGCCACGGCATACCCCATCGTCAACTACGAGTACGTCTGGGTGCAGCAGACCCAGTCCAGCGCGACCCTGGCCACAGACATCCAGGCCCTACTGACGTGGGCCACATCCCCGACCTACGGAAACTCTGCGTACTTCCTGAACCAGGTTGGCTTCGTGCCTCTCCCGTCGACGGTCCTGTCGCTCACGTGCGCACAGGTCGACTCGATAACGGGCTGAGCGGCGTAGCCTCCCCCCAGTAAGGTCGGCGCGGCAGTCACAGCACAGCACCGGACAGGACAGCGGCGGCAAACGGCATCGGCACCCCTGCTGAACGGCAGCGGTGCCCTCCTCCTCCTATTTTCTCCACGCAAGAGGGGCGCCTCCGCACCCTCGTCGGGCCTTCGTTCGCTCAGAGAGAGGACCTGCGAATCAGACCGATGAATAGCCGGGGGAGTTCGTGTCATCGTGGGCAAGGTTACCCTCTGGGGTCACGGGACAAGGGCGCCCATATGCTTGCGGTGCGCCACATTGTTCCCTTGCGATTCTCACTTATGCGGTGAAAACGAGTCGCAAAGTCCCGGAATTATGCTTACTTCTTCAGAAAGGCAAGGCGAAGCGAGGTCGACCCGCAGCGTCGCCGCCCTTCTGACCGTGGAGCCCCGGCGGGAGGCCGCCGTCCCCGGCGCGGACCTCCGAGGACTGGGCCGAAGCGGATGACCGCACAGGATACGGCTGTCAAGACTCCGGGCGGCAAGAAGAACGCCACCGACCGCATCTACGGCGCCCTCACTCAGGTGCTCTCGGGAAGCGCCTTCCTCTTCCTCGCCCTCATAGTCGTCGTCCTGCTCGTCTACAGCTACCCCTCCTTCGTCTACAACGGCTTCCACTTCTTCGTCTCGACGGCCTGGAACCCGGCCCTCGACAGCCAGATCATCACGGTCAACGGCATCAAGGTCTTCCAGGGCGCCTCCTACGGCATGCTCGTCTACTTCGTCGGGACCCTCCTCACCTCCTCCCTGGCCCTGCTCATCGGCGTCCCGCTCTCCCTTGGCATCGCCATCTTCCTCTCGCAGTTCGCTCCCCGCAGGGTCGCGTCCCCCGTCTCGTTCGTCGTCGAGCTGCTGGCCGGCATCCCCTCGGTCATCTACGGGCTCTGGGGCTTCATCGTCCTGGGGCCCATCCTGCTCCACGACGTCGAGCCGCAGATGGCCAAGTACCTCGGGTTCATCCCCGGCTTCCAGGGGCCGACCTACAGCTACGGGCTGCTCGCCGCGGGGCTCATCCTCTCCATAATGATCGTCCCCATAGTCGCCTCCATCAGCCGCGACGCCATGGCGCAGACGCCCAGGGAGCTGAAGGAGGGCGGCAAGGCCCTGGGCATGACCGACTGGGAGATCACCCGCAAGATAGTCCTCCCCTTCGCCAAGACGGGCATCATCGGGGCCGTCATCCTCGGCCTGGGCCGCGCCCTGGGCGAGACGATGGCCGTGGCGATGGTAGCCCAGGGGGCGAACCTCCTGCCCCACTCCCTCTACTACCCGACCAACTCGATAGCGGCCTTCCTCGCGCTGAACTTCGACGGGGCGTTCACCGACTCGACCAACATGTTCGTCTACTCGCTCGGCGAGCTGGCCCTCGTCCTCCTGGCCATCACCATGCTGGTGAACATCGGGGCCAGGCTCCTCGTGAGCAAGGGCTTCTTCTCTAGCACGGAGCACGTGATCCAGGTATGAGCGCGCCCGCCGACCCTGCCGCCGCCGGCAGCCGCGCCTCGGACCGCGAGCGTCGCCGCTTGAGAGTCCAGCAGGCCTCGCCCTGGAACGACCCGGGCGTCATCTCCAACCACAGGCGCCGGCAGGCGGTGCAGAAGGTGTACAAGGGGCTGGCGGTCGCCTGCGTCCTGGCGGTCATCCTCCCCCTCGGCGACCTGCTCTACATGTTCGTCTACAGGGGGATAGAGGCCATCTCGTTCGTCCGCGTCTTCCACGGCCTGAACAGCACCACGCCCGGCATCTCCAACGCCATACTGGGGACCCTCCTCCTGGTCGGACTCTCCTCCCTCATCGCCATCCCGCTGGGAATCCTGAGCGGGGTCTACATGGCGGAGTTCGCCAAGGGCTCCAGGTTCTCCGAGGGGGTCCGCTTCGCCGCCGACGTCCTGGCGGGGGTCCCCTCGATCGTCCTGGGCTACGTCGGCTTCCTCGCCCTGGTCGTCTACCTGGGCCTCGGCTACTCCGCCCTGGCGGCCGCCCTGATCCTCTCCATCATCATGTTCCCGTACATCTTCAGGACGACCGAGATAGCGATCAACAAGGTCCCGCAGGGCATCAAGGAGGGGGCCGTCGCCCTCGGCTCCACCAAGACGACGATGATCAACCGCCTCGTGCTGAGGTTCGCGATGCCCGGCATCCTCACGGGGGTCCTCCTCTCCCTGGGAATCTCCCTCAGCGAGACCGCACCGCTCCTCTACACGGCGAGCTTCGCCAACTACAACCCGACGGGGCTGGTCCACTCGCCCCTCGCCTACCTCACGGGGGTCATCTGGACCTTCTACCAGTC
Source organism: Nitrososphaerales archaeon (assembly GCA_049515775.1). Taxonomy (GTDB): domain Archaea; phylum Thermoproteota; class Nitrososphaeria; order Nitrososphaerales; family Gagatemarchaeaceae; genus Gagatemarchaeum. The sequence goes on along the minus strand of JBEKTS010000036.1, from coordinate 105 downwards.
TCCCGTCGAGGCCCAGGTCCAGCTCGCCTACGTCGCGACCTTCCTCCTCATCCTCATAGTGCTGTCCCTGAACGTCGTCGCCCGCTTCGGTTTGAGGAGGTTCGC
>JBEKTS010000035.1:0-42405 GCA_049515775.1 Nitrososphaerales archaeon | reverse complement strand
AGGGTCGCGATCGCGAGGGCCCTGGTGATGAACCCGGAGTTCCTCGTCCTCGACGAGCCGACCAGCGCGCTCGACTCCTCGATCCAGGCGCAGATACTGAACCTGTTGAGGGGGCTGCAGGACGAGTTCTCGCTGAGCTACCTCTTCATCACCCACAACGTCAACGTCGTCAAGTACATGGCAGACAGGGTCGCGGTCATGTACTGCGGGAAGCTGGTCGAGACGGCCGAGACGAGGGAGGCGCTGGAACACCCGATGCACCCCTATACGAGCACCCTCATCTCGTCGATCCCGCTCCCGGACCCGGAGGAGAAGCTCGAGACGAAGGACCTCACGGGTGAGATACCGAGCTCGGTGAACCCGCCCCCCGGGTGCCGTTTCCACCCGCGGTGCCCCTATTCCCAGGACGTCTGCAGGAAGACCGAGCCGCCGCTGAGGGAGGTCAGGCAGGGCCACTGGTCCGCGTGCCACTTTGCCGAGAGCTTCGGCGGCTCGCCTGGGAACGTGGAGAACTAGGAGAGTGCCGGCGACGCGATCCATCTCGTCCACGGATGCAGGGTCCAGGGCCTCCCGGGAGGGTGACGGGTAGACGGGCATCCTCACCTTCATCGGGAAGCGCCTGGTCCTGACGATACCGGTGCTGATCGGGGTGACCTTCCTCACCTTCGCGATCGCCTTCCTCTTCGTCCCCAACGTGGCCGCAGCGTGGCTCGGCCTGAGATCCACGCCGGCGGCGAGGGCCGCGCTGGCGGCGGAGTTCCACCTCAGCGACCCCATCTGGGTCCAGTACTACTACTACATGTCGAACCTGATACACGGCAACTGGGGGACGATCCCGGGCTCGGGACAGCCCATACTCTACAACATCGAGATCTTCTTCCCGGCGACGGTCGAGCTCGCGCTCGCGTCCATAATCATCACGATCGTCCTGGGCATACCTCTGGGCGTCATCGCGGCGAGGTACCACAACCGCAAGGCGGACCATTCGATACGGCTGTTCTATCTGGCGGGCTACTCGTCGCCCCCGTTCCTCCTCGCGCTCCTCGGGCTCCTGGTCTTCGGGTACGTCTTCAAGGTCTTCCCGACCCAGGGAGAGCTCACCGTGGGGCTGGTCGCGCCCAAGCACATCACCGGCATGTACGTGGTCGACAGCCTCCTGACCGGGAACTGGACCGACCTCAGGGACTCGGTCTGGCATCTTGTCCTTCCAGCGACGGTCCTGTCGCTGACGTACTTCGGCGTCGTCGCCAAGATAACCAGAGCCTCCATGCTCGAGGTCCTTCAGAAGGACTTCATCCGGGCCGCTTACGCCAAGGGCCTGAGCGGAAGCAACGTCATCTTCAGGCACGCCCTCAGGAACGCGCTGATACCCACCATAACGATCCTCGGGCTGTTGCTCGGCTCGCTGCTGGGCGGCACAGTGGTCATCGAGAGCATATTCCAGTGGCCGGGGATAGGCCTCTTCGCCACCCAGGCGGTCGAGAACTACGACTTCCCTGCGGTGATCGACACGACCCTGTTGTTCGCGCTCGCCGTGGTGGCGGGGAACCTCATTGCGGACGTGCTCTACGCTGTGATGGACCCGCGCATCAAGGTCTAGATGGCAGCGGCTCGCCGGCTGCTCGTAGACCGCCAATACCTCAGGGACGCGCTCCTCGGAGATTACTTTCACTCTCCCCTGCCATCCATCGAGGCCTCGGCGTGCCGCCCCTTTTATTCTCCGAACGCCCCAGTCACTCTCCCCTTGCTCGAGACGCCGCTGCAGACGCCCCCACATCCAAGCCCGTCGAGGGCGATGATCACTGTCAGGGAGGTCAAGTGCAGCACGCTCCTTCACAGGATGAACTACGGGTCGGTGACGGAATACACCGCCAACCTCTACAGGGGGTGCACCCACGGATGCACCTACTGCTACGCCCCGTCGCTCATCCACGACGAGAGGGGCTGGGGGAGCTACGTCGACGTGAAGGCGAACGCGCCGCAGGTCCTCGAGAGGGAGCTCAGGGGGCTGAGGCGGGATACCGTCTTCCTCTCGAGCGCGTCCGACCCCTACCAGCCGGTCGAGGCGAAGTACGGCCTGACCAGGCGGTGCCTCCGGTCGCTCCTCAGGCACCGCTTCCCCGTCTCCGTTCTGACCCGGTCGCCGCTCGTCCTCAGGGACCTCGACCTCCTCAAGAGGTTCGAGAGCGTCGAGGTGGGGATGTCCATAACCACCGTCCCGGTCAGGCAGTTCGAGCCGGGCGTCCCCCCTCTCCAGAGGAGGATGGAGACCCTGAGGACGCTAGCCGGAGCGGGCATACCGACCTGGGTCTCCCTGGCGCCGGTCATCCCTGGGATCGTGATGGTCGACCTCGAGAGGCTCTTCGAGGACCTCAAGGGCGCAGGAGTCTCCGCGGTCAGGTTCGGTCTCCTGAGGTTCGCCGGCTACGAGGAGTCGAAGAGGATGTTCGAAGCCTCGGCGGGGATCGAACTCGCGGCGGCCCTCGCCGGCTGGGAAGAGCTCCAGGAGAGGCTCACGAGCCTCATCCGAAGGTACGGGATGGAGCCCCGCGACGAGGTCCGCCGGAAGAAGAAGGACGACGACGAGGAGGAGGTGGTCGGTCCGGGGGCCGGCTTCGCCTCCCTCGATGACTTCCGATAGCCCGGGCATCGCCGGCAGCGTCCTGCCTGTCAGGAAAAGGGGACCGGAAGTCCTTTCTCCTCCCCGACCGATGACCGAGGGGACAGGCTGAGAACCGGAGATGAGCGCGCAAGGACCCGCCGTGGCTGCCGCGGCGACTCCTCCTCCGACCGGACCCCGCCTCTACTTCGTCGACTACCTGAGGGCGGGCCTCGTTAGCCTCGTCATCCTGCACCACACGGCGATCACCTACGGCGGAGCCGGCTCCTTCTACTACACGGAGCCCGCGACCGACCCGGTGGCTGCGTTGCTCCTCACCCTGTTCACGAACTTCAACCAGGCTTGGTTTCTCGGCGCGTTCTTCCTCGTCTCGGGTTACTTCAGCCCCGGCTCTTTCGACCGCAAGGGTGCTAGGCGGTTCGTCAAGGACCGGCTGGTCCGCCTGGGGATACCGCTCGCCGTCTTCTTCTTCGTCATGAACCCGTTGACCGTCTACATAGCGTTCTACCATATGACGGCAACGCAGCTGGTCCAGCAGGGGATCACCCCGCCCATGGGGCTGGACCTGACGTTCATCTCCCAGTCCGTGGGGATCGGGCCGCTCTGGTTCGTCGAGATGCTGCTCATGTTCGAATTCGGATACGTTCTCTGGCGCGTGGCCGCAGGTCGCATCCGCAAGGCGGACGAGGCGGGCATCCGTCGTCCCCTCCCGTCGTACCGCAAGGTGGGCGCCTTCATCGTGGTCCTGGCGCTCTCGGCCTATCTCTTCAGGATCGTGGTACCCATCAACGCCCAGGTGCTGGGTTTCCCCTCGCTCTTCGACCTGCCTCAGTATCTGAGCTTCTTCATCGTGGGCACGGTGGCGGCCCGCGGCGATTGGCTGGTGAAGATGCCCGACGCCATGGCCAAGCGCTTCTTCAGGATCGCCCTGATCGCCAGCGCGACGCTCCTTCCACTCTCGATCATAGGGACCGGGGTGAGCTCGCTCGGATGGGGCAGCGTCTACGGGTACGGTTCGGTCTCCTCGGCAATCTTCGCCTCGTGGGACTCCACCTTCGCCGTGGGGATGACCATGTTCGCCATCTCGTTCTTCCGCAAGCGCTTCAACGCCCGGGGGAGGCTCTGGAGCCTCGCCGCGAAGAACTTCTACGCCGCCTACTTCCTGCAGGCCACCGTCATAGTCACGGTCTCGGCTCTCGTGCTCTATCAGGTCCAGCTAGAGTCGTTGCTCAAGTTCGCGTTGGCGGCGTCCATAATATTGACCTTGACGTGGGCTCTGGCGTATGCGATCCGGAAGATACCCTATGTCGACCGGGTCTTGTAGGTGCCCACCCCTTTCGAAGGCGCTCCGGGGGCATCCGCGCCGCCTCAAATCGTCTCTTGACGACGTTCATCTCCCATCGTCACGACCGGTTAGCCGGAACCAGGCGCGGTGCCGTGACCCTTCGTCCAGGTTGACGGCCAGCCGCCGCCCCGTAATCCCTATGGCGTCCCCCGCACCGTCCCAAACGTTATAAAACTCGGGAGGCCGTCGAGAGGGAGAGACGTTGAAGACCGACTCTGGACCCGTGAAGCTCGGGCTGGTCGGCACCGGATTCATCCTGAACGACTTTTACATGCCGGCGCTCCGCGAAATCCCCGAGGCGAGGGTCGTCGCGGTGGCCGGGAGGACACAGGGGAAGACCGATGCGTTCGCCCGCAGGTGGGGGATCGCCAAGGCCTACCACGGCGAGGCGTCGTACGAGCGCCTCTGCGGAGACCCCGATGTCGACGCCGTGGTCGTCGCGCTCCCGAACGACCTCCACCTCCCCGTCATCGTCGCCGCGGCCGAGCGAGGGAAGGCCGTCGTCTGCGAGAAGCCGCTCTGTCGGAACCTCGCCGAGGCGGATGAGGCGCTTAGGGTCGTGAGGAAGCAGAGGGTGGTCCACTGCTACGCCGAGAACCAGATCTTCATCCCCCAGGTCGTCAGGGCTAGGAGGTTCATCGAGGACGGGGCGATAGGGGACGTGACCTGGGTCAGGTCGAGGGAGGCCCACTCCGGCCCTCACAGCAAGTGGTTCTGGGACCCGGAGCGGGCGGGGGGCGGGGTGCTGCTCGACATGGGGTGCCACTCGATCGAGGTCACGCGGTACCTCTTCGGCCGGAGGCCCGAGGCGACCAGCGCATGGGTGGCCACCCTGGGCCACAAGACGACCCTCGAGGACAACAGCGTCGTCCTCCTCAGGTACGAAGGAGGGGGGCTCGGCCAGTGCGAGAACAGCTGGACGGCGAAGGGAGGACTGGACGTGCGCCTCGAGGTCTTCGGGAGCGAGGGGTCGGTCTTCGTCGACACGACCAGGGAGACGGGTATCCGCGTCTTCACCACGGGGTCCGGAGGAAAGGCGGGCTATATCGTCGAGAAGGCCGACGCCCAGTCCGGCTGGGTCTATCCCGCCTGGAGCGAGCACATCAACAACGGGTACCTCTCCGAGCTCAAGCACTTCGTCGACTCGATCGCCCGGGGGAGGCAACCCTCCGAGACCTTCGAAGACGGGCGACTGGTGAACGCGATCATGGAAGCAGCCTACAGGTCGGCGCGAGAAGGCCGGTGGCTCGACCTGGAAGGCGCGCCCGACAGGAGGACGGGGGCGGCCGGGCGACGGTGATCCTCGTCTACCACTTCCAGTCGATCCTGGCCTTCTGAGAGTCAGAGGAGGGTACGCTCGAGTCCGGAATCGGGGTCTCATGGCATGACGTTGCAGCTTGCACTCCCGGTCGTGATATCGAGGGGAAGAGATGGTTCGCAGCCGCATGCCCCAGCGGCTAGCTACCTACTCCCAGACGAACCTTCCGTTGGAGTAGACCGGCTCGTCGTCGAAGAGGATCGCTCCCTCAGCCTTCATCCCCTTGATCATGTCGATGTGTATGCCGCTCACGTTCGTGCCGCCAGCTTCGGGAAACCCCAGGCCGACGGCCATATGGATGGTGTCGCCCATCTTCTCGTCGAAGAGGATGTTCCTGGAGAAGTCCCTGATGCCCCGATTCATCCCTATGCCGAGCTCGCCCATCCGCTTCGAGCCCGCATCCGTCTCGAGAAGGCTGTCCAGATAGTCGCCGCCCTCCTCGGCCCTGTGGTCGACGATGAGCCCGTTCTCGTAGGTGAGCCGCACGCCGCTGACGACGTTCCCCAGGTGGATGATCGGCTTGTCGAAGTAGACCGTGCCGTTCGCCGAGTCTTCCAGCGGAGAGGTGAAGACCTCCCCTCCGGGGAGATTGTGCTCGCCGGAGTCGACGATCGGCCTGCGCCCCTCTATCGAGAGGACGATGTCAGTCTCCTTGCCGGTGATCCTGACGCTCCTGGTCGCCCCCATCCTGTCCGCCAGCGTCTGCATCCTCCGCGCCATCTCCGGCCAGTCCACGAGGGTCGCGCCGTAGACGAAATCGGTGTAGGCCTCCAGAGACCTTCCGGCCTCCTGCGCCAGCGAGGCCGTCGGGTGCAGGGTGACGTTCCACCTCTTCTTCCCGACCAGAGGGGTGAGAGTTCCGACGGCTCTCGAGAAGAGCTTCATCTTCTTGGGCGGGACGTCGCCCATCTCCTTCGTGTTCGAGTCGGACCTGATCTGGATGAAGGCATCGCACGCCTCGATGAGCCGCCGCATCGGCTCCGGCTCCCTCTGGATGGTCTCGTCGTCGGCCGCCAGCAGGTAGGCACGCTCGATGGAGTCGTCCTGGAGCATGCAGTAGAAGTCCCCCCCGACCCTCCCCACCTCTCTCGCTATCTCCCTCGCAAGTGGGATGGCCTCCGCATTGGCCATCACTAGGACGGCCTCACCCCTCCCGACCTTACAAGAGTATTCGACGAGGATCTTGGCGTGTTCGACCGTTCGAGGGTCCACCAATGCTGTCCAGAGCGGATATCGCGGCGGGATAAAAGGGGTATTGACCCTTCTCGTCTCCGATGGCGCCGGTCGCTACGCAGATGCCGTTGCGAGGGTCCGTTGTTGACCAACGAACCTACGCCTCCATGGGGTGGCTGGCGTGAATGGAATCCGACCGAGGTCGGCGATAACCAATCTGATCGCCGATCCCGAGGACGAAGCGAGCGGGAGGCTCCTTTTTCGGGCGCGATAGCCGTGAGGAGAGGCAGCACCGCTCTCTCGGAAGAGAGTCCCGGAATTCTACTTGGATTCCGCCTCGTAGTCTCTCTCGAGCGCGGCTATGAACTGGTCCCACGCCTTGTTGGTGCCTTCGATCTGCTCCTCCATCGTCGGTATCTTTGCGATCTCCTTCCAAGTCTCCTTGAAGACCATGTCGAGCCTCGTCCTCTTCTTGCCGAGGCTCTTGAGCCTGTACACCCCCGTCTCGTAGTCCTCCTCGCCGAACTGCTCGAGGTACCATGCGTTCGGCGGCTTCAGCGTGACGTAGCTGACGGCCACCTTCTCCTTGCCGTCCGCCCCCTGGTAGACCGTGACGTAGACCGCCCGCTTCTTCGTCTTCTCGACTATCTTCTTCTTGCTGGTGGAGCCCGTGAGTTTCGAATCGTCCTCGCGGAAGTCGGTGCACCATTCGTACGTGTAACGCAGAGGCGCGTTGATTACTCTGGAAAACTTCGTAGTGTCGACCATGGCACGACCTGACCCCTCGGCCGCCTTATAATCTAGCAACAAAGACCCGCGGCTGCGGTGACGCACCCATCTGCGCGATTCTCAGAAGAGGTCGAACGGGGGTACGGACGCGCTGGTCGGGAGGGATGCTCGGCTCCCTGCGAGCCGCTCCTCTCCGTCTTCATCCCTGAGCTCCTTCTCGCCGAACGGGCCCCTCAATAGCGCGCCAATTGCGAGATCTGGAGCAGGTTGCCGCAGGTGTCCTTCAGCTTGGCTATGGTCGAGCCGGTCACCGCGGTAGGCGGCATGGTGAACTCGGCGCCGCGGGCTTTGATCCGCTCGTAGTCGCCCTTGACGTCGTCGGTGAAGAGCATGACCGCGGGCTGGCCCTGCTGAAACATGGCCCGCTGATAGGCCTTGGCGGCCGGGTTGTCGTCGAGCGCGAGCTGCAGCTCGATACCGTCCGGGTCTTCGGGTGAGGTCACCGTCAGCCAGCGGTACGGCCCGTTGCTGACGTCGGTCTTCTTTGCGAATCCCAGCACCTTGGTGTAGAAGCCCAGCGCCCTTTCCTGGTCGTCCACGTAGACTGTGGTCACCTTGATTCTCATTGCCAACCCCTCCGTCCTGTCACGTCTGCGGCATGCGCCGCGGACATCTTTGAGTCCATGCCTGCGAGCGGGCGCCTCGGCACTTGAACCCTTGCCTAAACGATCCAGGCAAAGTGAAGCGATGGTGAATGGGAACTCGCGAGGCCGATCTTCAAAGGGATCGGATAGGCGAACTCGACGCGAGGGCGTTCCGGGCCCGATGCCCGGGAGCGCATCGGCCGGAGCCCGCGCGACGTAATCGTCGCTGAGGCTGGCTCGATCTCCCCTTCCGGTCCTCGCCGGTGCCCTGCTCCGCCTAGTCGGGCAGCAATCTCCCAGCGAGGTTCCGCATCATCGCAAGGTAGTCTCTGATCGCCTTCTCGCCGGCGGGGGTGATTTCCACCATGGTCCTGGGAGCCCCCATGCCGAAGAACCCCCTCCTCACGGTGACGAACCCGCTCTCCTTCAGGATCGAGAGGCTCACGTTGAGCGAGCTCTTGGGCGAGTTCACGGCCAGCATCAGCTCAGTGAAGGTCGTGCGCCTGAACGCGAGCAGGGCGGCCAGGATGGCAACGCGCGCCGAGCTCGAGAGGGGACCGGAGGCCGAGAGCGAAGGGAGGACCCCGAGGCGCCCTTGATCCCCCGCCACCTCCAGCGGTGGAGATGGCGACCCGGTCCCCGGCACCGTTCCTCCCCCTGTGCCTCCCGCTTCACCACCGCGGCCGCCATCCTCCTCACCGGGTGTCATGGTCCACGACGAGTTCCTTCGGGGCGTCGTACAGGGACTTGATGCCGGAGATGAGCAGGAGGGGAGAGACCAGCAGGAACCCGTAGCCGTGGATGACCGGTGGGAGCGACTGGATGGTGGAGAGTAGGGCGCCGAGGGGAAAGCTGAAGAGCGCCAGCCAGTCCTCGACCCTCGGCTCGGCAATCGGGTCCCCGGCCCGCCTCGCCACCACGAGGCGGTAGACCACGAGCTCGACGAGCCACACGACGGCGAAAGCCTCCGCCAGCGTCGTCCGACCGATGACGAACGAGATGCCGCAGGCTATCCAGGGCCAGATTACCAGGACCATGAACCCGACGGCGCTCCGCAACCGGCCCCTGCGCCCATCGACCCCCTTCAGAAGCTCCATCGTGCTGGTCATCCTGGAGAAGCCCCGGAACCCCGCCGCCCTGAAGACCAGGGAGGCACAGACGCCGGCGACCGTGCCGCCGACCAGCGAGACGTCCAAGCTACCGGAGAGGGCGTAGAGTATCGTCCCGAGGACGGGGAGGAAGGAGAAGAAGCAGTACAGCACCCCGAGCCCCCTCCTGACCCTGAACCTGAACCAGCGGTAGACGATCCCCTCGGCCTCCCTCCTCTGCGCCTCGAGCGGGCTCAACGAGAGGGCGACCTCCCGGGCGGCTGGCCGACCGGCGCGGGAATCCCCTTCCAAAGCGGCATCTGGTGCGGTGGGGTCCGGCTGGCTTGTAAACACCGGCGCAAGTTCGTCCGATGAACTGGGTCACCTCCTTAATAGCGACCCCGGTTCGTAAAGTGAACTAGCGTCCCGGTTTATCACGGTCCCGGCTATCGCAACTCCCATGAAATCCAAAATCGACGGAGTGTCAAAGGCGGAAGGAGGACCGCGCGGGGTGTCGCCCGGCGGCCACTACACGTACTACCAGATGGGGACGATAGGGTCCCTGCTCGTCACGTGCGTGGCCAAGCTGTACACCGCGCTTTTCGTGGCCGGCACGTCCTCGCCGTACTTCGTCCCTGCCCTGGTGGGCGGGATCGCGAGCGTGGGCGTGGCAGTTCTCTGCTGGCGGGGGGCTGCAAGAGCCTTCAGGGCCGCCGCGGCCGTCGCGGCGGTGACGGTCGTGATCGACGTCGTGGCCTCGGGAGGGTTCACGGCCGCCGGTGCCATACTCCTGGCGCCGGAGGCGCTCGTGCTCGTCCTCGCGATCCTGGCCATGAAGCAACTACGCAACGTCCGCCACACGAGGGCGGACCGCTTCGGCCGCTGAGGCGCGGTCCGTCGCGCGAACGGGGGGCTCGAGATGGAGGGAGGGAATGGAGGAGAAGCGGAACGGGAGAACGGCGCGGCCTCGGGGCTCGAGCAGGCCGAGTCCCACTGCTTCACGCCTGGCTCGACGGGCCGGACCTTCGAGTTCGCCTGCGACGCAGTCCGGAGCCCGTATCCCCGATTCTCCCGGTCTCAGGGTCGTACTACTCCTGCGTCGCGTCGTAAGGCGTCTGGGACGACGCTCTTCGCCTCCCGGTCTCGCCCAAAGCGTATAAATCGCAGAGTTCGAGAACGAACCTCATGGTTGATCCCACCAAATCAGGCGTCACCGCCGTAAACCAGGACGCGACCGAGAACGAACTCGTCGCATCGGCCAGTCAGGCCTTCACGGTCTCGGCCTCGGACCAGACGGTCGGGGTCGTCGGCGTCGGGCAGACGGGGGTCGCGGGCTACGGCGCGGTGGGTCCCGTCCTCGGAGGCGCGATCGCGCTGCCGACCGCGAATCCGAACCTCGTGGGCGTGTCCGGGACGACGAGGGGCGGGGCTGGCACCGGGGTGCAGGGCACGAGCACCCTCGGCGCGGGGGTAAAAGGCACGAGCGACCTCGGCGCGGGGATGCTGGGATCGAGCAGCTCCGGGACCGGAGTCGAGGGCGATTCGGACTCCGGTGTCGGCGTCGCGGGGACGAGCAAGACGGCGGACGCAATCCATGGCGACACGGCCTCCGCCCAGCACGCGGGGGTATCCGGGAACAACACGAGCTCGGGATACGGGGTGTACGCGACCAGCTCCTCAGGCACCGGGGTATACGCCAAGGGCGGGTCCCTCGCGGCGGAGTTCGACGGCGACGTCAAGTCGAGCGGAAACATCACCGCAGGGGGGAACCTGCAGCTGGGTTCCAACGGAACCGTGACGGCCCACGACGTGATCCTTACGGGCAGCGACCTGGCCGAGAACTTCGACCTCACGAACGGCGCGCCCATGGAACCCGGGAGCGTGCTGGTGATCGGGGACGACGGGTCCCTCGACATCAGCCGGCGCCCCTACGACAGGAGGGTGGCGGGCGTCGTCTCGGGTGCCTACCGCTTCTCGCCCGCGATCGTGATGGGCCGCAACTCCGGCCAGGAGAGCGGGGCCGCCCCCATCGCACTTGTTGGCAGGGTCTACTGCAAGGCGGACGCGGATTTTGGGGCCATCGAGGTCGGAGACATGCTGACCACCTCGGCCACCCCGGGGCACGCCATGAAGGCGACCGACCCGAGCCGCGCCTTTGGCTGCGTGATAGGGAAAGCGCTGGGCACCCTCGAGTCAGGGCAGGGCCTCGTCCCCATCCTCGTGGCGCTGCAGTAGCGGGGCTGCCCGGCGCAGGCCCTCCTCTTCTCACAGGGCCTTGTTGATCCAGGCCACCACGGACGAGTTGAACGACGAGCCCATCGCCGCGCGCACCCCCGCCGTCGGCGCGTCTCCGAGGAAGGCCATGACCTGCCTCAGGCTGTAGGGGGACTGGTCGGCGACCACCGTCCCCTCGAAGGTGAAGACGTAGAGCGGGGAGCCGTTGTAGCCCGGAGGGCTGACCGTGATCGAGGCGTTCAGCGGTATCTTGACGAGCTGAGGAGGCGACGCGGTCAGCTGGCCGTAGGTGAAGTATTGGAACGCGTTCCCGATGAGCGAATCCTGGAACTCGTCGTCCAGGACCGTGCCGAGCTTGTCCCAGACGCTAAGACCGTTCTTTATCGCGTTCGTCACGGCCCCTGCGACCTGGTTCGTGATGTTCGAGACGTCCGCCTGGGTGATTGATTCGTTCTGGATGCCGAGGGTCGGGATGACGCCGTCGAGCCCTTGCTGGATCGCTCCGTTCAGCGCCTGGTGGCCGTCCGCCACGGCGCTGGCCGGGGTGCCGTTCTGGAAGATCAGGATGAGCGCGTAGCCCATGACCCCGCCCCCGGTGAAGCTCGTCCCTGCGACGGGGATGGGGGCGAGGGTGGTCACGTAGTCGCCCAGCGCGGGCGGGATGGGCGTCCTCTCCACCGCGCTGTAGACGGCCGAGACGCCTCCGGGAAGGTCTCCCTGATTGCCCGGCGTGCCTACCACCGTGGCGGTCCCCTGCAGGCTCAGGGAGCTGTTCACCTGCACGGTGGTGCCGTCGACCTTGAAGAAGACCGACCAGAGGTAGATGGTCTTCGCCTGATTGGCATAGGCGGTGCCCGTCGAGAACAGTTGGGTCGAGATGTCCTCGATACGGATGTGGACCCTCACGGGAGACGCGCTCATGAGCGGTCCCCCGCGTGTAGCCCTGCGCCGAGCGCCGCACCAACCTCGAGGCCACCGGTGCTCGAGACGATCCTGGCTGCCTTGTGGTTCCCCTGGTCCGAATCGACCAATTCCTAGCCACAAAGTCGAATTGACGCTTTAAGGCTTGCGACGCTCTCGTTTGGTTACCGAAAGAGAAGAGAGTGTCTTGACCGTCGACTCGATGCACGGTGGCGAACGTTGGCCGTGCGCCCATCGAGGTTCTTCGCTCTGACCTTCGAGCCCCCAGCCTGACGACGGATAGCCCGTTCGATCCCGTCGACACGTCTCTCGAACGGTCGTTCGCTGAAGAGGATTTGGTCTCTCGGCTCGCCACCGTCAGATTCTTCACCTTCGTCGCTCCTCGGTCTTTGGCGACGCGCCTTCCCACGTGGCCACCACGTGCCCTCGTCGAGAGCAGCGCGCCATGGAGCTGGGCTCCGCAGGAGCTTCGTCGTTCTTCGCATCGGATGGATGACGACGCAACCGGAATCCTGATTCGACGGATCTCCAGAGGCCCGGGGAGACCATCGAGGTCCGTGACCTCCTCGTGGGCGGTTAAATCGCCTCTCGGGGTCGGCTCGCGATTTGGTCCGAGGCTTCTGCTTCCAGCGCAACAGGGATGTCGGCGGCTTCCGCGGCAGGGTCCGGTGGCAGTGCCCCAGCTGCCGCAAGCTCTACTGTGAAAGGTGCCCCAAGAAGAAGGCGGGTCAGCGCTTCTTCAGGAAGCTCGTCTGCCCCGAGTGCCGACTGGAGATGCACGAGGGCGGCATCCCGGTCCTCCGGTCTTTGTAGAGGCCGATGTAACCCGTGTTTCCGGTCGACCTCTCCTCCATCGTGCCCACTTCCCTCCTCTGGAGATGGCTCGGGGTCTGGACGCTCCTCGGCCTCTGCGCCATGTTCGCCGACAAGCTCTCAGCCCGCATCGGCTCCGACAGGATCAGCGAGGCCGGCCTCCAGTACGTCGCCCTCGCCGGCGGGGTAGCTGGCATCATCCTGGGTGGCCTCTTCGCCCATCACAAGACCTCAAAGCCCGACTTTTGGCCCCCGGTGGCGGCGTCGGGCCTGCTCTGGCTCGGGTTCCTGGCGCTCTACTTCTTCCCCGGCGTCGTGCCGTCCTGAACGACGATGGTTCTTCGACCGGGCGGTGACAGACGCGATGCTGTACCCGGCCTGCGGGCGAACGCCATCGAGGGAATGTGAACGAGGAGACGCCCGCCCACCCACAGACCTCTCGGCTGAGGGGATGACCGACCCTCGGCGAGGAGACGGGCCCCGCACCGTGGGTGAGGGGGCCCCTCGTCCGGTCCGGAAGGACATGGACGGCATCTCCCACGCCCTCATGACCTTCCAGGGCTCCCCGCGGCCTAGGCCCTTTCTGGGATAGATCGTCCGCGGACCCCGCGACGATGAGGATCCCGACGCAAGGAGGTCGTCCCAGGCAGCCTCGGTCGGCTCGCGGAGACGCGCTGGAGCCCGGTCGCGAATTCTTTTTATTTGGGTCGGCGCTCCTAAACCATCGAAAAAAGACAGGTGATGAATACAAGTGGCCCAGAGAACGACACCGAGAAAGAGGATCAGCGGTACCGACCGGGAGATCCTCAAGGCGCTGCTGGAGCGCGGCGGCAAACTGAACACCACTGCGCTGGCGGGTCGGATAGGGGTCCCCAGGAGCACTGTGGAGAGGAGGCGCAAGTATCTAGAGTCCAACGTCCTGACTTCATATTATCACCTGGACGTGTCGAAACTCGGCTATCGGCGCGTCGACTTTTTGATAGAGACGGGAAGCGGGTTCACGAAGAGGATCGCCGATAGACTGATGCAGTTCCGGGAGGTGACGGCGGTCTTGCAGACGATTGGGGAGCATACGATAGACCTGATAGCCGAACTCATCGTCAAGGACAACGGCGAGATCCTCGCCCTGAGCGAGAAGGTCAAGGGGATGCGCGGGGTCAGAGACGTGACCTGGACGGAGGTGGTCGAAGAAGAGAGGAAGAAGAAGTCCGTCCCGGACTACATCATAGACGAGCTCTGATGGGCCGGGGGGCGCCCCCGATCAAGCTGATGCATCTGCTCGGCGGGCGCACGGAACTGGCATCATCGTCCATCCAACTGCCCTAGAATAGGCAAACCGCTCGGATTGGCCGCTCGTGGACACAGACTTATTAGGAAGATAACAGTGGTTATTTATTCGGTGGTGCCACGCCACACAGAATCCTGGTCGTCGACGACGAGGCGGACATAACCAGGGGCGTGAAGATGGGGCTCGAATCGCGAGGGTTCGCGGTCGACGCCTACAACGACCCCGTCGAGGCTGTCTCCGGATTCAAGCCGGGGGCCTACGACCTGGTCATCCTGGACATCAAGATGCCGCGCATGAACGGCTTTCAGGTCTACCGCGAGCTGAAGAAGACCGACCAGGACGTCAAAGTATGGTTCTTCACGGCGTTCGAGGTCTACCAGGACGAGTTCAGCAAGATCTTCCCCGACGTGAAGGTCCAGAAGTTCCTCAAGAAGCCGATGCTGATGAGCTTCCTGGCAGGGGAGGTGAACAGGTTCCTGGACGGAAGCGGAGCGGACGGGGCCGCCAATCGCGGGGTCTGATACGCTCCCCATTCGATTCCGGGCGGGATTCTCAGGAAGGGTTGCAGGCTTCTTGTCCAGAAGGACGAGGCGTGTCCATCGCAGGACCCGGGCGGTGTGATCCCGCCGTCCTCGATCTCTTTCGCCGTGCGAGGGCGGCCCAGAACGGTTCGCGGACCGCGACGCCCTCCTCGGTCACCCCTCCCACCCTCCCGAGCAGCGCCCCACGGGACGCTCCACCTCGAACCGGTACACGCCGAGCGGCCCCGCCGCCAACAGTAGCATCATCTTCTTGCCTCCGAACTCGGAGTTCACGGTGAAGAGAAGATGACGATGGGTGGGAATCGTGATCTGGGCCCTCGCGGCGTGGATGATCGGCGGCGGACGGTCACCTGCCCTCTCCATCCCGCTGCAACCGCGAGCGCCGCCAAGAGTTTCGGCCGTTTGCATCCGGCATTTTCAGACCCCGATCCCTCACGTTTGACCTCGTTCGTCTATCCGTCTCGCCGACGGACGTTCCCTGGAACCGCGCCGCCCACTAGGAAACGTTATCTCGATGTCCCCTACCGAATTCCTGGGATGGCTCTATCACCGACCGGCCCGGCGAGAGGCGCGGACCTCTACGACGGCTTCAGATTCCTCATCAAGTGGGATGGGAAGGTCGTCGCCAGGATGAGCAAGGCCTCGGGCCTCAAGCGGACCGGCGAGGTGGTGGATCACAGGGCCGGGGGCGATGCGTCCACGAGCCACAAGTCGCCCGGCCGCTCGGAGTACGAGGCGATAACGCTCGATACGGGCGTGACCCAGGACGCGAGGTTCGGTGCCTGGGCGAGCCTGGTCTGGCAGTACGGCGCGGGCCTGGGCTCCGAGGTCTCGCTCGCGAACTTCCGCAAAGACCTGTACCTGGAGCAGCTGAACGAGGCAGCCCAGACCGTCGTGGGCTACAAGGTCTACCGTTGCTGGGTCTCGGAGTATCAGGCGCTGCCGGACCTGGGCGCGAACGCCAACGCGGTCCTCATCCAGCACATCAAGCTCGAGAACGAGGGATGGGATGTCGACACCTCGGTCGCCGAGCCGACAGAACCTCGTCTCGGGAAAAAATAACCGCGGCGGCCCGCCGTGCGGTCGCTCCGACGTTCGGCGGTTGCCCCGCGCTCGATGCGCCCGCGATCAGCTCAGGGCGCGGTCGACCACGCTTCCGTCAGCGCCGAGGACCCACGAGACCGTCGATGGGTTAAAGGGAAGAGGTCCCAGCCGGCCAGGGTCGGTCGAAATGTCCTCTCCCTCCGAGTACGTCCTGAACTTCCCGGCGTTGAACGAGATCCAGAGCACCGCCGTCGGCAACTTCCTCGCCTCTCCGACCCGACACGCGAGCGTCGTGGCGCCGGTCGGCATCGGCAAGACGCTGGTGGCCCTCTCCATCTGGGACCGGCTGGGAAGACCGAACACCCTCATCGTGGTCCCCCGAATAGTCCTGATACAGAACCCCTGGCTCAAGGAGATGGAGGGGATCGGGATCGGCCCCGAGACCGTAGGGCAGTACTATTCGGAGGTGAAGAGGCCCAGGCGGCCGATAACCCTCACGCTCTACCAGTCGCTCGGCGCGAACCCGGGGCTGATCCAGGACTTCGACCTGGTCGTCTTCGACGAGGAGCAGTTCCTGACCCAGGGCTACGCGGACCTCCTCGGGAGGACGACGGCCACCCGCTACGTCCTCGGGATGACCGGGACGCTCGCGGAGGCGGCGAGGAAGAACCCCCAGCTGACCCGGACCCTCCCAGTCGTCTTCGAGTCGTCCATAGCCCAGGCGAGGGACAGGAACATGCTGGCGCGGGCGGAGATCATCCCGGTCTACGTCGACCTGCCCCGGGACGAGAGGCTCGAGTACCTCCGGATGATGGCCGCCTACAACTCCGCCCGCAGGATGGCGTTCAGGGCCAGGGGCCGCTACGGCCAGAAGGCCGCGCACATAGTGAAGCAGAAGATCAACCAGCTGCTCTCGAACACGACGCCAAAGCTGGACAAGACCCTGGAGATAATCGAGGGCGACCCGTCCGCCCCGACCCTGGTCTTCTCGCTCTCCATCCAGTCCATCGAGACGCTGAGGGCCAGGCTGGAGGAGAAGGGGATACGCGCCAGGATGATCACGCACGAACTGAACGACAGGGCGAAGAGGCAGGAGATCGTGGACGGGTTCGGCAGGGACTACAGCGTCCTCCTCTCGGTCGGGACGCTGGAGGTCGGCTTCAACGTCCCCAACGCGACGAGGGAGATCATCATGGCGAACACGGGGAGCCTGACGAGGACGGAGCAGCGCCTGGGCCGGGTCCTCCGCAGGGACCCCCGGAACCCGGACAAGGTCGCCAAGGTCTACGTGGAGGTGGCGAACGGGACGACGGACGCCGCGACGCTCAGCCGGGTCAACCAGGCCTACACCAGGCTGAAGGCCAAGGGCCCCCGTCCGCCGGAGCGGTCCGCGGAGCCGTGAAACGCAGCCCGGGCCGTGTCGTGAGCGCGACACGGGGGATGGGCACCGGGCACCAGGGTGGAGGCCCGAGCATCGAGGCCTATTTCTGGCTCGGAGCTCGTCTGGCGCCTGCCATCTCGTCTAGCTCCTTCAATCCCCGGGCGAGCCTCTCCCTGATTGCGGGGTCGAGCGTCGCGTAGGGAGCCCGCGGCGGGCCGGCCTTGAACCCGCCGATCTCGGCGCAGGCCTTCTCCCAGGCGACCTCGTTCGCGGCGGTCTGCTCGTCGTACAGCCTGGTGAACTTGAGGTGATAGGGGACGGCGACGTCCAGGTCCCTCTTCATGCACGCTCGAAAGAACTCCAGCGTCGCCCTGCGGGCGCCGGAGCCGACGACCGAGACGAGGCCGTTCCCTCCCACCAGGGAGTCGCCGAGGAGCCAGTTCTCGCCGCCCGAGAAGACGTTGATCCTCTTGGAGATGTGTCCGACGACGTTCGTCCTGTGGACGACGTCCCCGTTCGACTCCTTGACGGCCGTGATCCTGTCCAGCGTCATGAGCCGGTCCCAGAACTCCGGGGTCATGTTGAAGCGGAACGAGTACGGGTTGTTGTAGGCCATCACCTGGACCTCGTCGGCGGCGTCGTTCACCTGGCGAAAGTGCTCGTAGGCGGCCTCGGGGGTGCAGGGGATCAGATACGGGACTCCGGTCATCACGCCGTCCGCCCCTGCGTCCTCCGCGTACCTGGTCCGCTCGACGGACTCCCTGGTGTTGTGGAACGTCGTTCCGAAGACGCAGGCTATCTTCCGCGAGGCGTCGACGGCCGTGTCGACCACCCTCTTGAACTCCTCGAGGTTCGAGGCGTAGAACTCTCCCATGCAGCCGAAGGCGACGAACCCGTCGAACCCGGCTTCCTCGTAGGCCTGGACGTTGCTCCTCAGCCCCTTCAGGTCGAGCTCCTGGTTCCTCTTCAGGACGAACGGCATCAGCGGAAATACCCCTCTGAGCGGTCTCCTACCCACGGTCCCTTCGTAGCCTTCAGAACCGGACTCGGGTAATAAGATGTCGCCGTGCACACCTGCGTGCACGCTCGACACCGGATACGATCCACGCTCCCGACGGCCCGCCCTCGGCGGGCGTCTCTTCGCGACCAGCCGGCGCCGACCCATCCGGCACCAGAGAGGAGGGACCGGGACCGTTCGGGAGGTCGAGCGGGCGAGCCAAAGCCGGGTGCAGGGTCGCCGCGCGGGGGGAGGAAGGGCGTTCCGATGCCGGGCCGGTGGGGCTCTGTGCCCTCAGCTCCGCCTCGTCTCGGGTTTGCTCGTCCTGGCCAGTGCGATGGCGGAGAGGGTCACCGCGGCCCCGACCACGATCAGGACCGTCACCCGCTCCTGCAGGATGAGGACGCCACCTATCACGCTGACTATCGGGATGAGGTAGAGCTGCACGGAGAGGCCCGAGATCGGCCCCCTCCCGACGAGCGTGTAGTAGACCGAGTATCCGACGACGGAGCTCAGGATCGAGAGGTACAGGAGCGCGAGCCAGCCCTCGGAGGAGAGCGCCGAGACCTGGCCGACGAACCCGCCCGATGCGAACGGGAGCAGGAACACGGTCCCGATGACCGAGGCCCAGATGACGACCCGCAGCGCGCCGTACTTCTCCACCAGGGGCTTGGAGGCCACCGTGAAGACCGCGTAGAAGAGCGCCGAGAGGACCGCCTCGCCCGAGCCGAGGATGAGCGAGCCGTTGACGCCGAGGTCGCTGACGGAGAGCAGGACGGTGCCCGCCAGCGCGAGCACCAGCGCGAGGACCAGCCTCCTGCCTATCCTCTCCTTCAGGGTCAGGGAAGAGAGCACGATCATGAAGACCGGGCCCAGGGAGACGAGGATCCCGGCGAGCCCGGACGAGATGGACTTCTCGGCATAGTTCAGGGAGATGTTGTAGCCCGCGATGTTGGCGAGGGCTATCAGCAGGAGCCTGGGCAGGTCCCGCCCCTCGAACCTCGTCTTGGCCTTGGTGAAGGGCAGCATCGCCAGGAACCCCACGCTCGCGATCAGCCACCTGACCAGCGCGAGGGACGTGGGCGAGAGCCCGAAGTCCGCCACCCGGATCGCCACGAAGCCGAGCCCCCATATGACGCTCAGGGACGCAAGAAGGACGTAGGTCGCGGCTCTCGATCCGGTGGACGTGGCGCCCCGGGCGGGCTTGGTGGCCATGGTCTGTCTATCCGCCTGGTCTCGCGCTGCCCTGGGCTGGTCCTATTCGCCCGAGATCCCGAGGTCGATTCTGGGACCGGAGACGAGCGAAACCACCGTGGCCTTGGAGGCGATGGGCTTGAACCGTCCCGGGGCGATGGGATGATCATGGGCGATGGCTGGCGCCGCGGACATCAGGGCGGGTTCACCGCGGCCCGGGTTATAACCATAGGCGGGTCAGGATTGAAGGGCTTCTTGGGTCGTCCCGGGCGCCGGAGACTCTCGATCTCGTCGGCGAGCCCCTCACCGTTCGGACGGGGAGCCGCGAGGACACAGAGCGATGACCGTTCGAGGCTGATGGAGCGGGAAGATCAATCGCGATGCACCGCCTGACCCGGTCGAGGATGGCGCCGGACGGGCGCCCGACGATCGCTCTGAGCCTCGTCCGGCGCGACCGGGGCTGGGGAAGGAGGGGGTCGACCGAGGCCTGAAGGGGACGAGGCTCTCGGTGGGCCGCCACCCCCTTGACTCCTGCCCTGGAGCTAGCTCGAGAGAGGGATGATCAGGTACGCGTAGTTGCTGCAGAGCACGTAGACCTCGTTGTTCGAGGGGTTGAGGATCTCGGTCGTCGGGAAGTCGCTGGTGGAGCCGGACGCGATGACGGCGAGGGAGACCGTCTGGACCAGGCCGTCGGAGCTGGAGACGATGTAGACGTACTGGCCGGGTCCGGACACGTAGATGTCCCCGTTCGCGGGGGCGTATGCGAGGTAGGCGATGTCGTAGCAGCCGCCCGATGTGCAGTCCGCGGGTACGTTGACGGTCGCAACCACCGTGTCCGTCGAGCTGCTCACCTCGCTCACGACGTTCGGGCCGGTGGTGCCCGGGTCCGTCCCCACGAAGACGTTGCCGTTTCCGGAGTCGTAGGCTAGCGACCCTCCGAACTCGGCCTCCGGGAAGCCAATTCCGCTGAGCAGGATCTTGGCCGCGACAGTGTTGGACGCGCCGATGACGTACACGCGCCGCTCGTGGGGTCGTAGATGGCGTTGCTCGCCTCGCCCGAGATTGTGGTGACTAGGGCGTTGGTGGCGCCGTCGATGACCGTTATCCCGTATGGATAGGCGGTGTCGATGACGTAGACGTCCTTGTTCGTGGGGCTATACGTGATCCACGTGGGCTCCTGCCCGGTGGCCACCGTCGCGACGACCGTGTTCGTCAGGCTGCTTATCACCGAGACCGTGTTCGAGCCGTAGTTGGCGACATAGACGTCCTGGTCAGCGGGGTCGTACGCGACCACGCCGGGAGAGGAGCCGACGCCCACGGTGGCTACCACCGCATCCGTCTTGGGGTTGATCACGACCACGTTGCCAGGATAGATGCAGGAGACGTAGAGGTCGTTGTTCGCAGGGTCGTGGGCGAGGTACTGGGGGCCATTCCCTGCTCCCGTGCAGGCCTGGAACGTGTTCGCCCAGTTCGTCCCATTGATCGCCGTGACGCCCTCCAGGTCGTTGAAGTACGGGCTGTTGGCGTCCGCTACGTAGACCAGCTTGTTCGTGGAGTCGTACGCCGCCGAGTACGGGCTCAGGGGTCCCACCATGACCGGCGCGTACTGGGTCACCGTCGGGCCGACCGACTGGGCCGTATTCATCGGGGCGCCGCCTCCCGCGACCCCTGGCGCATCGGTGCCTCCGGACGTCGACCGGGCTCCGGCCAGCGGAACGAAGGCCGCGCAGACGAGAGCGGACAGCAGGATCAGGGCGAAGACCCTCGAAGGATGCTTCACGAGCGGGCGAGCCGCCCCCCGGCGGATTTAGTCGTTTTTCAAGATTCGATAGAGATTGATTATGGATCATCGGCCCTCCGGCCGGATCTCCGCCGAACTGGCCCATCGAGGAGACGGCGTGGGCAGCGATTCGAGCATGGCCGAATCTCCGCCCGCTCCCTCCACCCCGTGACCAGGGCTCCTACCTCACCACTTCGTAGCGGAGGTGGACCGCGTCCCCGGACTCGACCGAGCCGACGAACCGCAGCCGCACCGCCTCGGTGCCTAGGTGCTCGAAGAGGCGCACGCCGTCGCCGAGCAGGATCGGCGCGACGTGCAGGTGCAGCTCGTCCACGAGCCCGGCCCGCAGCGCCTGCTGGGCGACGCTGGCCCCGCCGATGCCGACGTCCTTGCCCTTGGCGAGCTCCTTCGCCCTCGCCACCGCCGACTCTATCCCGTCGGTCACGAAGACGAGCCGCGACCTCCCCGTGGGCGGGTCGGCCGGCGGCCTGTGGGTCATGATCACCACTGGGATTCCGTCGACGGGGTGGGTGCCACCCCATCCGCCGGCTATCTCGTAGGTGCGACGGCCGGTGAGCATGGCGCCCGAGCGCCGGAACATCTCCGCCACGACCCGTCGGTTGGGGCCCTTCGGCTTGAACATCGTACCCCTGTACGGCCTCTCCCCGCCGAAGTACCAGTCGAAGACGTGCTCGCCTCCTCGCCCTCCCAGGGGAAGCTCGCGCCCGTCGTGGGGACCGGCGATGAAGCCGTCCAGAGACATGGAGACGTCTATCACCACCCTGGGCCCCGGTTTCGCCCCGCTGCGCGGCACCCGCCATCTCACCCTAGAACGCGTTGGCCGGGTTGGGCATCTCCGGCTGGATCGTCTGGGTGATGTCCCAGTACTCCACGATCCTGTCGCCCCTGCCGAAGCGGAAGAGGTGGACCTGCCTGAGGCCTCCCTCGCCCGGCTTCGAGGCCGAGCTCAGCAGCTCCGTGTGGGCGGCGACCATGTTCCCATCGACGATGACCTTCTTCACGGCGAAGGACGGGTCCGGGTAGTTGGGCGCTGCCTGCTGCGCGGCGGCCATCGCGTCGAAGAGCGCCTCCATCCCTCCCTTGACGTACGGGTTGTGCTGCCTGCAGTCGGCGGCGAAGAAGCGGAGGCTCTCCTTCTGCCTCCCCTGGGACACCAGGCCGAAGAATTCTCGCACCACCTTCTTGCGGCGCCGCGAGCCATCGGCGACCCTGGCGCTCATGCCTTCTGCGCCTCCTTGATCTCCGCCGCGATCTTCCTCTTGGCGAGCTCCGGGTCCTGGATGTACAGGATCATGGCGTTGGCGTGGCCGTGGCCCAGCCCGCAGTCCGTCTTGAGCCACTTGAGCAGCTCGCCGTACTTCGTGAGGCCCTTCTCCTTGGCCATCTTCCGATAGTCCTCCGGGGTCTTCCCGGTCTTGGCCTGGATGTTGTCGAGGTACGCCTTGTACGTCATCTACCTCACGCCTCCGAGGGGACCGGCTCGTAGCAGAGCACGTTGACGCCGTTGCGGTAGGTCTGGGTGCGCGCGAGCTTGAGGGCGACCGGCCTTTCCATCTCCCTGAAGAGCGCCGTGCCCCCGCCCAGGAAGACCGGGTGGACGAGGAGCTGGTACTCGTCTATCAGGCCCATCCCCGTCAGGCTCTGAACGGCGTTCGCGCTCCCATAGATGACCATGTTCTTCCCCGGCCTCTCCTTCAGCTCCCTGACCCTCCGCTCGACGCCTTCGCCGATTATGGTCGCCGGTTCGTAGCTCCCCCAGGGGGCCTTCTCCAGCGTCCTCGAGAGGACGAACTTGGGAGTGCCGTTCATCTTGTCAGCGCCGGGAGACTGCTCCTCGGTCAGGTTCGGCCACGCGCCGGCCATGATCTGATAGGTCGCCCTGCCGAGCAGGACCGCGTCCATGGACTGCATCAGGTTCCCGGCGTACTCGCCCATCTCATCGTTGAAGTTCTTCATCACCCAGCTCATGTCGCCTCCCGACCCGACGATGTAGCCGTCGGCGGAGACGAATTCCGATGCGATGACTCTTCTCACCTAGCGTCGGCCTCCGACATCCTTGGTGGGTTCATGCCACGAACCAGGGCCCCCGCCATATAATCGGTTCCGCCCCTTGGGGAGTCTATTTAATATCGAAACCACGTACTCTCGGCGCTTGCCGAGGACGAAGAGGAGCAAGATGGAGATATACAACGACGTACTCAGCGCCATCCAGCTCGAGCTCGTCGAGGGCGAGGCCAGGCCCACCCGGATACAGTCGAAGAGCAACCTCGCCTACGACAAGCTGACCAGGTACCTCGGGGAGCTCGAGAGCAGGCAGATGATAACCAAGGACCCGCTGGGGCTGACGAGTCGGGGGCGCGAGTTCCTGCAGGACTACGACAGGATCAAGGGGTTCCTCGACACCATGGGCGTGAAGTACCTGGCCGGACCGGGGGGGACGCGATGAGCGCGACCGCCGCGTACCGCCCGGTGAGGTTCCTCGACAGGCTGGAGGGGAACGAGCACTGGGTCATGCTCTACGACGACGAGAAGCGGGCAGACTCGATCATCGCCCGCTACTTCCTCAACGGGATAAAGGCGGGCGGCTCTTGCGTCTTCTTCACCGACGAGGACCCGGGGAGGATCAGAGCGAGGCTCGCCGCCGCGGGGTTCGACGTCGAGAGGTACGAGAGGGAGAGGCGCATGAGGGTCTTCGTCATCCCGACCTCCGACAGCGGCAAGGAGGACGCGATGGAGACGCTGGCGGCCATCAGGAGGGAGTCGACCAGGGGCATGGAGTCGCCTTTCAGGTTCGCCGGCAGGACGATAGCGGACATCGAGTCGGTCAGGGGGATGCGGCAGGGGATGGCACTGGAGAAGATGGGCAACGACCACTTTGAGGAGTTCGACAACTCGCAGCTCTGCTTCTACGACGTCAGGAAGCTGGAGCCGTCGAGGAGGGACGAGTGGGTCCGAGGGCTGCTGGCCAACCACCACTCGGTGATCTACGCCTCCGATCCCGACAGGGCCGTGGCGTTCGAGACGGCGCTGCTCGAAGAAGTGGAGGGGTAGCCGCCGCCCTTCAGCTCGAACCTGGCCCCGACGCGGAGCGGCGTCGGGAGGCCGTCGGTCCGATGGACGAGTCCCAAACGAGGGAGGCGAGCAGCTTGGCCACGGACTTCCTTGAATTGAGAGCGCCCAACGCGAGCATCGCGGCCGGCCCGTGATCCGTCCTGTCGTGTGCGATCCCCGTCCCGTCCTTGGACGCTACCGCGACCTTCGTTCCTCGGCCTCGTCCAACCTCATCCTGGCCCTGACGAGCTTCTTGATCAAGGGAACCGGCATCGGCCCCGCCAATGGAAAGCGGAGCGCGGACTTGGTGCTCGCGTACTCCGCCGCCTCGTCCCTGTGCGCTTCGATGATCGGGGGGCGCAGGTAGAATCCGACGTCCGACGTCAGGAGACAAAAGTAGCAGATTCGCCCCGCGATGCCCCTCTTCCCCTTGTAGCTGTAGAAGGGCATGCCGTAGCTGATGCTCTCGACGGCATCAGGGGCGACCTCCCTGATCGCCTCCCGGACCGCCCTCAGCTTCTGCTGCCCCTCCTTCGGCGCGGCCGCTATGTAGGAATCGACGTCCTTCGCAGGCTTCATCCTCGCAGCCATCCTCCTTCGCATCCTCTGCTACATTCCTCATGGCGGGTCGGCCCTCGAGCCCCCGGGTGCTCGCCCGCCATCCTGGACCGGTTCACGGAGAGCACGAGCCTGGCACGATATAAAATCGGTTCCGCCCCTTGGGGAGCCCTTCGAAACCGAACGCCATGGGCGGTTGCCGAGGCGAAGAAGACCCCTAGGTCGTCAGGAACGCTGTAGCGGTCGAGGGGGACGAAGGGGCCAGGGCGCCGCCGGCGAACCATCGCTCGGCGTTCTGCACCTCCGACCCCGTGGAGCCCTGGAGTCGGAGACGGCGCTGCTCGAGGGGGATGGCCACGGCCGCACCCCGCGTCCTTGGAGCTCGTACCGGTCCGCTGGGCTAAGCTAGGGCCCAAACCCACGGTTCATGTCCCACATCGGATAGTGCGGGAGGTTCTCCCTGGGGTCGCTCAGGAACAGCTTCGTCTGCTCCACCAGGTCGCGCGTACGCTGCCTCGCTGCGACCCCGACGTCGCGGCGGCCCAGCGCGGGAGCCTGCGTCCCCGCCCGGGCGACCCCCTGCGGCGGAACGAGCCCCAGGCCGAGGAGCGATTGGCCCCCTGCGGTCCTCCCGAGCGTGCTCTCCAGGGCGGAACGGAGGGCACCCGTCTCCGCGGCGCCAAACCTCGTCTCCCACTCCCTCTCGATCTCGTCGGAGAAGCGGCGGTATCCGCGCCGCGCCCTCAGGCCGAGGGGGGACAGACGGACGACCCTTCCCCGCCTTCCGCTCGGGTCGTCATCCAGGGCGACGTAGGGCCTGAGCCTCCAGCCGATGTCGCTGGCCTCCGAGGACCCGCCGGTCAAGCGGGGGAGGTCGCCGACTCGGACCGGGCTCTCGCCCAGGGCCCGGAGTATGCCGGCGCACAGCGCGAGAGGGGTCCTGGACATCTGGTCGAACTCGATCGTGAACATCAGCAGCACCCTGGACAGGAGCGCCGACAGAGGGAGAGGAGGGGCCTCCTTCTCGGGACGTCGGGGAGGATAGGATCCCGACGCGGCGACCTCCAGCCCGGGTGGGAAGCCCCAGGGCAGCTCGAACTCGGAGCGCGTCTGGATCTCATCGAGCGAGCGACGGAGCGCGTCCACCTCGCCCGCGCCGAACCTCCGCTCCCATCGCTCCTCGATCTCTCTCCAGAGGGGAGGCCAGACCTCGGCCGCCGTCCTACCCTTGTGCGTCAGGCGAGCCGTCCAGTCCTTGCCGATGCCCCGACCGCTCCCCCAGCCGTCCCGTCTGGCTGCGTGCGGGGTCGACGGATCCATCTGGGAACGGCCCTCCGACCGGTCCTCCCGGGGTCGCAGGACGACGAAACCCCACCTCTCGAGGCATCCCAGTTCGAGCCTGAGTCCATCGAGAGGCTCGAGGGAGAGGGCGGACAGTTCGCGGACGGGAAGGGCTCGATCGGCGAGGAACCGGAGGACGTTCGTCCAGAGCACCAGTGACAGGCGCGCCCCCGCGAAACCCGCACGGGCCATGCGCAGCTCGAATTCGTCGTCGAGCTCGATGGTGTAGGCCACAAGGACCTGCGAAAGGAGCGCCGCGAGCGGCCGGGGAGTCCCCTTGGCGTCGAGGTTCTGCATGCCGTCCTTCCTCCGATCGGATGGCGGCGTTGAAAAGTGTTCCACCCATCGGATCGGGAGGCACTGTCGTGCCGGAAGCAGGACGAGCCCCGGAGCCGGGACGAACCCTCGAAGCCAACCGCTCCCGTGGAGACGTACCTGGGACGCGCGCGCAGCGCCTCTTCGCCACGATCGACCACGACGTTTCATGAGCGATACGCCGCCCTAGGGCCAAGGACGTGACGACCATCGGCGGCCGAGGCCTCGGGAACGTTTAACTCTCGAAGGCGCGCCGAGTCGGAGACATGATCGCGCTTGCGGACGTGGCAGTGGTGGTGTCCGACGCCAAGGCCTCGGCGAAGTGGTGGGTGAAGAACCTCGGGTTCTCGACGTACACGATCGGCGGCTCCGGCCACGCCATAATGGTCGCGCCGCCGGGCGAGCGCTTCGTCCTGCACCTGTGCGAGGGCTTCTCCTCCCCCGAGTCCGGGAACTCCGGCGTCGCCTTCGTGACCGACGAGATCGACTCGCTGGTCGCGCGGATGACAAAGAGGGGCGTGCAGTTCTCGGAGCCGCTCAAGGAGGAGGAGTGGGGGAAGATGGCGAAGTTCTCGGACCCCGACGGGAACGTGTTCTGGCTCCTCGAGGCGCCCACGAGCATGGTGAGGGCGACCCTGCGGTCCAGGGCGCCGACCGGGAAGACGAAGCGCGCCGCCGCATCGGGGAAGCGTCGCCGGAAGGCCTGAGCCCGGCACCGTCCGGGTCGTCCCGGGACATGGCGACCTGGAGGGAGGTCGAGATTCAGCCGGCCGGCGAGGCCGGCGTCCCCGTCGACTGCTTCGGTACCTCGGTGACCTGGATGGTGATGTCGGGGACCTGCTGGGCCTGCCCGCTCGTCCCGGACGCTCCCACCATGCTGGCCGTCGTCCCTCCCGATGCGCCGCCTCCCTTGCTGTGGCTCACGCGGAGCCGGTAGAGGCCCGGGTCGACGCCGGCGCTCCACAAGAAGTCGTGGCTCCCGAAGTACTTGAGCTGTGCCTGCGCCTGGCCGGAGCACCCCTTCATGGGCTGGGGCGCGCCCTGGTCCGTCAGCTTCGAGACCTCCCAGGTGAGGCCGTAGGTCGAATCCCCGGCGTCCTTGGCATCGAGGTTCGTGAAGGTTATCCTCACCGAGTCGTTCTGGTTGACGATCTTCTTGTCGACGCTCCAATCGTAGCCGACCGTCGGCCTGTTCTCGTTGATGTAGAGCAGCAGGACGCAGGCCACCGCCACCGCGAAGACGGTGTACCCCAGCACGACCGGGTCGGACCAGAGGATCGCGATCCCGAGCAGCAGGACCAGGCCCACGAACCCGTAGTAGAGGGCCTGCACGTACCTCCACCACCGCTGCAGGTCGTAGAAGAGCGAGAGGTCGTTGGTCACGTCGATGTTCAGCCGGTTCTCCAGCAGCCTGGCCCTGATCGAGGCGGCCTTCTGGAAGAGGCGGTAGTGGGTCTCGAGCAGCTTCAGTGCCACTATGAGGCCCAGGGTGGCCATGAGGATGGCGGCCTTGACGGTGGCGGGGACGGTCGAGGTTCCCCCGACGCTGATCAGGCCGTTGGCGGCGAGCAGCGCCGTGATGAAGGAGAAGCCGTACTTCCTGAGGTCGTGAAGGTTGTTGTCGTAGCGGGCCAGTATCGAGCGCGCCTCCTGCCACTCGTTGAACGAGAAGTCCCGGCTGTTCGATGTGCTCAATTGGTGTGAGAGCGGGCCGCCGCACGGGCTGGATATAAGCAGGCGCCGCCCGTCCTCCGGTCTCCGACCGACGCCGCCCGCTCGGCGCGTCGGGACACCTCCGCCTGAATAGGCGTCTGCCGGTCTGGACATCCATCCCGAAGTCGAACGCCGTTCCCTGGAGGCGTCCTGGATCCTTGGCATGGCGTCCGGCAGGTTTCGTCGAAAGCTTTTTCGTCCCTTTCGAGTGGCTGCTGACGTTGCGCGGTCGCGCCTCAGCTCCAATCGGCCCGGCATCCCCGACGGCTTCTATCTCGCTGACCATCCTCCTCGTCGTCATGATCACCGTCTCCACCACGACCGCGACCGTCGTCATCGTGAACGACACGCGACCCTCGACCACCACCACGGCCCCCGCGGGCTGCCCGGCGTCGCCCTGCGTGACGATCACCCTCACGAACCAGGGGACCTCTACCATAGAGTCAGGGTCGCAGGTCGCCATCGACGTCGACTGGGCCTCCTACGCCTCGGTGCTCGCGCCGAACCTGCAGAACGTCCGGTTCCTGGACTCGGGAGGCGCCCCCATACCGGCGTGGCTCGAGAGCTGCGACGGGAGCGAGTCGAGCTGCGGCACGTCGTCCGATGTCAGCCTGGTCTGGGTCAAGCTCGACGGCGCCATCGCGCCGGGGGGCAGCGGCACAGTCTTCCTCGCCTTCGCCCCCACCTCCGTCGACGAGTTCTCGCCCTCGGGTGACTGGGGGGAGTCCCCCATGCTCTCGCCGACGTACGCCGAGTTCGACAACGGTGCCCGGGTCTTCAACTTCTACGACGACTTCGCGGGGACGTCGCTGAGCGGCCAGTGGGTGAACGGGACGGCCGACAACCCGGTGACGGTCGACGACGGGCTCACCGTGGGTCCATCCCCGACGGACAACGATGCGAACGCGATCTCGAGCGTCGACAGCTTCGGAGCGGGCGTCGTCGACTTCTATGGGGTGATAGCGGCGACCGGGGCCTCCTCCGGAGACTTCACCTACGGCGGGGTCGGACTGGCGACGCCCCAGTCCGTGCAGGCTGGCTGCTGCTACTTCGACAACTCGGCGCTCATAGGAGAGGCCACGGGTACCTACGGGCTCATGACGGGCGCCTCCGACGGCCTGGACGGAGGCGCGGGGACCATCGTGGCCGGCCTGACCTTCGGGACGAACAGCACCTACTCCATCGTCGTCCCCTCGTCGTCGCCTTCGAGCATCGCCGCGCAGGTCGACTATGGCCAGACCATCTCTTCATCGGTCGGGATGCCGACTCTCCCCCAGCCGATCTCGTTCTTCGACCAGGGCAACACGGGCATCTCGATAGGCCCGATCCACTGGATAAGAGAGAGAGCCTATGTCGACCCGGACGCCCTGACGCAGGAGACGTCGGCGTTCTAGGGCGACGTGACCCGGCCCGGGGCGTCTCCGTCGCGGGACCCACCTGAGTGTCGGTCGCAGCCGTCCCCGTCGTGGCGCGTCTCCCTAGGCCGCCTGGGAGACGAGGCTCACGACGCCGGTGGCCACGACCACGAGAAGGAGCGACCAGTAGAGGATCCCGCTCCGTCCCCTGAGCGAGTGCGCTCCCATCACGGACTCCCTGGACGCTATCAGCCCCAGCAGGACCGCGGGGGCGATGAGGAGGATGACCTGCAGCGCCAGAAGGCTCAGGGAGAGGCCCACAAGGTCGAACGGCAGGAGGCTGATGGCGAGCGCGGGTATCGACTCGAGGAGGTACACCCTGAAGAGGCTCTTCTTCCCCCATCCCATCGCGCTCGTCACGCCCCAGGCGCTCCCGAGCGAGACGACGATGAGAGCCACGAACCCGGCGGAGACGAGGCCGATCCCGAACAGGTAGGGCGAGAGGTTCCCAGACACCGCCGAGAGGACGCCGGACAGGGCCTGGGGAGGCGCTAGGCCAGCGCCGCTTCCGCCACCGCCCGCCCCGACGGCCGCGACCTCCACCGCGATGAGTATCGACTCCGAGATGGTCGCCCCGACGGCCGTCTCGAGCCTCATCGCCCAGAGGTTCTTGGAGGTGAGGCCCTTCTCCGCGCTCGCGGAGGCCTGGTAGAACAGCATGAAGGGGACGATGGTCGACCCAACGTTCGCCGCGATGAGGAAGAGGAAGGTCGGGGAGGTCGAGAAGTAGACCGGCTCGAACCGTATCCCGGAGCTCGCCGCGTAGTAGGCGGAGACGCCGTAGGAGATCGCCAGGACGAAGGAGATGGCCAGAAGCGGCTTCTCTATCTGCGCGTACCTGCGCCTGTAGACGAGCAGGATGTTCAGGGCGAAGACCGACGGGACCGAGACGTAGGGAGGGACCCCGAATGTCTGGAGGCCTATGGCTATCCCCGCGTACTCGAGGACGTAGACCATCACGTCCGCCACGACCATCGGGAGGGCGGCCGCGACGGCGATCTGCGGGGCGAAGTTCTCCCTGATCAGCTGCCCAAGCCCCTTGCCGGTCACCGAGCCTACCCTCCCGGCCACCTCCTGGATGACGAAGAGGGGGACCGTGAGCGCGACCAGCAGCCAGACGAGCCCCGTCCCGTAGAGCGCCCCGTTCTCCGCGGCGGTGATGACGCTGGCGGCGTCCACGTCCGCTATCATCACGAGCCAGGCCGGACCCCACGTCCTCACCAGCGTCCGGAACCTGGACGCCCGGCTCTCGATCAAGGATGGTCCGCGTTCCGACGAATCCTCATTAACTGTCCACCTACCCACCTACCCACCTACCCACCTACCCACCTACCCACCTACCCACCTACCCACCTACCCACCTACCCACCTACCCACCTACCCACCTACCCACGCACGTCCTCCTCCATTCGATCGGGGGCCCCTTGCAAACCGCGTCTGCCGACCGACCCCTGAGAGAGCCGCCGGGGAGAGACGGACCGCGATGGACGCCGTGGCGTGCCCTGCGATGCGCTCTCGGCTAGGTCCCGACGGGCGCTCCCGGTCTCCGGAGCGATCGCGTGGCAGCGCGCTGAAAAGGTTCAAACTCCGTCCACATCGCCCATCTCCCATGGACGGAGGCGATGGCGTCGGGCCGACCTCGGTGGCCGAGGGCGCGGGCCTCGCTGGAATCCCCGTCTTCGGCGTCGGTGGGGGCAGGGTCCGGTGGTACGCCCTCCTCACACTCGTAATCCTCGCGGCCTGCCTCGCGGAGTTCCTGACCGGCTCGACCCCCATACCCGTGGTGCTCACGCACCCGGTCGGCTTCGCCACGCTCGTCGGGATGTACGGGGGAGGCGCTCTCCTCATCCGGGAGGTGGCCCTGCGGTGGGGGAGGCGCTGGGGCGCCATCCTTCTCCTAGGAGGAGCCTACGCCGTGGCGGAGGAGGGCTTTGGGGCCAAGACGATGGTCGACCCGACGGGCTCGAACATCGGGAACCAGCTCTACAACCACTGGATGGGGGTAAACTGGGTCCCGCTGGCCGCCGTCACCCTGTTCCACGCGGCGTTCAGCATAGCGGTCCCGCTGCTCCTCGTGGAGCTGCTCTTCCCGGCCGTCAAGGGACGGAGGCTGCTGGGCGCGAGGGGGCTCGGGATCACCGCCGCCCTCTTCGGCCTCGCGGTCTCCCTCGTCTCCCTGGGCGACCCCTTCGTCACCCCCTTTCCGGTGACGGTCTTCCTAGCGGTCTACGCCGCGGCCTTCATAGTCGCCTCCTACCTCGTCCCGGGGTCGTTCCTCCGGGCTAGAAGGGAGCGGCCCGACCGTCGTGAGCTCGACTTCCTCCTGCTGGGGCTCGGCTTCATGGGCGGGTTCTTCCTGATCTCCGGCGGGCTCGGACCGGGAGGGGACCTGGGGGCCCGTCTGCTCCCGTGGCCGGTCACCGCTGGGCTCTTCGTCCCGCTCGCGGGCCTCACCGCATTGTACCTCGTGAGGCACGCCGGCCGGTCCGGGAACGAGACCGTGAAGATAGCCTTCGTGATGGGGATGGTGCTCGTCTTCGTGCCGATCGACATCAGCCTAGAGCTCGGTGGGGATGTCGGCGTCCTGCTCTTCACCGCCCTGGTCATCGCGACCCTGCTCCTCCTTCGCCGGCGGGCCACGCGGGGACCGAGAAGGGCCTCGGCCGAGCCGCCGGGGCTTACGGGCTCCCCTTCGTAGGCCGAGCCCGGAGGACCGCCCCGGTCCGCGGGTCGGAACCGGGCCGAGTGGAGCGCTCCACCCATCCCATCCGGGGCGACGCACCCTTCTCACGAATCTCATCTCCGGAACCCTGTGACCTCTCGGGATCATTCTCGACAGCCGCCGTCTCCATCGCGCATCGGCGCGACGGTCCCGCCTCCCTCCACGGTCTGCTCTACGCTGCTACGGCCGGTCGGGGGCGACGATTCTGCCGATCTCGAGGAGATCGCAGACGTCCCTTGGTCTATATCACTGCGCTCAATCGCCGAGAAAGTGCCCGCACGTGCGTGCAAACGCATGCAAACGTTACGCCTCCCTTAACTAGTGACGCGAGAGAAAATTACCTTCAGCGATAGAAATGGCAGCAGAGAAGATCACGGACAAGAAGCTTTCGAGAAGGCAGTTCATGGGGACCGCCGCAGCGGGCGCGGCGGCGTTCGGCGTCGTGGCTGGGGCATCGTCCCTCGTCCCACGCGCGGCAGCGTCGACGGACGCACCGGTCGCCGAGGCCAGGGCTGCGAAGGGCGCGCTCCC
Organism: Nitrososphaerales archaeon; assembly: GCA_049515775.1. Classification (GTDB taxonomy): domain Archaea; phylum Thermoproteota; class Nitrososphaeria; order Nitrososphaerales; family Gagatemarchaeaceae; genus Gagatemarchaeum. Next base: position 9,626 of record JBEKTS010000035.1, on the reverse strand, counting down.
TCTGAGGGCCCAACCGACGCTACCGTCCCAGTGGGACGTCGTGGCCGACGTCGTGGTCGTTGGCACGGGCGTGGCGGGGTTCGGCGCCGCACTCGACGCCTATGACGCGGGCGCATCGGTCGCCATCATCGAGAAGGAGACGAAGTTCTTCGGAGGCAACTCGATGTTCGCCGGCGGCAACTGGCAGATGCCGGTCAACTTCATCCAGGCAAAGGCCGGGATAGAGGACCACATCGAGTGGGCGATCGAGGACTACATGCTCAACGGCGGCTACAGGAACAACGTGAATCTGCTGCACGCATTCTGCGACAACGCCAACGACACTCTCCTCTGGGCCCAGAACCTCGGCATCGTCTGGAACCCCAACCCGAGCAAGCAGGCCGACTGCAGGGTAGCCAGGACCGAGGCGCCGATCGCCAACTCCGCCTATCCGGGGAACGCTGGCATCAGCGAGATCTACATGATGAACGCGGCCCTGAACAAGCGCGGCCTCCAGGTCCAGCTCGGGAAGAAGCTGACCCAGATCTACCGCCCTGACCTCACGGGCCCCGTGGTGGGCATCCAGGTCCTGGACCTAACCACCGGCAGCCTCCTGAACTACAAGGCCAACAAGGCCGTGGTGCTCGCGACGGGTGGCTTCAAGGCCAACCCCCAGATGATGCAGGGCTTCCATCCGCTCCTGGACGAGATCACCTCGTGGTCGGGCCACCCGTACGTCCACACCACCGGCGACGGCCACGTGGCCGCTATCCAGGTGGGCGCGGGCGAGGTAGACTGCTCCTGGCCCGTCTCGTTCTCCAACAAGTGGGGAACCTCCCAGTACGAGGTCTGGACGCCGATGCCGCTCGTCGGTCCTCCTTCGTCGATCCCGGCCCTGATCTCGGGCGGCGTAGCGTACGCCGCCTCGAACGCCTACGCGATACTGGTGGGGGGAGACGGTAACCGGTTCGTGAACGAGGCCCTCTGGGGCTCGGCGGGCACAGAGCCCGGCGCCAACGACGCCCAGGTGTACAGCACGTACATGGAGGCCTACCTCCAGATCCCCTTCCGGCCGAGGAACGTCTGGGCCGTGGTGGACGCGGCCGGAGCCAAGTCGCTCGGGTGGACGCTGGCCAACTTCCAGGCGGCGACCGCCCCCGACCAGGCCCCGTACCTGGACCCCGACTGGATCGCCTGGTCGAACACGATCGACGGCCTCGCGGACCAGATGGCCATATCGGAGCTCGGCCTGAGCGCAGCGGTGGCGAGGTGGAACGGCATGGTCTCGGCGGGCACAGACACCGACTTCGGAAGACCGGGACCCCTGAACCCGATCTCGACGCCCCCCTACCAGGCGGCGAAGCTCCTCGTCTGCGGCCACGACCAGTGCGGCGGCCTCCGTGTGAACGCAAACATGCAGGTCATCGACTGCCAGAACTACCAGATCGCGCAGGGCAGCGGACCATCGGCTCCTCTGAACTCGGAGGCCGTCATACCTCACCTCTACGCGGCGGGCGAGGTGGCGGGCGGCTTCTGGGGCATGGCCCGCGCGGACGGGAAGATGGGCTCGTACTGCGTGGTCGGTCGCCTCGCAGGCCGGAACGCAGCGGCAGAGACGCCTCTGACCTAGAAAGGAGGATTGCGTAGAACCAAGGGGAGGGGAGGCGTCTCCCCTCCCAGTTCTCTTTCCCAGAGATCGTGGAGGTGCAATCGAAGATGAACAAGCGCAGCATGTACGTCGTCACGCTGGCGGTGCTTCTCCTGGGCGTCGTCACCGTGACGTCCGGCGTCTGGCTATCGGGCAGCTTCTCGCACGGCGACCCCAGCCTCGACCAGGGGTGCTACTGCCACAACAACGGCATAGCGATCTACGTCAACGGGACCGGCGACGGGAACGGAGGGCTGTTCTTCAGCTCGTTCGCGCCCGGGAGCTCGTTCCACCTCTACATCAGCACGAACAACGTTGCCGCTACGGGAGTCGTCCCGGGGCTCCAGCAGTGGTTCTCCAACCAGACGGACAACGCCAAGTTCACCTTCAGCCCGACCTCGGTGACCGACGGGTCCGCGCAGGACAGGTCGCCCACGGCCGGCAACATCACGGCGCTCTACAAGATAACCGTGCCGTCGACGCCGGGCATGTACACCCTCACCCTCTATGCGCAGGGCTCCGAGATGCAGCCCATCCTCATCCAGGTGGCTGCGACCTCGACGAGCACCTCTACCACCACGAGCAGCCCAACGACCACCTCCTCGTCGACCCACTCCACCACGTCCTCTACCACCACGAGCACCTCAACCACCGCTAGCAGCACCAGCTCGTCGAGCCACTCGACGACTTCAACCACCACCGCCTCGTCCTCCGCCAGCACCACGTCATCGACAAAGACCTCGACGACTACCACTACTACCTCGACGACTACCACTACTACCTCGACGTCGGGCGGCCCGCTCGACTCGCTCAGGGTCGCCACCAACGCGCAGAACTACTCTGGGTCCGCGACCCTCGTCATCACAGGCACCCTAGCTCCGGTCCCGGCAGCGGGCACAGCGGTCGAGCTCCAGATCGTGAATCCCGAGTACACCACCGTGGTCTACAACGACAACGTCACGGTCGCAGCCGACGGGACGTTCAGCTACGCGGTCAACATAGTCGCGAACAGCACCAACTGGGTCTCCGGCGTCTACACCCTGACCGTCACCGCCCAAGAGCCCGCGCCGATGACCGCAGTGCTCCAGTTCTCGTACTCTCCACTGACCCCGGTGGTCACGACCACGTCGTCGACGTCGACGACCACGACGGGCTTCACGACCACCTCTCTCCAGGTAGTTACCAAGACCTCGACCGCGACGACGACCGTCACGCAGGCCTCCACCACCCTCACGACGACGGCGACCACCACCGCGCCTCCCTCTACCGTGACCAGCACGATCACCACCACTTCGCCGGTGTCATCGGTGACCACCACAGTGACTGCGCCCCCCTCCACGGTGACCAGCACGGCGATCACAACCGAGACCACCACCGCGCCCCCCTCCACGGTGACCAGCACGGCGACCACGACGGCGCCGGCATCGACGCTGACCAGCACGGCCACCCAGGTCTCCACCAGCACGGTGACCCAGACGACCTCTGGGGTGCCTGACTGGATCTACGGCGCGATGGCCGTGCTCCTCCTGGCGGGGCTGGCCGCGGGGTACGTCCTCAAGCGGCCTCCGACCAGACAGGGCTGAGGCAAGCCCCTCCTGCGCCCGGTGGGTCTCCGGGGGTCTCCCCCCGGAGGCGCCACGCCAGCGCGCGGCGTTATCGGGTACGGCCGGCACGGCGCCGCGGGCGACCCTTGACGGGCCGGACCAGAAGACCGCGGCGAGCGCGCCGCCATCTCCTTGGATTCCCTCGAGCGTGGACTCGCTGATGGATTCCTGGCCCGCCCGCTGTGTCGTGTGCATGTGATGGCAGCCCGGGTGCATACGTTACGTCCCGCAGAAGTACGGAACGAGATTCCGACCCCCCAACGATCTCAAATGACAGACGAATTCAGGATCTCGAGAAGGCAGTTCGTGGGAACTGCAGCAGCGGGGGCCGCAGCGCTGGGCGCGGTCGCAGGCGCGGCGACGCTCATGCCGCGCGCCGGAGCCGCACCGACGCCAGCGTCCCCCTCGGCGGCGGGCGCAAGGGAGGCCGAGGGAGCCCGGGCGCTCAGGAGTGCGGGACCGGTCCCCGTCCCATCCAGTTGGGACTACACCGCTGACGTGGTCGTCGTAGGGTACGGAGGGGCGGGTGCCGTCTCCGCCATCACGGCGGCGGAGAACGGAGCTAGCGTAATAATCCTGGAGAAGGCGCCGGCGCCCGGCGGAAGCACCTCCTGCGCCAGCGGACACCTCCAGTGGGCGTCCAACGCCATAGGCGCAGCCGAGTACGTCCTGGCGGACGGCCTCGGTACGCTCACGCAGGCCCAGGCCCTGGCGATCGGCGATCAGCTCGCGAACGTCGGAACCTGGCTCAGCAACCACAACGTCACGCTCGCTCCCGGCAATCCCACCTCCTCGACGGCGGGCAACGGGTTCCCCGGGGCTCAGTACTACAACTTCAACGCGAACGTCGCGAGCCACGACGGGTATCCGGCGGGGACCGGGAAGGACTTCTTCCAGTATCTCCAGGCTGCCGTGGAGGCGCAGAGCGGCGTCCAGGTGATGCTCGACACCCCAGCCATACACCTGATCCAGGACCCGGTCACCAGGACGGTCCTCGGCGTGCAGGCCAGCGAGAGCGGCCGGGTCGTGAACGTCAAGGCGAACAAGGGGGTGGTCATGGCCCCGGGCGGCTACGAAGGCAACCGGGACATGATCTCGGTCTTCAACGACGACAACCCCGTCGCCATGTACCCCGCCGGCTGTCCGTACAACACCGGCGACGGCATCCTAATGACGACCGAGATAGGAGCGCAACTCTGGCACACGAACGGCTTCGAGTACGGCTACTACGGCTTCAAGCCCTCCGTCTTCCCATCGGCGTTCTGGCTGCAACCGGGCGGCTACGGCACCATGTACGCCTACATCATGGTGAACAGCGCAGGCAACCGCTTCCACCCCGAATCCACCAGCTGGGGGCACATCAAGACGAAACCCGAACCGATGGTGGCGAACTCGACCGGCAGCGGCATCGCCGGCATCTGGCCCAACTACCCGTTCTACATGATCTTCGACAACACCATACTGACGCAGGGCCCCGTCGGCATGACGATGAGGTCCGCGACCGTCGGCCCGTTCGTGGGGTGGAACTTCAGCACGCTGCACGAGGGGTACGTGTGGAGCAAGGACAACAGCGTGGAGGTGGCCAACGGATGGATAGTCAAGGCCAACGACCTGCCCACCCTTGCGGCGGCGCTCAACATCAACGCCACGGGCCTGCAGACCCAGGTGACGAACTGGAACAACATGTGCGCAGCAGGGTTCGACACGCAGCTCGGCAGGTCCGCTTCGACCATGAAGCCGATCAACAACCCGCCATACTGCGGAATCCAGATGTGCATGACCCTGATCAACAGCCAGGGCGGCGCGAAGCGCAACGAGAGGAACCAGGTCCTGGACACGATGGGCAACCCGATCCCGCACCTCTACGGGGCCGGGGAGTTCGGGTCCTACTACGGCTTCTTCTACGCGGGCAGCAACCTCGTCGGGGGAATCGTGGACGGAAATATATCGGGCGCAGACGCCGCTGCGCAGACGCCCGTGCAGTAGACGGTGACGGGCTCAAGCACGGTCTGGGAGCTCCTCAACGGAGGAGCTTCCCCTCTCCTTTTCTAACTCGAGGCGCGCCGCCCGGACCGGGCAGCGCTCCGGACCATTCCCTGCAAGAGCGCGGCCGCTTCTGCACCGGGCTGGCGAGACATCGAAGAAAGTTCCATAACCGGAAAGGTCTGCGCCGTGCAGTGATGGCATGAAACACATGGGCGCTCTGGCCGCAGGGATGGGAGTCGTGGTCCTCCTGCTGGTCTTCTTCCTAGTCCCCGCCATCCCGTACACGTTCTCGTCCGTGAACTTCGCCGGTTACTCGGGCGGCGTGTCGGCCCAGGTCTCTCCGTCCTTCTACGCGCTCGGCTGCGGCGTGGTCTTCAACCCGACCGAGACCGGCTCCGTGGGGGGCATCACGGTGAGCCACCAGATCTACTCTGGGGGCGAGTGGCGGTGCAAGAACGACGGCTCGCACTGACCGGCCATCCTGCGGGGCCGCAGCGCGGCGGAGGCACGGCTCGGCGACACGACCTCAACCGGTGCGGCGCTGGCTCGCGACGCACGTGGCCATGATCGCCCGGGTCCGCTCCTCGAACGCCGGGTCGTGATCCGCGCGTGACCGCCGCAGGAGGCCGCGTCCAGACCTGCGGGCCTCCATCGATTCTGCGAGGCGGATGGAGGAGATCATCGGTCCGCCTCCCACGAGCGAAGCCGCCAGGCTGTCGCACCTCAGCTCCTGGAGCCTGCCCCTCTCGAGCTCCCTCGATGAAAGGATCCGTATCATCGCGAGGAAGGAGGCGCAGAAGGCCGATTCCGCAAGGAGCAGGGAGTGGAAAGCCACCAAGGCCGCGAACGTCAGTACCAACGAGAGGCCCAAGGTCAGCGACGCGACCCTCGATCTCCCGTCGTCGTGGTCCATCATGTGCGCGAACTCGTGCGCGGCCACCGCGAGTCGCTCGTCGCCGGACAATCGCTCGTAGTACCGGCGGCCGAAGAGGACCTTGTTCCCGAGACTCGCAGCCGTCACGCTCCTGGCGCCCGTCACGAAGTACCGCTCCGACGGGTTCGGGCTCTGCGAAGGGCTGACCCCCATCCTCTCCGCCAGCGAGTCCAGCTCCTGCGAGGCGAATGGCCTAGCGCCGAAGAAGGTCCTGAGGTAGAGCGAAGCTGGGTCCATGCCGGTTCGGGTTCTAGTCGAATGTAGTAGATGAGGGTTAGGAAGGCACCCTTCATGCCAGGTCAGAGCCTGCTCGGAGCGCTTTCTTGCTTATATTTTCCGTTCTACCTGGACTAATGCGTAAATATCATGTATCTAAAGCTCAATATAGCTGCAAAGTGCATCTTCCACCAGCCATGAATCCTATGGGGGATAGTTATGTGGGAATCATGGGCGTGCGAGATAACGGTCCAGGACGGGCTACTATCGATAGGCCGATGTCTACGCTGGGAACATTCGTATTGCCTGACACGGCGGTTGGACTCCTCGTCCTAGCCGTGGCGCTGATCGTCCTGTGGATCGTCGTCTCGATCCCCGTCTATGTGGCCGGCAAGCTCGTCACCGTCGGGAAGGGTGGATTCGGTGACGCGATGGGTGCCACCCTGGGAGGGGCTCTGGCGTACGTCCTGGTCTTGTACGGCGGGACGTTGCTCCTCAGCCTCGTGATATCGCCAGCGTTCGCGCTGGGCCTCTCGTTCATACTCGCCCTCGTGGTCTGGGTCGCAGTCTACGCCGCGGCGTTCGAGACGAGCTGGCTGGGCGGGGCTGCCGTCGCGTTGGTGGGATGGGCCATCCTGGTGGCCCTGGACTTCTTCCTGATCAATGCCTTCGGCGTATCGATCCCCAAGTTCTACCCCTTCTAGCCCGCTTCCTGGACGGCCGAGGCTCGAACGAGCGCCTCGTGCCCATCACGGGCTCAGCGTCTGGGGTCGGGACGGCCGACGTCTCTCGAGCGACGCCCCCCGCAGATGGTCGCCTGAACGCCGAGGCCGAGAGCGAGACCGACCTTCGCCGTCCGTCTTCGCCATTCCGTTCACTGGACTCGGCTCGTTGAGGCTCACGACCGACGGGCTCCCCAACTACGATGCCGGGAGGAAGATGGCCCTCGAGACCGGCGGCTACGATGAACCCGCGGATGACGACGCGCTTCCATCCGCTCCTGAACGAGATCAACGCGTGGTTTGGGTGTCCGTCTACACTGCGGGCGACGGCGGCCGATACCTAGTTCTCGATTCCGCGTTCACCAGTCTGCGTGCACGTGCCTCGCATCGGGGCTGTCCGAAGGAACCCGCTTCCCCGGTGTCTCTTCGCAGAAGCTGCGGTACCCGGCCCTGATGCAGGCCTGATAGAGGGAGAGCAGGGCCTCGGCGCTGGCCGGCTCGGGTGCCAGGTCGAGGGCGCGGCCCAGGACGTGCTTGTTGCCCGGATGAACGTCGCCGGTCGCCTTATTCCTCTGGGGAGACCGAAAGCCACCGACCACGTGGACGACGGACTTCGATCCCTTCCCGAATTCCACGGCGATCTTCTCGAGCGCGGCCTGCATGCCGCCGTCGACCACGAAGTTGTAGTTCCCTTCGTTGAATGAGCCGTCGATGGGGCGCGCGACGATGTCCGGGCGCGCCGGGACCGTGGGCTCCCGGTGATCGATGTACTCCTGTCTCAGGATATCCACATCGTCCTGCGAGAGGATGAAGTAACGCGCCGCGCCCTCGAAGGTCGCCTTGACGGTGTACTGCAAGGGCCTGTTGCGCCTCGTGGACCCATCCGTAGGGCGCATCGAAGGGCCCGGATGGAAACCGAACGTCGCGCTGTGCTGAAGCTCGCTGGGGACCCCGCTCCCGCTCAACTGCCCCACTCCCTCCACCTTCCACGAAGCAAGGTTCGCCCATCCGGAGCCGGCAACCGTCACGCCGTGGATCGATACGCGGAGACCGATTGCGTCCGTCGAGACGAACGAGTTACACCCATCCCCTATCCTGTCATCCCGTTCGATGTCGAACGACGGGACCAGAGCTACGCTCCAGGTCGTCGTGCGGGATCCGAGGCCCGTCGCGTCCTCGGACGTACGAGTGACGGTCTGCGGTCCGGGTTCCTTGAGGTCTATCACCAGTCGCTGCGATTCCTCGACGCCCGTCTGAGGGATGCTGTTGACGAGGCAGAGCTCGGCCGCTCTCTCCGGCGGGATCCTGGGGGTCGCCTCCATGGCGTCGAGGATGGCGGCGGGGTCCGCCGCCCAGGAGATCTGCCCCCACCTGGCTCGGGGGGCCTGCCAGCCCCAGTTGAGGGCCATCGAGAATGGGACGGCCGCGGGCCCCGCGCCCTCCCCCCCGTCTCCGAGGACGGCGTCTGTACCCCTCGCGTCGAGCCCGGAGCTACGAATCGCGACGATTATCGTCTCCGTGGCCGGGTCGTACCTTCCTGCGACCGTCCATTCGGCGGTCCCGCCTCCGGTGACCCGCCTCTCCTGAGTCGAGACCTGGGCCTCGAACTTCCCGCGCATCCTTCCCACGACGGAGTTCTCCGGGACGACCTGCGCTTGGCTTCCCTGCGTGCCCGTGACCCGCGAAAGGAAGACGGCAAAGACGAGGCTGCCCTCGAACTTCGAGGAGAGCGAATTCTGGCCTCTGACTGCGCTGGTCGAGGTCGCGCTCGCGGTCCAGAAGGCGGAGATGTCCAAACCGATGAATCTCCTTTCGAGCGCGATAATTCCAGTTTATTTAAGGATGAGGCGCCCATTGACCGTCGCTCCTGGTCCACCGTCCGGATGGGGTCGTCCCCGCTAGCTCGTCGGCGGGGCCTCGCTTCGCGCATCCGTGCCCATCTTCATCTCGTGATTTGATGTACCGAGGCTTGCAAAGGAATATGGAGGGAAGCGGAGTCCTCCCCCATCCGCTCTCGAACCCGGAGCACCCATACCTCGACGAGGCCGCGTCCCGAGCCGCCGAGGGATTCGTCGACCCCCACGGTGAGAGGCGGGTCGCGCGGGTCTCTGCCATCACGAGTTGACAACCGTGAGGCTTGCTTGCAGAGCAAACAATGTGCGTGCACATGTTTCCTCCGGTTTAACTAACGCGTTTGGACAGAAGGACCGCGAGGAACCCGAATTGGCAGTAGATGGAATCGCAGAGAAGAGGCTGTCTAGAAGGCAGTTCGTGGGAAGCGCCGCCGCAGGAGCCGCAGCTCTGGGCGCCGTGGCCGGGGCCACGGCCCTGATCCCCAAGGTTTCGGGAGTGCCGACTTCGGCGGACGCCCTGCCCGCCGGCAAGGCCGGTGCGGCCGTGGGAGGCCAGCCCATCCCGGTGCCGACAGACTGGGCCCAAATGGCCGACGTGGTCGTCGTGGGATACGGAAGCGCGGGCGCGGTCGCCGCAATCACGGCCTTCGATGCTGGCGCCGACGTGCTCATAGTCGAGAAGAC
>JBEKTS010000034.1:0-20537 GCA_049515775.1 Nitrososphaerales archaeon | reverse complement strand
CCTCGGGTCGGCCTCTATCACGATCGCCGAGTAGCCCAGCCTCGCGACGACCGGGACCAGGCTGGCGCCGATGGGCGCTATCTTCGAGAAGACCGAGTAGAGGTAGGGGTCGTCCCTTATCTGCTGCGCGGTCTGCTTCACGACCCGCCTGTCCGCGCCCACGTCCCTGGCGAGGGCGGAGTAGTCGACCTCGAGCCCGCCGATGTAGAGGCCGCCGTCGTCGGAGACCCTGATCCCGTACTCGATCATCCTCCGGGCGACGTCGAGCCTCACCTTCTGCCCCCTGAACTGCTCCCTCACCTTCGACCACAAGGCTCTTCCTCCCTCCTCCCCTCTCCCCTTCCCTCCTTATCTCCCGCCCGCCCGCCTTCCTTCCCGCTCCCCCTCGGCTCGGCCGGACCTAGGGCGTCGACCCGTGGGCCCTGGTGATCTTCACCCCGTCCACGAGCACCCAGGGGCAGAGCGTGGGCGTGTCCACCTCCCACCACTCGATCCACTCCCTCTCCTTCGAGAGTAGCCTGACCGAGGAGAAGATGCGCTCGAGCCCGTCGCTCATCCTCAGACCGCTGAGCGACTTGGTCACCCGCCCGTCCTCGACCAGGTACGCGCCGTCCCGCGGGACGGTCGAGAACTCGCCGGTCCGGTAGTTCGTGAAGCGGGTGTACCAGTTGGACGTGAGGACGACACCCCTCTTCATCTCCTTCACCATCTCGTCGTAGCCCGAGTCGCCCGCGTCGAGCTCGAGGTTCCAGGCGTCGGGCTCGATCCAACCGGCGTTCCCGGTCGTCTCGGTCCCGAACCGCTTGGCCGTCGTGAGGTTGTGCAGGTAGCTCACCAGCTCCCCCTTCTCGACTATCCGGGTGGAGCGGGTCGGGGTCCCCTCGTCGTCGAAGGTCCTGCCGCCGAGCCCCCCGGGCGTGCGGCCGTGGTCGGTGAGACCGAATCCCTCCGAGGCGACCCTCTTCCCCATCTTCTCGGCCAGGTACGAGGTCCCGGACTCGACGGCGAACGCCGAGGCGAACCCGCCGACGAGGGAGACGAGGTTCGCGGCGACGGTGGGGCTCATCAGGACGGAGTAGGTCCCCTCCTCGGGCCTCGACGACCTGAGCATCCTCTTGGCGTGCTCCCCCGCCGTCCTCCCGGCCTCGACCGGCCTGAAACCCTTCAGGCTCGAGGAGCACGAGAGGCCGTGGCCGGACGCGTTCGGCTCGGTGAACGACCGCACGTTCAGGAGGATCGCCGAGGTCGTGTCGTGCCCCTCGGTCCCGTTCGACGTCAGGATGTGAGTCGAGACCAGGGACGCCTCGATGGCGCCGGCCGACCGGCGGGCCCCGGCGTCGTGGGCGGCGTCGATGGCCTGCCGCGCGAACTCCGCGACCTCCTTCTCGGCCTCTCCCAGCCTCTTGTCGAAGGCGCCCGCCCTCTTGAAGGCGTTCGGCTTCTCCGGGAGCGCGGCGGTCCCGGGCTCCCTGGACAGGCTCCCCATCGTCCCGTGGAGCCTCTCGACGAACGCCACGAGCCCCTCGCCGTCCGCGTTCGAGGTCCCGCCGACGATCCTCCTGCCGTCCTTGGTAAGACAGACCGAGACGCTGCTCTCCTCGGTCTTCTTCGCGACGGTCAGCGAGTCGTTGGCGAACCTCACCATCTGCTCGTTCCCCGTCGCCGCGATGAATACGGCCTCGTCTACCCCGAGCCTCCTCGCCGCCCTGAGCCCGGCCTCGTTCAGCTCGCTTGGAGTCATCTTGACCACCCGCCCCCTACCTGGTGCTCACCCTCACGCCTCCGAGCAGGGTGTCCGGCCCCCCGGTCCAGACGGGTATCCCCTGCATGGGGTCGCCCTTCCCGCAGGTCGCGGCCTCGAACTCCATCTTCCGAGACCTGGCCCTCACGGCGGACCAGAGGGCGGGCGTGGTGATCTCCAGCACCGGCGCCTTCACCATCTCCCCCAGCTCGCCGTGCTCTATCCTGTAGGCCTCCAGCCCGACGTACCGCTGGTTTAGCCTCTTGTCGTCGATGTTCCACTCCGTGAACGACTTGAGGTATATGCCGTGCTTCACCTCCCGCACCAGCTCCTCGAGGGTGTGGTCGCCCGGCTCGACGAAGGTGTTTGACATCCTGATGATCGGCTCCCTGTTGAACCCGGCCGACCTAGCGGACCCGTTGTTCACTGCCCTGAGCTCGGCGGCGGTCGACCGGTTCTGCAGGAACTCGGTGATCTCTCCCCCGACGATGAGCCGCCGCTTGGTCGCCTCGACGCCCTCGTCGTCGACGGGACAGTACCCGTTCGAGTGGACGATGGTGGGGTCGTCGCTGACGTGCGCCTCGGCGCTCCCTATCCGCCGACCGATCGACCCCCTCTTCAGGTACGACTCTCCTGCCTGGGCGCCCTCCCTGCCGAGGATCCGGTCCGCCTCCTGGGGGTGGCCCACAGACTCGTGGGCGGCGATCCCGGAGAGCTCCGAGGAGAGGATCACGTCCATCTCCCCCGGCTCCATCTTCCTGGCCTTGGCCAGCACGCGCCGAAGCGTCCTGGCCTCGGACTCGACCTTCGAGACCAGGTCGATCCTCTTCACGACCTCGAGCCCCCCGGTCTCGCCCTGCTGGACCATCCTCTGGGCGACCTCGCTGTCCGAGATCGCGGTGAGGATGCCGAAGAAGTGGATCCTGGGGGTGCGGCTCTCGGTCTCGGCCCCGTCGGTGTTGACGTAGTACTTCTCGTCGACCTCAGAGACCGCGACGAAGATCCTGTTCGGGATCTTCGCGCCCCTGCCCGCCTGGACGCGCCGGTCGATCTCGACGAGGATCGACTTGAGCCACGCGGCGTCCCCGCCCTCGATGGGCTCCTTCTCCGGCGCGCTGAACTTCCTACGCGCCGGCCTCGACCCGTCGAGCCTGACCTTCTTCTTGACGAGGCCCTGGGTCGCCTTCGCCATCTTCACGGTCTTGGCGGTGAGGGCCCTGACCGAGGCCCTCTCCATGATGTTCGTCGCGCTGAACGCAAGCGCCCCCCCGCAGAGGACCCTGATGCCGAGCCCGAAGCTGTCCTCCATCATCGAAGGCTGCGGCTCGCCGTTCTTGAGCATGAACCCCGAGCCGGTCCCCCCCTGCACCCGGGACTCGGAGTAGTCTGCGCCCAGCCTCTCCGCCTCCCTGATGGAGAGGTTGGCAAGTTCCTTGGCTTCTTCCTTAATCGTCATCGGGCCCTCTTCGGAGCCCGGTCGTTATTTCTGTCTTTGGAGGGGCCCCCGACCGCCGGCCGAGGCGCCGCTCAGAGCCCGTGGCACTGGAACGAGTCGAGTATCTCCTGCATCGTCCGGCCCTGGGACTCGCTGTTGGCCTCGGTCGAGTTCGCGTAGATCACGAAGAACCTCTTCGTCCCATCGCAGTGGAGGTGGACCGACCTGACCTCCTGGAGCTGCCCCTTGCCGAAGAGCCCTCTCCGGGGGACCTCTATCTTCACGTGGTTGAAGAGCGCGGTGTGCCCGCCGACGGTCATCTCCTTCGACTCCACCGTGGTCATCTTCCCCTGGACGCTCTTCTTGACCCTGTCGAGGCTGAACTTGGCGTGGTCCTGGATCGTCGGGGCCTTCTTGACGATCTTCTCGAGGTCGCCCCAGGAGACGAAGACGTTCGCCTTCTCCGGGGACTTGACGGCGACGTCCCCCTCCACTCGCTTGAACTTGGGGTTGAACTCTAGCTTCGCGGTCTCCGGGAACCTGAACGAGAAGCCGTAGATGCGCAGGGTGTCCATCTCCACGGGGACCTGGCCCAGGGGGAGGTCGGCGCTCTCCATTGCGCCTGCCGGGATTTCCCGAGATAAAAGAGTGTCAGGCGGCTGGGGAGCGGGATGCGCGAAACGCTTAAGTCGGCCGCGGGGGCGTCGGCGCCAGCGATGCTCCCATTCTCGCTGGCATTGGGGTCGGACACACTGCAGGCCCTGGCCATTCTGGCCGTCGCGCTGGGCATCGCCGGGATAGCGATCCTGCTCCTCTTCGCCAAAGACAAGATCTAGGGGAAGACCGTTGGTCCGAGGCTTGATCTTCGACGTCGACGGCACCCTCGTCAGCCTCAAGGTCGACGTCGAGAAGCTCAGGGCGACGACCGCGCGGGAGCTCGTCAGGATGGGGTTCGACGCGTCTTTCATGGAGGAGGGCGGCGGCAAGCTCCACACCCAGGAGATCATCGACAGGGCGAGGGAGCAGGTCGAGAGCGGCAGGGTCAAGGCGGACTTTCCGGCCTTCAGGAGGGCCTTGAACGTCGCCCTGGACGCCATAGAGATGGAGTGGAACGCCCTGGCCGAGCCGATACCGGGGACCTCCGAGGTGCTCGCGCGCCTGCGGGACTCGAACGTCAGGCTGGCCACGCTGACCAACAGCGGCCGGATCCCGTCCGAATGGCTCCTCACGCGCTACGACCTCCTGAGGTACTTCGACTTCACGCTCACCAGGGACGACGTCCCCGCGCTCAAGCCCAGCCCCGACGGCCTCCGCAAGGCCGTGGAGCTGATGGGCCTCCCCGTCGACCAGGTGGTCTACGTCGGGGACAGCATCATCGACGTCCGCGCCGGCAGGGCGGCGGGGGTGAGGGTGGCCTCGGTGACGACCGGCCGGTACTCCCCGGAGCGGCTGCGGACCGAGGGCAGCGAGAGCGTCATCGGCTCCCTCTCCGAGCTCCTGGACCTGGTGCGCCGGTCCTAGGCGCGCTCGAGCCTCGAGAGGGCGTCCCTCATCTCCCTCCCCTCGGCCCTGAGCTTCTCGACCTGGTCCCTCAGCCTCGCTACCGCGGCCCCGGGCTCGTCCGAGGAGAGCTCCTCGAGCACCTCCACGGCCCTCCTCCGGTTCCGGTTGTCCGCGTCCTCCTCGGCGACCCTCCCGAGCGTCTCGGCGAACCGGGCGTCCTTCAGCTCCGCGACCGTCTCGAGCAGCTGGCTCCTGACCACAAAGTCGCCGTCCCCGAGGGCGATCTCCCTCAGGATCACCAGGTCCTCCGGCTCGAGCGAGCCGAGCCTGGCGTAGCCCTTGAGCGACCCCACCCTCACCCTCCGAGGCCTCCCGTAGGGCAGGTTCGCCCTGATCAGCTCCCTCGCCTCCCTGGTCCCGAGGCGCCCGAGCGCCTCGAGGGAGGCCTCGGCCAGGCCGTCCTCGGGAGACTCGACCTTCATCGCCTCGGAGAGGAGCCGGAGGGCGTCCTTCCCGCCGATCCTGCCGATGGAGAGGGCGGCCTCGCACTGGTTGTAGGGGCTCTCGTCCGAGAAGAGCGCCTCCTTCAGTGCCTCCTGGGCCCTCTCCTCCCCCCTGAACTCGCCGAGCGCGGCCAGGACCGCCCTCCTGACCTTCCTGGGCTTGAGGTGCGAGAGGGACAGCAGCGCCTCCAGGGCGACCCGGCCCCCTATCTTGCCGATCGACCTGGCCGCGTCCGCCCTGACCGACCAGAACTCCCCGTCCTTCGAGACGACGGCCGCGAGCCGCTCCACGGTCTCCGCGGTCTTGAAGGAGGCGAGCTCCTCGGCGGCGCTCTTCCTGCTGAGCATGTCGACGCTCGACTCGAGCTGGTTGCAGAGGAGGGAGTGGCTCTTCGGGAACCTCACCTTCTTGAGCAGCCAGCCCTCCGGGTCGAACTCGACGATCGAAGGCTCCGAGTCGAGCTCGAACTGGAAGCTCTCGCTCTCGCCGCCGATGCGCACCTTCTTGGCGAGCCTGCCCCGCCGCGTGTAGAAGACTATCTCGGCCGGGAGGTCGAAGACCGGGGTCATCTCGTCGGTCCGCTGGACCTGCCTCACCCCGACCCGGGCGACCCCGCCGTCCCAGGCGTACTCGACCTCGAACTCCGGATGGCCCGCCCTGTGGAAGGACTGCTCGAAGTACCTCTCGAGGGAGACGCCGCTCGCCTCCTCCATCGACTTGCGGTAGTCGTCGGTGTCGGCGTTCGCGTAGGAGAACCTCCTGAGGTATGCGGCGGTCCCCCTGAAGAAGGCCTCGTCGCCCAGGATCCCCCTGAGCTGGTGGATCATCCAAGCCGCCTTCTCGTAGGTGAAGCTGTCGAAGAGGTCGTCGGCGTAGAGGTAGTCGTTCTCCACGATCGGCCTCCGGTACCTCGACTCGTCCTCGTCGAAGTGCCAGAGCGCCTTGTAGAGCATGTTCTGGAGGAAGGCGTCGTGCCCGTACTTCTTCCCGTGGTATATCGCCTCCATGTAGGTCGCGAAGCCCTCGTTCAGCCAGGCGTGGGGCCAGTGCCTCGTCGTGACCAGGTCCCCGAACCACATGTGAGCGAGCTCGTGGGCGACCAGCTCGACGTGGTCCCTCTCGGGGCGGGAGTACCTCGCGGCGTAGTCCTCCTCGGTCCTCTCGTCCGGGAACCGGTTGTCGACGAGGGTCGTGGCCGAGATGTTCTCCATCCCGCCGTAGATGAAGTCGTGGACCGCGACCTGGGCGTACTTCTCGTAGGGGTACGCCACCCCCGTGACCTGCTCGAAAGTCGCGACCATCTCGGGGGTCTGGCCGAAGTAGCGCAGGGCGTCCTTGCTCTTCCTCTCGGGGACGTAGTACTGCAGCGGGACCTTCCCGGCCGAGGCGTCGACCTGCACGAACCTCCCCACCACGAACGAGTTGAGGTAGGAGGAGTGGGGCGCGCTCTCGTGCCAGTGGTAGGTCGTCCAACCGTCCCCCTTCGTCTCCTGGGATAGGAGCCTCCCGTTCGATATCGCCTGGAACCCCTCGGGGACCGTCAGGACCATCTCCGAGGCCGCCTTGTCGTTGGGGTGGTCGTAGCAGGGGAACCAGAACCGGGCCGCCTCGGCCTCGCTCTGGGTCCACGCCTGGACCGGCTTGTCGGGGTACCCCTCGTCCGGGTGGACGAAGTAGACGCCGTGGCGGGGCGAGGCCGAGTACTCGACCGTGACCAGGTGTGGCGCCGGGGTCAGCGGCGCGGCGGCCCTGACCGACAGGCGCCGCCCGTCGTGGTCGAAGCGGACGGCCGCCCCGTCGAGCTCTACCGAGGAGACGCGCATCTCGGCCGCGTCGAGGTGGACGACGGAGAGGTCGCCCCCGAGGGGCGTGATCTTGAGGTGGCAACGGCCCGCTATGGTCTTCTTCTCGGGGTCGACCCTCAGCTCGACCCTCAGGTGCTCAGTCTTGAACTCTCTGTCGGGGAGGTAGTGCTTCCGCGACCCCGGGACGTGGAACGATCTCCTGCCCTTCACGGGCCGGGGCGCTGCGTCCCGGCAGAACAACCATTGCAGGAGGCGTCCTCGTCGTCATCGCCAACCCTCCCTCACGCCCCTGGCGTAGACCGCCCAGTACGGGTCGTAGCGGGGCGGCGTGTAGGCCCTCGGCCGACCGTCCCCGGACCGGAGACGCAGCCGCCCTCCTCTTCCCTTCCCCTCCGCGCCGCCCCCGGTCACCGTCCCCACCCTGAACGCCTCCACCCCCCTCGCCGCGAGCCTCCGGAGGACCAGCCGCGTCCGCCCGGGCCTCGAGGCGATCAGGAGCGCGCCCTCGCTCAGGGTGACGAGCGGGTCTAGCGAGAACGCCGCGCAGACGGCCCGGGTCTCCTCCGAGACGTGGACGGCGCCCCCGTCCACGTCAAGGGTGCGCCCCGTGGCGCGGGCCAGCTCGTAGAGCCCACCCAGCACTCCCCCCTCGGTCGCGTCGTGCATCGCGGTCACGCCTCGGTCGCGCAGCCCGACGGAGCTCGCGGCGCGCGCGTCCTCGACCGTCGAGCAGCGGCGCAGGTACCCCGAGGCCCTCCTGGCGGCCCTGGTCCCGACGGCCCTCTCCGTCGTCTCCGGGAACGCGAGGGCGAGGACGGCGGTCGCCTCTATCGCCGCGCCCTTGGTCATGAGCAGGTCGTCGCCCCCCCGGATCATCGCCGGCGTGATGTACGCCCCCTCGGCGGCGATGCCCATCATCATCCCGCCGCCGACGATCGAGTAGTCCGAGCCGGGGTAGCGGCCGGTGTGCCCCCCGATTATCGAGACGCCCAGCCGCCTGCACTCGTCGCTCACGCTGACGGCGTAGCTCTCAAAGTCCCCCGCCGAGAGCGAGGGCGGGAGGTTGTAGTCGAGGACGGCGAAGCGCGGGTCCACGGCGCTCGTCGTCAGGTCGGATGCGAGCTCGTGGACCGTGAGCCAGGCCGAGTCCTCCATCCCGATCGAGGGGATGATCGAGAGCGGGTCAGCGGTCACGACCATCACGGACCCCGCCCCCAGGGAGACGACCGCGTTGTCCAGCCCCACCCCGGGCCCGACGAGGACCGCGGGGTCCTTCGCCCCCGTGTTCCTCAGGAGCACGCGCCCGAGGAAGTCTCGCTCGACCTTGCCAAGACCGCGATCGACCAACCGAACGACCTTCTGCCCCGCCGGCTGGTCCTCAGCTTTTATAGATGCGCGCCTGCGAGCGGCCGGGGTCTTCGGTAGCTTGCTCTCCAGAATCGTGGTCCACTATGGCGAGATAGGGACCAAGGGCGGGAACAGGCAGGTCTTCGAGGCGACACTCCGGAGGAACGTCCTGGCCGCCCTGGGCCCCCTGGGGGGCGCGAGGATCAGGATGGTCGACAACCGGTTCATCGTCTCGCTCGACGAGGAGGGGAAGGCGGCCGAGGCCAGGGCCTTGATATCGAAGGTCTTCGGCGTCGCCTGGTGCGCGGGGGTCGAGGGCTCGCCCCTCTCCTACCCAGCGATCCTCGAGACGGCCGTGCGCGTCCTCGCGGTCCGCGCCGGGGAGGGGGACAAGGGGAAGAGGACCTTCCGTGTCAGCGCCAGGCGGTCGAACAAGTCCTTCGAGATGACCACCCCGGAGCACGCGCGGAGGCTGGGCGAGGACATAATCGCGAGGCTCGGACTGACCGTCGACCTCTCCGAGCCCGGCGTGAACCTCTCGGTCGACGTCATCTCGGAGGAGGCGCTCGTCTACGCCGAGAGGGTCAGGGGGCCCGGCGGGCTGCCCGTAGGGTCGAGCGGCAGGGTGCTCCACCTCCTCTCGGGGGGGATCGACTCGCCGGTGGCGGCCTGGCTGATGATGAAGCGGGGCTGCGCGCCGGCCTTCCTGCACTTCTACCTCGCGCCCGGCCCCGCGCCGATCGTCGCGAGCAAGATATCGGACCTGGTCCGCGAGCTCTCGCAGAGGGGCGAGGAGCAGCGCCTGATCCTCATCCCGTTCAGCCCCTATCAGGTCGCGACGACCGACCTGCGGCAGGAGTTCGAGCCGGTCGTCTTCAGGAGGTTCATGAGGATGGTGGCCGAGCGGGTCGCCGCGGCGCTCTCGATGCCCGCGATCTCCACCGGGGACAGCCTCGCGCAGGTCGCCTCCCAGACGCTCCAGAACATCGCCTGCATCGACAGCGGCTCCTCCCTGCCCACGCTCCGGCCGCTCCTGGGCTACGACAAGGACGAGATCGTCCGGCTCGCCAAGGAGGTCGGGACCTACGAGACCTCGCTCCTCGAGTACAAGGACTGCTGCTCCATCGTCTCCAAGCACCCGCGCACCCGGATGAAGATCGCCGACGTCGACGAGGCCGCCCGGTTCCTGGCCTTCGACGACCTCGCCGACAGGTGCATCTCGATGGGAACGGTCGTCTACTTCCGAGAGGACGGCGCGGTCGACCAGCGGCCGCTCGCCGAGGTCCTCGAGGCGCGCTCCCCGGGGGAGAAGGGGGTCGTACAACGGCAGCCGCCGCCTAGCCCGCCGGGGCGCCGCTGACCTGCAGTTCGGTGACCCAGACCAGCCAGAGGCTGGCGTGCGGGATCGAGTCGGAGACTATGACGTCGCCCCCCGGGTCGGCGATCGGGGCGCTGATGTACGACTTGCCGTCGACCGAGATCGTGGCCAGGCCGCCGTCGACCGTGATCTGGTATCTGTGCCACTCGAAGGGCGAGAGGCCCGTCTGAGCCTGATAGAGGTGGGGCATCCTGGTACCGTTGGCCTCCCGCGCGAGCTCCAGCGTCCCGTTGGTGTACAGCAGGACGTAGTAGAACTCCCTGGGGGATTGGTAATTGAAGACGATCCACTGGACGTCGTAGGGCCTGGCTCCGGCGACGAGCGCCTGCATCCCTAGGGTGATGGTGTAGCCGGGCTGGGGGAGCGGCCGCTCGTCGTCCACCCTTGTCACGAGCGGGATGGAGACGAGGAGGAGCGCGACGATGGCTATGGCCACGACCTCCCGCCTCCTCACGGAGAGCGGCGCGTGGGTGCTCCTTCCGAGCGAGACGGGGCGCATGATGAAGACGGCCAGGACGACGCCGATGAGGAGCGGGATGGGGACCGCAAGCGAACCGAGGACGACCGGGAAGTCTACCTCCTCGGAGAAGAGCAGAGACGCCAGGACGATCAGGGAGAAGGTCAGGACGTTCACTATCCTGACGGTGCTCGCGGTCCCAAGGCGCGAGGCGGTCGTCCTCCAGACCCCCGGGTTCCTCAGCCCGACCAGGAGCTCGCCGGTGATCCCGAAGAGGAAGACGACCGTGGCGCCTGTCAGGCTCGCGCCCTCGACCGCGCCGCCGTAGCCCAGCCAGAAGAGGAGCGCGTACCTGAGGCCGTGGAAGAGGACGTCGAGCGGCGACCTCTCGCGGGCCCTGAGCAGGCGCGGGTAGTTCAGGTAGAGGAGCATCACGACCACGCCCAGGACGGCGTCGACGGGGGGGAGGAAGACCAGGATGGCCAGCGCCAGGGCGGCCGTCGGGAGGGCGGCCCACCGCATGCGGGTGAAGAACCGCTGGTTCTCCCCGACGAAGAGCGCGAAGGCCTTGGAGCTCAGGGCGAAGGAGACGACGAGGAGCGCGGGGAACTGGGTGGGGTTGAGCAGCACCCCGAAGAGGACCGCGATCACGACGTGGGCGAAGGAGGTGAGGACGAAGTAGACGTCCTCCCTAGCGTCGGGCGTGTGCTGCGCCGCCAAGAGCCCGAGCGCCGAGGGGGCGGCGGCTTAAGTCTTCGCTCCGCGCCGAAGCCCGCGGGGCCGAACCGGTCGGGCCGCGGCCGGCCGCTGGAGAAACGGCCGAGCCCGCCCGTCAATGCATAAATATGGTGATGCGGCCTCGGAGCCCGATGCAGATCAAGGTCACCCTCGACCCCGAGGAGCTGCCGAAGAACTGGTACAACATTCAGCACGACCTGCCTGAGCCTCTGCCTCCTCCGCTCGACCCGGCGACCCTCAAGCCCATGTCTCCCGAGCCCCTGTTCCGCCTCTTCGCCAAGGAGTGCGTCATGCAGGAGGTCTCGACCGAGGAGTACATCCCCATCCCCGAGGGCGTCCGAGAGGCCTACATCCGCCTGGGACGTCCCTCGCCGCTCTACCGCGCGACCAGGCTCGAGGAGTTCCTGAAGACCCCAGCCAAGATCTACTACAAGAGGGAGGACCTGAACCCGGCCGGGAGCCACAAGCCCAACACCGCGCTCGCCCAGGCCTACTACCACGCGAAGCAGGGGACCGAGCGGCTCACGACCGAGACCGGCGCCGGCCAGTGGGGGAGCGCCCTCGCCATGGCCTGCGCCCTCTTCGACATCGACTGCACGGTCTACATGACGCGCAGCGCGTTCCTGCAGAAGCCCTACCGCAAGACGCTGATGGAGGTCTACGGCGCGAACGTCTTCGCCTCGCCCAGCGCCAACACCAAGGTCGGGCGGAGCTTCTACGACCAGGACCCGGAACACCCGGGGAGCCTCGGGATAGCGATCAGCGAGGCGATCGAGGACTGCGTGACCCACGACAACACCAAGTACGCCATCGGGAGCGTCGTGAACCACGTCCTGCTCCACCAGACGGTCATAGGCCAGGAGGCCGTCCAGCAGATGAAGGAGTTCGAGGCCGAGCCCGACTACATAGTCGGGTGCATAGGCGGGGGCTCCAACTACGCCGGCCTGGCCTACCCGTTCATGAGGGAGAAGCTCCGGGGGAAGAGCGACGCAGAGTTCGTCGCCGTCGAGCCGACCGCGGTGCCCTCGACGACCCGCGGGGAGTACCGCTACGACTTTGGGGACACGGGAGAGATGACCCCGCTCTTCAAGATGTACACCGTCGGGCACACGTTCCAGTGCCCCCCCATCCACGGAGGGGGCCTCCGGTACCACGGCAAGGCGCCCTCGATGTCGATGCTGATCAACAAGGGCTACATGAGGTCGGTCGCCTACTCCCAGAACACGGCCCTGGAGGCCGCGATCACCTTCGCCCGGACCGAGGGGGTCGTGGTGGCCCCGGAGACGAGCCACGCCGTCAGGGCGACCATCGACCTCGCGCTCCAGTGCAAGGAGAAGAACGAGCCCAAGAACATCCTCTTCAACCTCAGCGGCCACGGCCTGCTCGACCTGAAGGCCTACGACGACAAGATGACCGGGTCCCTCGCCGATTACTCCCCGGACGACGCGACCATCGCCAGGGCGCTCGAGGGCCTGCCACGGGTGGGCTGAGGGACCGCCGAACTCCGGCCCTCGCCAGGCGGCACATCTCTCAAATACGGGCGTCGCCGACCCGCGCCACCAGATGAGGAGTCTGCTTTCGGTATCGGACCTCTCTGGCGAGGAGCTCACGGCGCTCCTGAAGACGGCCGGGAGGCTGAAGCGGGAGTTCAAGGCTGGCAAGCGGCGGGCGGGGGGAGGACCCCTCTCGGGGAAGGTCGTGGGGCTCCTCTTCGAAAAGCCCTCGACCAGGACCAGGACGAGCTTCGAGGTCGCGACGCTGAGGCTCGGCGGCCACTCCCTCTACCTCTCAGCCAACGAGCTGCAGCTGAGCCGCGGGGAGCCCGTGAAGGACACCGCCAGGATACTGGGCGACTACCTGGACGCGATCGTGGCCAGGGTCTACTCCCAGGACGTCGTGGACCAGCTCGCGGAGTTCTCGGGCGTGCCCACCATCAACGCGCTGAGCGAGCTGGAGCACCCGTCCCAGATCGTCGCCGACCTCTTGACGATCCTGGAGGCGAAGGGACGGCTGGCCGGCCTCAAGCTCGCCTACCTCGGCGACGGGGACAACGTCTGCAACTCCCTGCTCCTCGGGGCGGCCATCGTGGGTATGTCCGTCTCGGTGGGCTGCCCGGAGAACTACCGGCCCACCGCGCGGATACTCCGGCGCGCCACCGAGCTCGGGAGGTCCTCGGGCAGCGAGGTCCGCGTCTTCACCGACCCCTTCGAGGCGGTCCGCGGGGCGGACGTGCTCTACACCGACGTCTGGGTCAGCATGGGGGAGGAGGCCGAAAAGGACAGGCGGCTGCGCGCCTTCCAGGGATACCAGATCGACTCCAAGCTCCTCGCGGCCGCCAAGGGCGACGCGGTCGTGATGCACTGCCTCCCCGCGCACAGGGGGCTCGAGATCTCGGAGGACGTGCTCGAGGGCCCCCGCTCGGTCGTCTGGCAGCAGGGGGAGAACAAGCTCTATGCGGCGGCCGCGATCCTCGAGTGGCTGCTGGCCCCCTCCTCCGCCGGCCGCGGCCTCCGCCCGGACTCACGAGGCGCCGCGGGCGCTCCCAAGGGCCCCGGGCCTCGCCGCGACTGACCGGAACGCCGCCTCCAGCTCCCTCCTGGTCGGGCTCCCCCTCGTCTCGACCCTGAGGGCCTTGAGCGCGCCCGCCAGGTTCGCCCAGGCCGCGGACCTGAGCGGGGTGTCTCCCAGGACGATCCGCCCGGCGAAGACGCCCAGGAACGCGTCGCCGCACCCGGTGGTGTTCTTCACCTCGCCGCCCAGCGTGGACGCCTCGACCCCGGAGACGCTGCTCACGGACCCAGACGAGGCGACCGCGCAGCCCGCCGCGCCGAGCGTCGCGACGACGGTCATCCCCGGGTGACCCTCGCAGAGCGCCGCCATGACCGCCCTCTCGTCTCCATCCTTCTGCACCGCCCGCAGGTTCATCAGCTCGATCCTGTCGACGACCAGGATGTCCGTGATGCCCATGATCGGCTCGAGCGCGCCGACGCCCTCCTGAGTCCGGACGCCCGGGCTGTAGACCAGCCTCGCCCCGTTCCTCTTCGCGGCCCTGGCCGCTACGAGGGCGACGGGGGTGGGGGGGTCCATCACCACCATCGTCCCGGTCCTCGATATCACGTCCGCGCACCCTCCGCGGCGGATGTGGCCCGGCGCGATCCTGGAGTTGGCTCCGAAGAGCGTGTGGATGGTCTTCCGACCGTCGGCGTCTATCAGGATGTACGCCTTGCCGGAGCGGCACCCGGCCACCTCGACTATGCCGTCGACGACGACGCCTTCCGCCTCGAGCTCCGCCAGCTGGGCCTTCCCTACCTCGTCGTCGCCGAGGGCCCCAAGGCACGCCACCCTTCCCCTGCCCAGGAGCTTCGCCGCGGCGACCGCGACGTTCGCCGCCTTCCCGCCCGAGAACTCCTCGACCCTCCCGACCGGAACCTCCTCGCCGGCGCGCGCGAACCGCTCCTCGAAGATGCTTACGTCCCAGTTGATGGCCCCGATGATCGAGAGCAGGCGTGGGCCGGACGCCTCCGCCTTGCGCGTCCCGGAGGCTGCTACCACGAGGGCTCGATCACTCTCTCGGTCCCTGGCCGTCTCCGCCGTGTCGTCCGGTCCGCGATGCCGGACCCGTCGCGCGCTTCTCAAGAATGCCCGTGAGCGACGACGCCCCGCGCCTCTGATAAACCTGACTCCCGCCACCGACACCGCTCGTCGGAGCCCCCCGGGCAGACCGGGCGGGGCGACGGGAGCTCGACCGAGCGCCGGACCGGGCCACTCGGCACCGAAACCCTAAAATCGACCACCAGGCCTATTCCGCATCGAGGATGCGTCATCCCCGCTACGTTCAAACGAGCCACGCAGCTCTGGCTCTGCTCCCTCTCGCTCTGCTCGTGCTCGGCCTCTCCTTCGCTCCCCTCGCGCACGCCCAGCCTGCAGTCACCGCAACGGTGAAGGTCGGGGCGGGTCCCTACGGCGTGGCCTACGACCCCGCCCAGGGCGAGGTCTTCGTAGTCAACGAGAACTCCTACACGGTCTCGGTCATCTCCGACAGCACGAACTCGGTGATAGCGAACGTCAGCGTGCAGAGCACCCCCGCCGACATCGCGTACGACCCGGCGAAGGGCGAGATGTTCGTCTCCAACTCCG
Source organism: Nitrososphaerales archaeon (assembly GCA_049515775.1). Classification (GTDB taxonomy): domain Archaea; phylum Thermoproteota; class Nitrososphaeria; order Nitrososphaerales; family Gagatemarchaeaceae; genus Gagatemarchaeum. Next base: position 5,492 of record JBEKTS010000034.1, on the reverse strand, counting down.
CGGTCGGCACGGTCTCGGTGATCTCCGACAGCACCAACCTGGTCGTCGCGACGGTGCCGGTAGGTGTCGAGCCGCGGGGCGTGGCCTACGACCCCGCCCAGGGCGAGGTCTTCGTCTCGACATCCGAAGGGACCGGGGCGGTGTACGTCATCTCCGACGGCACCAACAAGGTCGTGACCAGCATCCCCCTGCCGGGCCTCGCCACGGGCATCGCATACGACTCTGGGAAAGGCGAGGTCTTCGTCTCGAACGGCGGCGACACGGTATCCGTCATCTCCGCCACCTCCAAGGCGGTCGTCGGGAGCGTGACCGTCGGGGCGTCGCCTCGCGGGATAACCTACGACGCCGCCAAGGGCGAACTCTTCGTGAACGACTACGGCTCCGACACGGTCTCGGTCATCTCTGACGCCAGCGACTCCGTCGTCCACAGCGTAGAAGTGGGCCAGGCGCCGTTCTATTCCACCCTGGACCCGACGACGGGCGAGGTCTGGGTGGCGAACACGGGCTCCGACACGGTCTCGGCCGTATCGGACAGCACCTACTCGGTGGTCACGACGCTCGCAGTCGGGCACGATCCTTCGGGCGCCGCCTACGACTCGGGCACGGACGAAGTCTACATCTCGAACTTCGGGCCGGGGACCGTCTCCGTCATCTCCGCCGGCGCAGGCACCTCGGTCGCCTCTACTGCCACCACCTCCGCCTCGGCGACCTCGATCACCACCAGCTCGGATTCGGCGATCCAGTCGACCTCGACCACCTCCTCGACCTCGACCACCTCCTCGACCTCGACCACCTCCTCGACCTCGACCACCTCCTCGACCTCGACCACCTCCAGCCCCACGACGACCGTGCCGAAGACAAGCAGCACGACCGCCTCTTCGACGAGCGGATCGAGCAGCGCGTTCCCCTGGGCCTATCTCGGGGTGGTGGCGATCAACGCCGCCCTAGTCGCGGGGATCGCTGGGGTGTCGCTGGCTCGGCCGAGGAAGAAAACGGGCACATCTCGTTGAATCTTCAAGGGCCAGCGAAGAGGGCAACGGGCCCGCGCGCTCCGACGCGGCTCCTTTCGGTTCAGCCGAGATAGCCCTTCCGTCTGAAGAACTCCCTCGCTGCCAGCCTCTCCTCGCTCTCGAAGCCAGAGTTGTCGCCCCTCATCATCGAGCCCATGTGCTCCTTCATGAGAGGCCTCGAGACCTTGAGGTAGAACTCTCTGCAGTCGTCTATCCCCCTGATGACCTCGGCGTCGCTCTCGTACACCCCTCTCTCTTCGACCACATACCCGATCCCCTGGAGCGCCCTTACGAAGGCCGAGAAGTTGCTCCCCGGGTCCCTGATGGCGCCGGTCATCGCCTCCGAGACCGTGATATTCTCGGGTTTCGAGGCCCTCACGAACTCGACCACACTCGAGACCGGCTGGAGGACCCCCTTCGCGGCCCCCCTGATCTGCGTGAAGCACTCGTCCTGCATCTCCTGCATGCAGTCGACGTCGATGTCGAGCAGCCACGGTCCTGCGGCCCTCGCCTCCGGGAGGAGGGCCGTCAGCGACTCGGGCGGGCTGGCGTGGACCTCTATCCCCAGCCTCTCCCTCAGAAAGTCGACGACCGAGGCGACCGACTCCTCGGGGTCGCTCGTCCTGAGGGACCTGGGGAGCATCGCCTCGACCTCCGAGGCGTGGCGCGCCAGCATCCTCTCGGGTATGGCCACGACGACCCTCGGTGCATCCCTCCTCGCGGCCGAGCCGAGCGCCGGGACGCCGCCGGAGACCTCCCGCATCAGGGCGTGGACGCTGGTCCTCTGCACTATGGCCCGCAGCGCCGGAGGATAGACCGTCGGGTCTCCGCCGAGGGAGACGTCCAGGTGCGAGTCCAGGCTCAGGATCTCTCTGAGGCGGAGGCCGGCGACCGTCTCCATGACCTGCGAGTGGATGCTGTGGACGATCGCCCGCACGCTCTCCGCTCCCTCAGACGACGTAGAGGTAGATCGGGTGGGCCTTCTTCCACCCCTTCGGCGTGACCGAGACCTCCCTCGTCGGGGTCCAGGCCGGGACCTCGTAGTCGAAGTTCACGACCCGAGCGCCGCTCCTCAGCTCCCTGGTGAACTTCGGGGTGAGGAGGTTCAGCGTGTAGCTCGTGAGGTAGGTGGCGAGGACGTCCGCCTTCCTGAGGCTCACCTTCTTGAAGTTCCCGCGGGTGATCTTGACCCTGTCCGTGAGGCCGAGCTCCCTGACCCTCCTGCGGCTCTCGTCGACGAGGCGCGCCCTCAGCTCGACGCCCACCGCGTTCGCCCCAAAGTCCCTCGCCGCGGCTATCGGGAGCCTGCCGTCGCCCGAACCGAGGTCGAAGACGATCTCGCCCGGCTCGATGGAGGCCATCTCCAGCATCCTCGGGATGACGTCCTCGGGCGTCGCGACGTGGGGCTCGGTGTAGTTCATCTGGGGGAGGGCGGGGAACCGGCTTAGTTAAGCATCCTTGCTTGCTTGCTTGCTTGCTTGCCCCTGTGCCACCCTCCCCATCCCACCTCCCCGTGGTCTCTCCCTGGCCTTCTCCCGGTCAGAACCGGCATCGTCCCCCTCGCCGGTCGAGGCCCCTGCACCCCAGCGCGAGAGCAAAGCTGATGAAGTAGTGCCGCGCCGGGGGGCATCCATGGAGAGTGCGGAGCATAGCGACCTCGCTGGGCATACCTGAAGCCACCCTGATCGTTTCACTCACGGCCATAGGGCTCGGCTTCATGTCGAACGTGGCGACACGCTTCCTCGTCGACCTCAAGAAGGAGAAGCGGCTCAGGGCCGAGACCGCGGCTTTCGACAAGGAGCTCCGCCAGGCGGTCATGAAGAAGGACAAGGCCAAGGAGGAGAAGCTCCGCAAGATCAAGCCCCAGATGGACCAGATGAAGCTCAAGGCCTCGACCGGCCGGTTCAAGGTCCTCATCGTCACCTGGGTCCCCTTCATCCTCGTCTACTACTTCATGGGAGACTTTGTCAGCGGGTGCAAGTTCCCCAGCATCTGCATCTCGACGGTCGTCGCGACCTCTCCTCTCCAGATCCCGTTCATCGTGGGCGCGAACGGGACGATGGTCCTGCTCTGGTGGTACTTCCTCTCCTCGCTGACCTTCGGAACCATCATCAGCAAGCTCCTGGGGACCGCGCCAACGACCTAGATCTTCCCTGGCGGCCGGGGACCTAGGAAAAGGCCTAAGGCCCCTTCTCGTCTGGCCGTCGCTCGGATCAGAGCGTTGAGTCGTGCCGGACGGGCGTCGTCTCTCCCAACAGGGGTTCTCGGCGGCGGTGGTACTAAAGCCGGAGGGGGCGTGGTTCGAGTCTCTCGCGGCACGTGGACCATCTTCGCGATCGTAACGCTCAACTCCGTCGGGTGGTCGGCGACCATGCCATTCCTGGCGGTCTACCTGAGCTCCGTCAGGGACGTCCCGCTCACGGTCGTCGGCGCCGACTACTTGGTAGCAGGCCTACTGAGCCTCGCCAGCCAGATCGTGGGCGGCCGGATGACGGATTCGATCGGGCCGAAGACCGTGATGCTCGCCGGCTATCTCTTCTCGGCGGTCTCCTCGCTCATCCTGAGCTACCTGGTGGGGGCCGGCGCGGACACCGGCTTCATCCTCGTCGCCTATCCCGTCTTCAACTTCCTCCGGGGCGTGTCTCAGCCTGCGACGTCGGCCCTCGTCGCCAATAACGAGATCGGGAACCTCCAGACCGGACTCTCTGTCCTCGCCATAGCGGGGAACCTCGGGTTCGCCATCGGACCGGCGCTGGGAGGCCTCCTGGCCCAGACCGTCGACTATTCGAGCGTCTTCCTGCTCAGCGCAGCCGTCCCCGTGGTCACCTCGGCGATGACGCTCCTGTCTGTGAAGGGAGGTTTGCTGGCCGCGCCCACCGGAGGAGCGCGGCGCCGAAGCCCGGCGGGGCTCCGCTGGAGGGAAGACAGGAACCTGATCCTGTTCCTGCTCCTTACGCTTGGTGGGTTCGTCGCCATAGGATATGAGATCGCTCCGATCTCGGTCTACGTCCAGACATTCCTCCGCTTCTCCCCTGAGGAGATCGGGTATCTCTTCGCGACCAACGGGCTCGTGATCGTCCTGCTGCAGCTCCCGGCGTCGGCGGTCTTCGCCCGGGCCGGGAGGCTCGTCTACCCCGTCGTGCTCGCCTGCGTCTTCGCGGGCCTCAGCTTCGTCGCCGCCGGGCTCGCCTCGACCTTCCCGCAGTGGGAGGGGGTGATGGTGCTGCTGACGCTCGGGGAGATCTTCCTCACCGTCCCCTCCCAGACCGTCGTGACGATGTTCTCGAGCGCCGAGAACAGGGGGACGTTCCAGGGCTACTACTCCGCGGCGGCCGTCGGTGGCAGGTCACTGGCAGCCTTTGTCGGCTTGTACAGCTTCCAGCTCTTCGCGGCGGACCCTCCGCTGGGCTGGTATGTCGTCTCCGGCTTCGTGGCGCTGGTGGGGCTCGGATTCTACGTCCTGGCCGAGCCGCTCCAGAGGGATTGCTCGAATGCCGGCGGGCGCGTCGAGCCGCCCGCGCGCCCGGGCTAGGACAGCGTGAGAAGGTAGTCGGCGAGGTCGTCGGGGTCCATCACGTCCAGCTCCTCGACGGTGTCCTCGAGCTCGGAGAGAGGGATCCCGATGTTCTTGGTGACCACCTTCTCTCCCTCCTTGTACGTCAGCCTCGACCCGTTGTTCCCTGCGTCGGTCAGCGAGACGAACTCCAGGTTCTTGGCCCTAAACGAATCCCTGACATCCGCGATAAGAGGCATACTGTCGGAGCCCCCCTGCCGGCTCCTATTCATGCTATCGGTGGCCGTTGACGACCTCCGGCGGAGCCGATTCTTCGATGCCTCGAGGACCGCGCGCCACTTCTGGGTCCGAGCGCCATCTCGTTGGGCCGTCTAAGGTGTTCAACTCGCGCTGGCCTCGCAGCTCGAGGGTTGGCTAAAGCGAGATCAGGACGCTGACGACGGCTGAGAAGACGAGGAGCAGGAGCACGATGATGCTCAGGATCCTCACCCAGCGCTTGTTCAATTTCCTCGAGCTGTGGAGCTGGCGAAGTAAGTTAAGACCCTTCCCCCAGAGGGCGCTGCTGGTCGGTCATCAGCCTCAGGCGCCGACGTCCCGAGCGTGACCTGAGCCGAACCGGCCCCCGGTGGCCCGGAGGACTCCAAGGATCGCGAGGATCGTGACGTTGATGGCAGCCACCGCAAGATAGGATGAGGGCATCGACGAGGAGCTCGCCGCGCTGCTGCTCGTCGTCGACGTCGTGCTCGTCGTTGTGGCCGCGCTCGTCGTCGACGTCGCTGTGGCGGCGTCGGAAACCACTGTGACCGCATCTGCCTGCGGGTTCGATATGAACATCTCGCCCTTCGCGGAGTCGTAGGCGATCTCAAAGGGTCCTGGGCCCGCTGGAACCGTCGCGACGGTCGTGTAGGTCGAATCAGAGATTATGGCAGTGCTGTTGGAGTTGGGCGTTACGACGAAGACCTCGCCCC
>JBEKTS010000033.1:0-20630 GCA_049515775.1 Nitrososphaerales archaeon | reverse complement strand
GGAGGGCGACATCGTGATAGGGAAGAAGCAGTGGGGGGCCTTCTACGGGACCGAGCTCGACCTCCAGCTGCGGAGGAGGAAGATCGATACCATCGTGCTCTGTGGCATAGCGACGAACGTCGGGGTCGAGTCGACTGCCAGGTTCGCCTACGAGTACGGATACCAGCAGGTCTTCGCCTCGGACGCCATGGCAGCGATGTCGGCCGAGGCGCACGCCGGGGCCCTGAAGTACACGTTCGCACGCATAGGAAGGGTCCGGACGACCGCGCAGGTCCTCGACGCCCTCGGGTGAATACGGGCTCGCGCTCTCGCCATCGCCGTCCCTCACGACGGGCGACCGGGACGAGGAACGAGGCGCCCACCCGAGGCTGCGCCGACCGCCCGACTAGCCGTAGGCCATGACGATCGCCCTGAGCTGGGGTCTGGTCAGCTGGACCTGGGTCGCGCCCAGGGAGCTGACCGTCACGGTCGCGGCGCCATCCCTGCCCCCGTTGACAAGCCGTTCGCCGAGCCCTTCGCCGCGGGTGGCGCAGACGCTGCTCAGGAAGTTGGTGTACTCATCGGCTGGAGGCACCTGGAGCCGCTCGCCGAGGACCTCGAGAGCCTCCCAGACCAGCGGCTGGCTCTTCAGGGCGCGCCCAGCCGACGGGAGGGTGGAGAGGCCGCTTTGGCCTCCCTCCTCGAGGCGGGGGAGTCTCACGTAACCCGCCGCCGCCCTGACGAGGTGGCCCTCCGGCCTCACCACGAGCGCGTCGAACGGGGTCGAGTTGAGCGAGACCACGCCGTCCCTGCCGTACTCGAGGGACAGGTCGACAGGCCTGAGGGACCAAGCCAGGCGCGCGGCCGCCTCCTTGCCGTCGAGCGGGAGCACGTAGGCGCCCCTGGCGCCGAGCGCCCTCGCGACCGGCGCCAGCCTCTCGACCACCTTCTGCTCCGCCCGGGGCGCCGAGAGAGCCATCGTCCTTATCGGCAGACAGACCGAGACCTTCTCTGAGTCGAGGGTGAAGAGCATCTCGCACCCCACGGACGAGAGCGCCTTGGCCATCTGGGCCGTCCCGAACTTGACCTCGACGAGGGACGTCCACGACAGCGGGAGCCATCGGGACCTGAGCAGGATCGAGCCCGGGACCGGCTTCACGCTCGAGAGGTGCGGCCCGATCTGGAGGGCCCCGGACAGGAAGACGACCGCCGCCATCGTCAGGAAGACGTAGGGCGAGTAGGCCCCGTGCTCGGCCGCGGCGACGAGCGAGAGGGCGATCAGGAGCCCAGCGAGGAGATACCTCCCGCGGAACCCGCTCTGCCTGCTCGGGTGGGCGGTCCGTCCTCCTTGCGCGCCGACGACGTAGATCCTCCGCCGCCGGGTGGCCGCCCAGATGGAGTATCCAAGGTAGGCGAAGCACGCCAGCCAGACCGGCCAGATCCCGAGCGTGAGGGAGAAGAGGCCGACGATGAGGGCCGCGGCCTTGAGCAGCCAGCCCATGGTCAGTGGAACCCCTCGTCGTCCTGCTTGGAGTAGCCGAACTTCGAGTACTCCTCCATCGCCGGGTGCCTCGCGACCCAGAACGCCTTCATCCCCTCCCCGCCGTCCTCGGGGTTGATCGAGTGGGCGTCGGCGTTCCTCTTGGCCGTCCCCTTGGTCAGCTCCAGCGAGAACTTGGCCTCGTGGCCCAGTATTATCCCGCCGTAGGGCCTCCGGTCCCAGGCCTTGATGGGGTCGATGGAGACGTGGCTGACCACCTCGACCGCGATGCCGAACTCTACGCAGAGCCGCTGGGCGTGCGTCAGGATCATCGCCAGCCCCGCCGACCGCGCAGGCAGGTCCTGCGTGTTCGTGAAGGTCGCCTTGAACGGGGCCGATATGGAGTCGTAGACGAGGAGCTTGGCCTTGGTCTTCTGGATGACGTCGTGGAGGACGGACTCGTAGACCGGCGTGGACTGGAGCCTCAGCTCGACCCTTCCCCCTTCGGAGACCTGCTTCTTCGCGTCTATCCCGTGGAGGGCGAGGAGGTCGATGACGTCCGGGACCTGCAGGATGAGGACCTGCGCGTCGTCAGACTGGGGTATCTCGGCGTGGAACTCTGGCGAGACGATGTCGGCCAGTGACGAGAGGTGCGAGTCGCTGTAGACGACGCCGAGGTTGTCCAGGGTGCCGCTCAGGGCCGAGATGATCTGCCCGCGGGTGACGGCCTTCTTCTTCCCGCCCACCTTGGGGGCCCTCTCGAGCTTCACCTCGCTGATGGGGATGTCCTTGCCGAACCGCTTGGACATCCTCTCGGCCCAGTACGGGATGAGGTAGGAGGCGTACGACTGCTCGGTGTCCAGGATTATGGCGCTCGTCCCCGCCGCGACGGCCGCGCAGGCGGTCTGGAACGAGATGATCGACTTACCCAAGGCCTTCTCGCCGAAGATCTGGGTGATGGTACCGGTCGCCAGCCCCCCGTCCGTGAGCGTGTCGATGGCCTTGCACTGGGTCTGGATCCTCGGGACCGACGCCATGGTGGTGGTCAATTGGACAGCGCCTCCAGGAGCGTCGCACCGCTGGACGTCAGCCGATACACGAGCATGGGCGGCCCCCCTCTCCCTCCCTCTTCCTCCTCCCCGTCCTGGAGGGCGATTTGCCCCCCGAAGTGGAGCCGGTCGAGCTCCCGCTCCACCGCTTCCTTCCCGTACTCACCCGAGAGGAACTCGATGATCGAGGCCCTGGTCGGCGCCTCGTACTCCTTGATGTCGTTGAGGATGACGAGCGTCAGGGTCTCGTCGGGCTGCTCGTCCTCGGGGACGACGCCCGGCCCCTTCCTGAGCTCACCGATCTTGATCTCGTAGCCCCTGGCGATGACGGTCCTGTGGTGCCCGAAGTGCCCGTCGGCCATCACGTAGGCGTTCGGGAGCACCGGCTCCCGAGAGCTCCCCTTCCACCGCTCCTCGACCCCGTCGTTCCAGGCGTCTGACGAGACGATTTTGAACGGGAACGAGTCCTGGACCTGCGGGCTTAGGAACTGCCTCTCGTCGGAGACGAGCACGAAGGTCGTCGCCGCGGCGAGGAGCTCGGTGATGAACCGGTTGGCGTGCTCCACCCGCGGGCTCGACTTGAAGACCCGGTGCGCGCAGTTGAGGACCACGAGGTCGGGCCTGGTCCTGGCGCCGGGCATCATCGCGAGCAGCTTCGCGACGAAGGCGGCCGCGGCGACCTCCATCGCCTGCGGGTAGCTGGCCGACCTGAAGCTGACGAGCGAGCCTCCCAGGGACATGAGCGACCGGACCGAGCCGTTCTCCGCCGACTCGAGGAACTTCAGCGAGCCGATGCGCCCCTGGAGCTTCTCGACGTAGAACCCCCTGAAGCCCTCGACCCCCCCGATGGCGTCGCAGAGCGGCTTCGGGCTCGCCCGGACGTCGGCCTGGGCCAGCCTGTGGAGCGCCGCCATCATTATCGACTCCTCCTCCGAGCTCAGGTCGAGCACCGAGGTGTACGCGGCCGCGAGGAGCTGGCCGTGGCGGACCCCGTCTTCCTCCTCGAGCTGGAACGCGTCGTAGAGGAAGCAGCTGTAGTCGTAGGACTCCAGGTATCCCGAGACCCGATCCGAGATCGTCCCGTCGAGGTCCAGGACCAGCGTCCTGAGGCCGGCCTCGCGGGCCGCGTAGACGATGAGGGCCGCCATCTCATCGGCGCGGCGCCCCATCACCAGGAGCCGCTGCCTCAGCTCGACGTGCCTCAGCGAGACCCTGCCCCCCGTGGGGCCGTAGCCGAGCCAAAGTGCCGGTGCGGGACCCTCCTGGGTGCCGCCACGGTTCATCCTATTCCCCCCTCCTCCTCCTCCTTCGACCGTGCTCTGCCTCGAACTGGTGAACATGCGCCGAAAGGATTGAGGCCCCTTATAGAGAATTCCTCACCTATGGTACTAATCTAAGATACTAATCTTAGGTACTGCCCCGAGGGGCCGCCCCTGCTCTTGCTTATTACCGCCCCCGCGATCTTGTAGGGGGTTGAAGAGGAGGCCCAACATCCTGATCTACATGGAGATCCTGAGGCTCCTCCTCGACGCCCCGAACGGCCCGTCGAGGCTATCCCAGGCCACGGGCCTCAACTTCCCGAAGTTCATGGAGTTCGCCGCCTACCTCGAGTCGAAGAGGCTCATCCGCCGCGAGACGGACGGGGACCACCACGACGTCTTCTACATCACGACCGAGGGCGCCGCGCTCCGACGGGACTGGGAGAAGGTCTGGGGCGTGCTGGGCCCGGACGTATCATAGGTGAGGAACAGTTTTATCCCGAGGATGCGCGGATTCTCTCCCTTGACCGATGAGCCGGAGTCGTCGATCGTGATCGACGAGGCGCACGAGGACTTCGCCCAGCACATCGAGGCCGGGAGCGCGAGGATCCGGACCCTCTCCATCCTGACCCTCGTCATATCGGTCCTCCTCCTCGCGTCCTACTTCTCGCAGATCCTCGAGCCGTTCGTCACGGGGACCAAGGAGGTCACGGTCAACCTGGCCGACCCCTCGCTCCTCGTCTTCGAGGGCCTCCTCGTGCTGCTCACCCTGGCGTGGCTCTACGTCGGGGCGGTCAACTACCTCTTCTCCACCAGGCTGAGCCGCCGCGTGAAGGCGGCCCGCGCGAGGGAGCAGGAGATGGAGAGGCGGATAACCGCTCCCTGAGGCCGGTGCCCCGGTTTCCTTCCTTTCCCGGGCCGGCCGTGGCCGCCCCGTCTTCGCCGGTGGCCTGCTCGGCAGGACCGCGGCCTGGGATGCCCTGAGGAGCCGAAGGCCCTAGGCGACCGCCGCTGCGTCCGGCGCCCGAGCCGTCGAGACGGAGGAGTAGCCGAGGCGCCGGAGCTCCGGGAACGCCAGGAAGGCCAGCGAGACGACCACGAACCCTCCGCCTGCGGCCGCATAGGTCCAGGAGAGCCCGAAGGCGGCGATGGCCAGGCCCCCTATGACCTGACCGAGCGGGATCACGGCGAAGCTCCCCAGGCTGTCGATGCCAAAGTACCTCCCCTGCATCTCGTTCGGGACCATCACCTGCACGGCCGAGAGCCACGTGGTGTTGGAGAAGCCCAGGACAAAACCGAAGAGGAAGATGGTGCAGTAGGCCACGATCTGGATGGGGAACGCCACGAGGACGAGCACGAGCGCACCGTCGCAGGCGCCGCAGGCGAGCCACACGAGGCCGGCGCGCCTGATCGCCCCGGTCCTGCCCACCAGCAGCGCGCCCGGGGCCGCCCCCAGGGCGAAGAGGGCGAGGAAGATCCCGTAGGTTATGGCGTCGCCGTGGAGCGACTGGGAGGTGTACCACACGAAGTACGGCGACATCATCCCGAAGAAGAGGTTCAGGAGTCCCGCCGAGATGGTGAGGAGCAGGAGGCCCCTCGAGTGGAGAAGGTATCTGACGCCCTCCATGGTGTCGGAGACGAAGCTCGGCCGCTCCTGGACGGGAGCGTTCGCGTCGACGGCGGCCGCAGGCGCCTTGCGGATGGCGATCGTGGCGATGAGGATCCCGGAGGCCAGGAACGTCACGGAGTTCAGGCCGATAGCCAGCACCGCTCCCACGGCGACTACCAGGGCGCCCCCCAGGGCGTTCGAGAGGGCCTGGGCCAGGGACGTCGTGAGCTGCGTGAGCCCGTTGGCGTCCGCGAGCTGTTCCTTGTCCAGGATCGACGGGATGACCGCGCGCTCCGCCGGCTGGAAGATGGCGCTGAACGCCCCCAGGACGAAGCTCGCGGCGACCACCAGCCAGAGGTTGAAACCGAAGAAGAGGAGGGCCACGGCGGCCAGGGCCAGGGAGCCGGCGCGGACCGCGTCGGAGACGATCATCAGGACGCGCCGGTCCCGGCGGTCCGCCAGGGTGCCCCCGAACAGGCTGAGGCCCACGACCGCGGTCATGAACGCTACGCCGGTGAGCGCCTGGTCGATGGACGAGTGGGTGCTGGTGAAGACGAGGTAGTTTATCGCGACCTGCCCGATCGAGAATCCGCTCACCGAGGCCGCGCCCGCGAAGAACAGCCTCGCGAAGCTCCTGTTTCTCAGGACCTGACCCGTGTTCAACGGCCCGCGGGGGCCTCCGAGAGGGGTCGCAAGATAAGCCTTGGTCTCGCCTCCCTCCGTCCCTCCTCCTTCTGAACGGTCGTCGCTCCGGATCGCGCGAGCCGTCCGCCGTTCCCGCGAATAGCCTTAAATCGTGAGGAGCCGTCGTCGGTCCCGGTTGCAATCGTCCCGCCGACCAGTCGCCGGCCGGGTGGTGGCGGTCCTGGTCCTTCTCCTGATGTTAGTGGTGGGTGCCTCGGTCGTCCCATTCGTCCACGCGGAGGGACCGTCCGTCGTAGCCTCGGTCACCGTGGGTGCCGCCCCGGGCGGGATCGCCTACGACCCCTCGAACGGCGACGTATACATAGCCAACGCCGGCTCCGACACGGTCTCTGTCATAGCGGACGGCACCAACACGGTGACCCAGAACATCAGCGTGGGGAGCCACCCCGACGGCATCGCCTACGACCCCGCCAAGGGGGAGCTGTTCGTCGCGAACGGCGGATCGAACAGCGTCTCGGTGGTCTCCGACAGCGACAACGAGGTCGTCGGGACGGTGACGGGTCCCGGCACGGCTCAGGCGAGTTCCGTCGTCTACGACGCCGCGAAGGGCGAGGTCTTCGTCTCCGACGGCCAGACCGGCAACGTCTCCGTCATCTCGGACGCGACCGACCGGGTCGTCGCGAGCGAGGCGGTGGGGATCGCCGGGTCCTACATGGCCTACGACCCGGCCAGGGGCGAGGTCTTCGTGACCGGCTCCGCATCGGACTTCGTCGCGGTCCTCTCGGACGACACCGATGGGCTCGTCGCCACGATACCGGTGGGCTACCACGCCCTCGGCATCGCCTACGACCCGGCCAGGGGCGAGGTCTTCGTCGCCAACGCCGGGGCCAACGTGGTCGAGGTGATATCGGACAGCACCGACAGGGCAGTCGCCAACGTCACCGTCTTCAGCTCGCCCACCGCCCTGGCCTACGACCCCGAGAGGGGCGAGGTCTACGTCGGAAACGACGGCTCGGGCACGGTTGCCGTGATCTCGGACACGAACGACTCGGTCGTGGCGACCCTCGCCGCGGGGGCCTCACCGACCGGCATGACCTACGACTCCGGGCGAGGCGAGACCTTCGTCGCCGGCGCCTCCTCCGCGACCGCGCCGGGGACGGTGACGGTGATTTCCGACGGGTCGGCCCCGAGCACTCTGACGGCCTCGACCGTCGGGCTCGGTTCCACGACCGGCTCATCGACGAGCTCGACGACGGCGACCTCGTCGGACCAGGCCTCGACGACCTCCGCTCCTTCCGGGGCTTCTTCGACCGGCGCCGCTGGTACCTCGTCGTCGCTCGCCCGGACCTACGCCGCCGTCATCTTGGTGGACGCGGCACTGCTGGTGGGCCTGGGCGGGGCAGCCGCGGAGGGACGCCGTCGCGGACGAGGGGAGCCCATGAGAGGGAGGACGACCTCACCGGGCGCGGTCGAACCCACGCCCGTCTGACCGCGTCGACGGTCGCCCCCGTCCGATCGTGGCCGCGCCCGCCTCTCCCGTCCTCGCCTCCGCCCTCCCGTTCTTGCCTTCACCGGGCACGATGGCCGCCTTCGCCTTCGGCCTCGGGCCGCCGTCCCTGGCCTTGCGCTTAAATCGAGAGCCGCCCCAGAGACGCGCCATGGTGCCGAAGAAGAAGAAGCCTCCTGCGGCCTAGCCGCGCTCGCCGGGATGGGCGGCTCGCGCCCGTCCCCGTCCAGAAAACGGATAAAGCGGGGTCGGCGCTCGCCCGCGTCGATGTCCGTCTCGTACCTCCCGCCCGCACCTCGGCCTGAGCGCGCCGACCTGCTCGACATGGCCGCTCGCCACGGAATCGACCTGCAGGCCATCTCCGAGGAGAGGGCGATGGACCTGGCGGGGCGCGTCCGGGCCGGCGACATCGACGGAGTCGCCGAGATGGTCGGGGTCGAGCCGAAGAGGGCCCAGCAGCTGGTCCGCTCCTACGACGAGATGGTCGCCGGCGTCCAGGAGAGGAAGGCCCTCAGGACGCCGGACGCACGGAAGCTGGCCCGCGACCTCGTCTCGATCTTCGCGGCCCACGCGTCGTCCGGGCTCGGCCGGAGCGGGTTCTCGGTCCTGGCGCCGACGCTGCGCAGGGATCTCATCCTCTCGAGGCTGAGCGCGTGCACGGCGGGCAGAGCCATCTCGGAGGAGCTGGCCCGGAGCGGGAGGAAGGACGAACTCCTCACGGTCCTCGCCGGGGTCTCCTTCGACGGTGGCAGGCCCGCCGGGAAGAGGGCGTCGTCTTCGCCCCCTCGGGCGGACTCGGAGACCATGGCGTACTTCCAGTCGCGCAGGCCCGCCATCGGGGCGGCGCTGGCGATCCTCACCAGGTTCGGCGAGGTCAGGTCGCTCCGGTCGTTCCTAGGGGGCACCGATGGGAGGGTCCTCGAGGAGGTGACTAAGGCGCTCGACGACTACGATCGGAAGAAGGCGCAGGGGGCCGAGGCGGTCCTCTCCGACGCAGAGATCCTGATCAACGAGGGGCTGCGGGAGGGCGGCAGGAGGGTCGACGAGGAGAGCGCGAGGAGGCTGGTCGAGGAGCGGGTCGACGAGGTCGTCGGCGCGCTGAGGCTGGACGCGGCCGAGGAGGGGGTCCTGAGGAGGGCGGCCTCCGAGGGGATGTCCATCCCGTTCGAGTTCGAGAGGACGGCGAGGCGGAGGCTCGTCGAGAGGTGGGAGGAGCGCCAGAGGGAGGAGAGGGCGGCAAAGCTCGCCCGGACCGAGGCGCTCCTGAAGACGAGATGGGGGGCCGTGGAGGACGCCGTCGAGAGGGTCGTCTCCCTCGACCGGCTCCTCGCCATAGCCTCGACGATGGAGGAGTATCGCCTCGCGGTCCCGACGGTCGGCGACGAGGGCATCGCCTTCCAGGGGGGACGGAACATCTTCCTGGTGAGGGAACGGCTCGGGGGCGGCTCCGGGAAGCCGCGAGAGGTGCGGCCCGTTAGCTACTCGCTCGGGAGGACCGCGTCGCCGAAGATAGCCGAGGCCAAGGCGAGGAACGTCGTCATGCTCACCGGGGCGAACAGCGGGGGGAAGACCACCCTCCTGACCACGCTCGCGTCGATCCACATCCTGACTCTCCTGGGACTTCCGTCCCCCTGCGAGTCCGCAGAGGTCGTGCCGATCCCGATCTACCTCTTCCGGAGGAAGGTGACGCGGAAGATAGGGAGCCTCGAGCAGGCGCTGAGCTCGCTCATCCCCGTCTTCGCCGACAGGCACCGGAAGCTCGTCCTCATGGACGAGTTCGAGGCGCTGACCGAGCCCGGTGCCGCGGGCCGGATACTGGCGAGCATCATGAACGACGCGGCGACGGGGACGAGCCTCCTGCTCCTCGTGACGCACCTGGCGCGCGAGACCATCCCGCACGTGAAGCTCCCGATCCGCGTCGACGGGATAGAGGCGGAGGGGCTCGACAGGGAGGGCGAGCTGGTCGTCGACCGGCAGCCGCGCTTCAACCACATCGGCTCGAGCACGCCCAAGCTGATAATAATGAAGCTCGCCAAGGCGGCAAAGAAGAGCGGCGACAAGGCGCTCTACGCGGACATACTGGGCGCCCTCGAGGCGGAGTCGAGCGTGCCCGTCCAGACGCCCCTGAGCCTGTCCTGGCTAGCGAAGGACGACGCCTAGGCGAGGCCCCCTCGGGACGCCCGGTCGTCTCGCTCCGACCCTGCACACGACCCCGTAGTGATCAGGGCCAGCTTGGATGGACCCCACGACCCTGAACCCGCCGCCTTCGAGGAGCCGCTCCGACTCCTCCCTGCTCAGCCGGATCTCGACAGGCGGACCCGTCTCGGACCGGACCTTCCGCCAGTCGATGTCGACGACCAGCGCCCCGGGTCTGGATGTGCGCCCGACCTCCCGGAAGAGCGCCACCTTGTCCTCGATGTCGTGGAGGACGATCGAGAGGAGAGTCAGGTCGACGGAGGACGTCGCTATTCCGGTCCGAGAGACGTCGGCCTCGACGACCCTGATCCTCCTTCCGACCTCGGGATCGGCCTTCCCGACGCCCTCCCGCAGGTGGCGCAGCATCGCGGGGTCGGAGTCGACCGCGTAGACCAGGCCCCGGGCGCCCACCAGCGAGGCTAGGGGGAGCGTGAAGAATCCCGGACCGCACCCGAGGTCGGCGACCGTCATGCCCTCAGCTGCCCCCATCTCCCCGGCCAGTCGCACGGGGTCCTGCCACCTCCTCCTGGACTCCGAGAGGAGGCGCCGGGCGAGGTCGTCGGCGTGCATGGCAGAGGGAGCGCGCCCCGGGGGTAATAACAGACGGCCCGCGGGTCCCTAGGACCTGAGGGCCGAGCCCCGAATTCCGATTGCCACCGGCGAACGCATAAATATTTACGGGCATGACATACGTTGTCTGATGTCCTACACAGCAAACTGCGACGTCTACATCGCCGTCCACGAGAACGGGATCAACGACCTGATTGCGAGGCTGATGTCCGAAGTCCCCTCGTTCTTCAACTTCGGTTCCCCGCTCATCGCCAGATTCCCGCAGCTCGCCTGCAGTCCGATCCAGGCCTCCCCGATCGACCCCGAGGACCCGCTCATCTCCCCCGTCGACGTCTCCGGGATCCCGTCGCTCACGTTCAGCGCCGCGCTCAACCCGTTCCCGACCGAGACCCCGCCCATCGGCGCGCCGGTCCCGTTCAACCTGAACATCCCGATCCCCTCCCCGGACTTCCTGGTCCAGCTCTCCAAGGTCCAGGTGGACTTCTATCCGGGGAACGTGATAACCCTCCCGTCGACCGTGACCTCCCCGCTGCCGGTCGAACACTTCGCGATCTACGCCCAGACCTTCGCCGGGGCCTCCTGCCCGGGAGCCTCCACCACCGTATCGAGACGACCGGTCGAGGGCCGACCCGGCCGGCTCCCCCGGAACGACCTCGAGTGCTTCGAGCTCGACCTCTACGCCGAGGGGGTCCTTCGGAACGCCAACAGCGTCCGCTTCCTGAACATGAACCTCGACGGCCTGGACATCTCGGGGTTCAAGCCGGACGGGCTGAGGCAGCTGATCGACTGCTACCTGATGTACTTCACGAACGGGATCCTCTCCTCGGTGAGCAACTCCGTCAACGCCCTCCTCGCACAGACGTTCAACCTCGAGAGCCTACTCGACTATCAGCCCGCGACCTTCACGCTCCGGATCTCGCCGTCGACGACCGTGCCGAGCAACCCCTCGATCGACGACGACCAGGTCAAGCTCTTCATGGACGCCGACGTCGACCTCTCGGGGGAGGTCTTCGGGCCGCCCGGCGGCGGCGGGGGCGGCTCGGGCGGTCCCGGCTACGGGGCTCCCACCTCGCGCTCGGTGATCCCCCGGCCCGGCACGGGGCCGTGCGACTTCACGGTCGCGATCTCCCAGAGCGTGATCAACAAGATCATGGCGACGGTGCTGGCGCCGGGCTCGATCGAGATCGAGATCCCGGCGGGCCCTCCGCCCCCTGCGTCCCAGCCGTGGGGCTACTACGGCGGCCCTCCCCTCTACCTGGGGTACCAGGTCGAGGTCTCGCTCGCCGGCGGGGCCGTGACTCTGCAGAACCCGACCTCGTCGCAGCCGAACGGCTCGATCCTGGTCAAGGACCTGACGGTCTCCTGGGACAGCCTGAACTTCACGATCAACATCGACCTCCCGAAGATCTCCATCCCCGGGTTCAGCACCCCGGCCCTGGTGATAGACGGCGTCACCATCATCCCGGCCATAAACATCCCCGGCTTCAGCCTCTTCGGCGGGAACGGCCACAACCCGGACATCAGCATCCCGATCGACCTGGGCGGCCTGGAGAGCCAGGTCTCGATCGTCCTAGAGCCCGTGACCTACTACGCCGTCGGGAACACGGCGGTCTCGAACGACCCCAACCGGTGGGAGTTCTACGTCGTCCCCCAGCTCCCGATATTCGTCCTCCCCCTGGAGTTCGGACCGAAGCTCCGGAAGGCGATAGAGGACGGGATCGCCGACGCGCTGAGCGACATCCTAGACCCGTTCCCGGGACCGCTGCAGGACATAATCCAGGGCATCCTGCAGACCGCCCTCGAGGCGATCGGGGGGGTGTTCGCGACGATCCTCAGCGACGCCAGCTCCCTCGCGGAGTCGGTCGTCGACATGATCACCAGCGCGAACCTCCTGGGGCTCACCTCGCTGCTCGACAACGCCCTGCTGAACTACTTCTCCGGCTCATCGCCGCTCTTCACCGTTCGGGACCCCTACCTGGTCGAGCAGACCAACCCGCTCGGTACGCAGGTCCTCTCCCCCTCGAACCCGAGGGTGACGATCACGCCCGGACCGCCCGCGATCAACCTCCAGATTCCCATACCCTACGTCGGGGTCTCGATCAACTCGAGCGAGGCAGTGGTAGAGGCGGACGTGGGGTAGCGGTCTCGGCGGCCGGCCCGGGGGGCCATCGCCCCCATCCCATGCCTCCCTCGTTCCCTCCCTCCCTCCGTCCGTCTGCCGAGATGCTCCCCGGGCATCCTCCGCCGCTCCCTCGACGGCGCCGACGGCCATCGGCCGGAGGATGAGCGGCGAACGCGCGTTCGAGACGGTCCTCGAGGACGAAGCCGGGCCGAAACAGAGAAACCGGACGGCGTCCCATGGCGAGACGCCGCCACTGTCACCACCACCTGATCCGCCGCCTCCTCGATGGAAGGCTGCGTCGCGAGGCTAACCGAAGAAGTCCCTCTCGAGCCCTTCCAGGATCGCCCGGACCGCGAACTCCCTGAGATTCAGGGACTCGGAGATGCTCTCGACCTCGGTGTCGTGCTCGTCGAGGATGTGAAAGAGGACCCTCCTCTCGTCTGTGGTCTGGAGCTTGTCTGCGATCCTCGCGGCCTCCCGCATCGCCTGGTCCCTCACGCTGAGCAGGTCGGCGCGCTCCTCCTCCATCGTCGCCATCCTCGCGTCGACGTCGTTGAGCACCCCCGAGAGGATCGACATCCTCTCCCTCTCGTCCCGGGCCTCGAGCGCGCCGCTGACCCGCCTGCGCAGGGGGTCGGCTGCGGACTCGCCCTTCGCTCCTCCCTTCCGCGGGCGAGCCTCGAAAGCCATACCTCTCTCCAGGAAGAGATTGGGGGCCAGGTCCATGGTTATCGATATGCTCTTGGCGAGGGAGTATCTCTTCCTGTGAGGGCCCGACGGGCTGCTCTCGACCGTCGACGCCACGAGGCCGGCGGCCTCCATGATGCCGAGGTGCTTCGCCACCAGGGGCTGTCCGAGCCCCAGCTCCTTCGAGAGCTGCAGCGCGTAGCACGGCTGCTGGCTGAGCCTCTTGATTATCCTCCGTCGCACCGGGTTCTCCATCACCTGGAGCAGGCTGTCGATCTCCTCTCGATCCATCCCGACCCAACCGTCTAGAGAAAAAGAGGGAGCACCTAGTTAAGGTGCACCCTTCTGGAGCTATCCTTGGGCTTCGGCTCCGCCTTGGGGAGCTTCAGCTCGAGGATGCCGTTCTTCATGGTGCCGTCGACCTTCTCGGATACGACCTGCTCCGGCAGGGTCGTGTACCTCTGGAAGTAGGAGTAGGACCTCTCGGTCCGGCCCCCGCCGGTGCCCTTGTTCCGGCTCTCGGTCTTCCTCTCTGCCTTCAGCTCGACGACGTTCGAGCTCACCCTGACCTCGATGTCCTTCTTCTCGAAGCCGGGCAGCTCCGCCGTGAGGAGGAAGTGGTCGCCCCTGTCCTGTACGTCGACGTTCTGTTCCTTCCCAGCCAGCGCGGTCCACGGGGAACCGGCCGCTCCGGGGAAGGAGAATTGACCCATGAGCTCGTCGAAGGGCCTCATGTAGTCCTGGAAGATCTGCGGCAGGCCGAGCCCTGGCAGGGCCAGCTCCGTCGGTTCGCCCCGGCCCTGCGCCGGGGTCTTCTGCTTCGCGTTCTTTTCTGTCGTGTTCTTCTTCACCTTATGTATACCACCATCGGTAATATACCTATATAAATATTCCGGGCGCTCAGGCTCGACCGGAGCGGGCGCCGCTCGCCGGATCCCCGCGTGCCCCTTGGTCGGTTTCAGCCCTGAGAATCGTCTACGTGCTATAAAGGGGCGGCCCATCGCCGGGGTCCTCGTGCCTGCCCAACCCCCCATTCCTCTTCTTCCCCCTCCCGCCATCCCGCAGAGGCCCCCCTCGATAATGGAGATGGTGGAGGAGCACGTCGCAGCGGGGACGCTGGGCACGATACTGGTCAAGGGGAACTCGGGGACGGGCAAGTCCACGATGGCCCTCGGGCTCCTCCGCATGAAGGGCAGGGGGACCCTCATCTCCAGCAGGGTGACGAGGGGCCGCGTCGCCGTCCAGGAAGGTGAGATCGTATTCGAGGAGGTCGACCCGAGCCGTTCGGTCGGCCGGGGGGACAAGGCGAAGAGGCTCACCCCCGCCGAGCGCGCGCAAAGGCTCCTGCGGCTGGTCGCCGAGGCGGCGAGGGAGCGGCCGAAGGGCATCATCGTCATAGACTCGTGGGAGACCGTGGCCACAGGGTTGGGCGACCCCGAGCGCTCGGAGAGCGAGCAGAACCTCGTGGCGATGGCCGAGTCGAGCGACTCGACGATGGTGATCGTCTCCGAGCGCGATTCGACCGGCAGCATCGACTCCCTCGTCGACGGGATCATCGAGCTCAGGCGGGAGCTCCATGAGGAAGCCACCCTCAGGACCCTCGAGTTCAAGAAGCTGGCCAGCCTGGCCATCCCGAGGCCCGTGGTCCTGTTCACCCTGAGCGACGGTCGATTCCGGCTGTTCGACCGCCCCCTGGTCCTAGGTCCCGGCCAGTACGATCCGCGCCCGTACAAGCCGATCAGGCACCCCGTGGGTCGCTACTCCTCCGGGATATCCGACCTCGACGCGATGTCCGGCGACGGGGTCCAGCGCGGGACGAGCGTCACCCTCGAGCTTGGGGAGGGCGTCTCGGTCGACTCGACGCTGCCTCTCCACCAGACTATAATCGCCAACTTCATCGCGAACGGAGGTTGCACCGTCGGAATCCTTACCTCCGGCGTGCCGCCCGAGGCCCTCCTCGACCCGCTGGAACGGATCCTGCCGAAGGAGAGCGTGGCCTCGAGCGTGAGGCTCGGCTTCTACAAGGCGTACTCCGACCCCTGCGCCTTTGCGATCAACATCAACTCCGTCGACCTCACCTTCCAGAGGCTCTGGGAGCAGATAACGAAGATGAAGGGCTCGGGCCAGCGCCCCTGCTACACCTTCCTGAGCGCCGAGAAGCTCGAGCACGTGCACGGGGCCGAGGTGCTGAGGGACATCGTCGTCTCGCTCTCCCGGTCCAAGTCCAACAAGGACCTCTTCGCGCTGATAGTCGACCAGACCACCTCCTCCCGGAAGGCGATCTCCGCCATGACCGACTTGCACTTCAGGATCGAGAGCATCGCCGGCGCCATGACCATGCAGCCGATCAAGCCGCGGGGCCCGCTGCACGCGGTCCAGTACGACTACTCCCTCGGGTATCCGCAGGTCTCCCTGACGCCCATAGTCTAGGGTGGTGGGACTGCGGCCGCCGACACCCCGATCACCGATGCGCTGAGGCCGATGGCCTCGCACCGCGTCGGGCGGCTCGTGGTGACCGATAGGCGCCGTCGGCCTCAGGTCGATTCCCAGCGGCCGCCCGGCGACGCCGAGGGACGGCGGGCTGACGGGCGCTCCCTCCTCAGCGAGCCGGGCCCTCCGCGTCCTCCCTGATCGAGATGGGCGTGGGGTCTGCCTGCTACTTCTTGCGTCTCGTGCTCCGTCTGGGACGGGCGCCGGTCGTCTCGAAGAGCCCGATGGCGTTCCCCTCGGGGTCCACCCCGATGAAGGACCAGCCCATCTTGGGCACCTCCATCTTCCCGACGAGCTCCTTGCCGCCGGCGCTCTTGAACGCCTCGATGTGCTTGTCTATCTTGTCCACGTTGACGTAGTTCTTAGGACCGTCCTGCGCACCCATCTTCTTGTACATCCCTCCGCCCACGCTCTTGTTCCTCGGCCCGGTGGCGATCATCCAGTAGTCCATGCCTGGCATCGACGCCTTCTCGAACTTCCATCCGAAGACGTCGGAATAGAACTTGGAGAGTTTCTCGGGATTGTCGGCGGGGATCTCGAAGTGCACTACCGTCTTGGTGACCATGAGGGATACGGGGGCCCGGTGTTATTTAACGGCTCTTCCCTTTCCTCGATGCCGACGAGCCAAGCCACCGGAGTCAGCCCGGGCCGTCCGGGTCCTGCGGAGACTAGCTCGACGGGTAGTAGAACAGGATGCCCGTCAGGATGAACTGGACCGCGATGGCGGCTATGAAGACCGCCATCAACGTCGAGAGGACCGCCGTGCCCCTCTTGCCCAGCATCGAGTCGATCCGGTCCAGGAACCGGAGCACCAGCCAGCAGACGGCCATCACGATACCGATGGAGAGGAGAGCCACGCCAATCCCGTAGGTCTGGAGCGAGACGATCGTCGTCGTTATGGCGCCCGGGCCCACCAGCAGCGGGAACGCGATCGGGACGACCCCTATCTCGTCGGGCGAGTAGGTCGTCCCACCTTCTCCTCCTATCCCTCCGCGGAAGATCATCTGCATCGCCAGGATCAAGAGCAGGATGCCTCCCGCTATCATGAAGCTGTAGACGGTTATGCCGAAGAGGAGCAGCAGCTCGGTCCCGGCCACGGCGAAGACCACGAGCAGCACCACGCTGGTAACCAGCGCGATCCTGAACGTACCCCGTCGGTCCTCCTTCTTCATACCCCTGGTGAGCGCGAGCACGACCGGGACGAGCCCCGCCGGATCGACGACCACGAGGAGCGCTATGGTGGCTCGCAGCAGCTCGTCGGCGAACGGGGTCGGCAAGGTGGGTCTGGCCGCGGCCGCCCCTGGACCTCCTAAAAAGCGGTTCCTAGGGGCAGGGCCCCTATCGCCCCCTCTCTCCTCTTTGGCTTCCCCGCTCCCCCGCCGAGGGTCCTTCCTCCGCTCCTTCTCTAGCGCCTCTTCGACCCGGCTTGCGGCAGCGCGGCGAGCGCCTGCTCGAGGTCCGCCAGCAGGTCCCGAACGTCCTCGATGCCCGTGGAGTAGCGCACCAGGGCCTCCGGGATGCCCATGAGCGCCCGGTCGCGGGCGCTCACCTCGACGTGGCTCGTCGTCGCCGGAGACCCGACGGTCGTCTCGACCGCTCCCAGGTTGGCGGCTCGGTGGGCGAACCTCAGCCTCGGCAGGAACGCCTTGACCGCCCCATAGTCTCCCCTGAGGGCGAAGCTCATCACGCCGCCGAAGCCGCCGACCATCTGCCTCCTGGCGACGTCGTGCTGGGGGTGCGACTCGAGCCCGGGGTAGTACACCGCCGCGACCGCGGGGTTGCCCTCCAGGTAGCGCGCTATCTTCATGGCGCTTGCGTTCTGGCGCTCGACCCTGATCTGAAGGGTCTTGAGGCCGCGGATCAGCAGGTAGGCGGCGAACGGGTCGAGGGCGGCGCCCGTTATCTCTCTGTAGTGGAAGACCTGCCGCACCAGCCTCCTGGGGCCGCAGACGATCCCCCCGAGGGCGTCCGCGTGCCCGCCCAGAAACTTCGAGGCGCTGTGGACCACTAGGTCAGACCCTAGCTCGATCGGCCTCTGGTTCACGGGCGTCGCGAACGTGTTGTCCGTCACGACCAGAGCCTTCACCCTGTGCGCCGCCGCGGCCATGCGGCCGATGTCGACGACCTTCAGGGTCGGGTTGGTCGGGGTCTCCAGGTAGACGAGCCGACAACCCTTCGAGATCTCCGCCTCGATCTGGTCGGCGTCGGTCGTCTCGCAGAGGGCGACCTCGACGTTGATCCGAGGCAGGAACTCCCTGAAGAGCTGGTTGGTCCCCCCATAGGTGTCCTTGACGGTGACTATCCTGTCGCCCGGCCTCACCAGGCTGAAGACGGTGTTGCTTATGGCGGCCATCCCGGAGGAGAACGCAGAGGCGGCCTCCGCCCCTTCCATCGCCCCGACCTTCTCCTCCAGCGCCGAGACGGTCGGGTTGGTGTTGCGGCTGTAGATGTGGCCCTCCTTGCGACCCAGGGCCACGTCCTGCCATTCGTCGACGGTCTCGTAATCGAACGCTATGCTCTGCACTATGGGTACCTGCGTCGCTCCCTTGACGGGGAGTCCGTCCTCCCCGGCCCAGAGAGCCTTCGTGCCCATCCCGACCTCGGTGAAAGCTCGCTTCACGTTGCGGCCGGCATGGGACGCGTATTAAGAGGTTGACGAGCGGACCGCGTCCGCGGGGCGGCCGTCCCCGGGGAGGGACCTCGAGCTCCGCACGGGACGACCCGGGGATGAAAACGGGTGAAAGGAGGCGGTTGCTTCGACGTCCTTTTCAAAAATGATAATCGCCCACTACCCATAAATGCGACACAAACCGGTCGGAGCCGAATATGAACAGGAGAGCGTCGCGGGCGGTCGCCATCTCGGTGTTCCTGTGCCTCTCGATCACGGCAATCGCCATCCCGGCGACCCGCGGCGGCGCGCAGACGATTCAGGGGACGACCGCGCCGTCGTCGGTCGTACGCGTGGCGAGCGCACTGAAGCTCGGAGCCCCGGCGCCGGCGGCCGGCGTGAACGTCTCACTCAACTACGACGAGCAGATGGGCCTGACCTACACCCAGGACCGTACTGCCCTGAGCTTCAACGTGACCGCGGTGGAGCAGACCTTCAACGACAGCTACGGCGCGGGTCCGGGGTACCTCGTCTGCGGGCTCTCGAGCGCGGGTTACTGGTATGAGGTGGGCCTCGGCTGGAACTGGCCGTACGACAACGGCGGATACAGCCCCGGCTTCTCCCTGATGTACGAGGTCTTCGACGCCGGAGGGAACTCCATCTATCCCTCGGACGGCGGCCTGGGCCTCGCCAACTTCACGTCCTCCGTGAACGCGAACGACAACGTGAACATCGCGCTCTCGATCTCGAGCGGCAACGTCGTGATGGCCGGATA
Organism: Nitrososphaerales archaeon; assembly: GCA_049515775.1. Lineage (GTDB taxonomy): Archaea > Thermoproteota > Nitrososphaeria > Nitrososphaerales > Gagatemarchaeaceae > Gagatemarchaeum. Next base: position 1,654 of record JBEKTS010000033.1, on the reverse strand, counting down.
CGACTACACCACAAAGTCGAGCGCCTCGCAGAGCTACAGCGCCGAGGGAGCCTCGGACTTCCTGGGCCTGTCGGGACAGCTGGCCAACTCGAACGGATACTTCACCGGGCTTTTGACCGAGCAGTATCATGCCAACCCGTACTACGGTCCCTCGAACGAGGTGGTCTACAGCGAGTCGAGCTTCGCGTTCGCTTCCGCGTGGATGTGGGTGGACGAGTACAACGGGGTCACGGGACAGACGCAGTTCTTCGATCAATCGTCCTCTCCGGTGAGCTTCTCCAGCCCGTCGCAGCTGCACGAGTATTCGGCGAACGGCGCGACCGAGTACGCCGATGCGAACGAGTTCATAACCGGCACCTTGACGAGCTCCACGACCTCCACCAGCACGACCGCGTCGACGACCTCCACCGCGACTACGTCCTCCTCCTCGACGGCCTCGTCCTCCTCCTCGACGGCCTCGTCCTCCTCCTCCTCGACGACCTCCACCGCGACTACGTCCTCCTCCTCGACGGCCTCGTCCTCTTCGACGACTGCTCCGACCGTGACGGTAACCCAGATCGTGACCACGACGCTCCCACAGACCACCCAGACGACCACCCAGACGACCACCACCACCCAGACCGCGACGACCACCCAGACGACCACCCAGACGACCACCACCACCCAGACCCTGATCACGACCCAAACGGCGACCAGCACAGAGACCTCGACAACGACGCTCCCACCGACCACGGTCACCAGCACCCAGACTGGCCCCACCACGACCGTGGTGGAAATGACCACCACGACCCAGACCACGACCTCTACGACGACGGTGTCATCCTCGTCGCTGCCCGCATGGGGTTATGCAATCATGGTCCTCCTCCTTATCATTGGAACGATGCTGGGTTACCTCCTAAGCCAGACGAAGATTGGCAGACGATAGCCGTCCATGCTGAGCCAGCGCCGGGAGCGCACAGAACCCCGCCTCAGACCGATGAACCACCCCGGCGGTCACGACCGCACGGGATTCGACGGTGCGCCCGAGCTGTGGCCGTACCGGGTCTGACTGGAATCCCGCTGGTGGCGCAGAGCCCACGCGCGCCAGCCTGAACCCACACACGAGAGCACGTCCGCGGCCGGAAAAGACCGAATACCGAGAACGGCTCACTGAGCTCGGACGCAGAGACGGTCCGGAGGGAGGCGACCACGGCCCCGCATGGAGTCGCTCGCAGACCTGATCTTCGGGCTCTCGCTCTCCAGAGGGTCGATCGCCCTCATTGCGAGCTCCCCGACCGACGCCGGCGAGATCAGCAGCCACATCCTGGCCTTCGTCTTCTCGTTCCTGATCCTCATCACCGCCTGGCTCATCTACACGTCCGAGATGTCGGTGCTCCCCCAGGAGACGAGGGTGGTCACGTTCCTCAACGTGACGCTCCTGCTGATGGTGGCCATCGTACCCTACCTGCTGAACAACGTGGAGCTAGGCTATGGATCGCTCGACCCCACGACCTCCGCGCTGTGCGACTACTCGTCGACCCTCTTCGCGGTGGACCTCACGGGCGTCCTGGTCATCCTCGCCCTCTTCGTTCACATGATGGGCGCCGAGGAGAGGAGAATCGTGTCCCCGGAGGTCGCAAGGAACTCTCGCAGCGGGAGGGATCGGATGGCCCTC
>JBEKTS010000032.1:0-39127 GCA_049515775.1 Nitrososphaerales archaeon | reverse complement strand
GTATGATGCAGCAATATACGAATATGGAGCCGGAATTCATGAGTTCGACCCAGATTTTAGAAATGGGGTGAATCTCTGCCTCAAATTCAAGGCGAATTCCAAGAATCGGGGATTCCGCGGAATCTGTTGAACCTCTGGCGTCTTCGTGCCTTTGGCGGTCCGATTCGAGCTGCGGGCGCGAGCGACCGGGTCTTTGGCACGCTGAGATCGATACAGGGCCGGTCGGTGTTCAGGTCCCGGATCGGGTGCGTCTGCTTCTAGGCACGGCGAAGAGGAGTCTTTTGACGGCGAACGCGGCCGCGCTCACTCCGGCGACCGTCAGGATGAGGGCGGTCTCGAGGGTCACCAGCGGAGCCGCCGGGGCGCCGCCACCATCGTTGGTCTTGGAGCACGAAACCGTGTTACCGCCGCTGTCGGCGACGCAGACTGTCGTGGTGACGGTGACCGTCGCGGTCTCTCTCGGCTGAGTCAGCGTCGTGGTGCTCGGAGGCTCCACGCTCGTCACGGTCGTGGTGGTTCCCGCTCCGGTAACGGTCGTCGTCGCGCCGGGCACGGTCTCGGTCGAGGTCGACGTAGAGGAAACTATGCTGGTCTCGACCGAGGTCGACGTCACCGTGAGCGTCATGGTGACCGAGCCGACGGAGACCGAAGCGACCGTCGTGGAGGTGATGGTGGACGTCTTAGTGACGGTGGTCGGAGGCGGCGTGCTGGTGACCGTGGTGGTCGTCGCGGAGCTGCCTGTCGGGAGCGTCTGGGTAGAGGTGACCGTTGCCGTCTGCGTCACGGTCTGGGTCGTCGCGACGGGGGAGGTGGTCGTCACAGTCTGGGTCGTAGTGACGGGTGGCGAGGTGGTGGTCACCGTAGTCGTGGAGGTGGTCGCGGCGACCGTTTGAGTCGAGGTTGCCGTGGAGATCAGCGTTACGGTCTGGGTCGAGGCGACCGACGCGGAGGTGGTCGTGACCGTGGTGGTCGTCGTGCTACCCGTCTGAGGCGCCTGGGTAGTGGTGACGGTGGCGGTCTGGGTCACCGTCTGGGTCGAAGTGGTTGGCGGGGAGGTGGTGGTGACGGTGGTCGTCGAGGTGCTGCCAGGGAGAGTCGACGTCGTCGTGACCGTCGAGGTCTGGGTCGTCGTTTGAGTGGTGGTGACTGGCGGAGATGTGGTGGTGACGGTGGTCGTGCTAGTCGTGGCCGGAAGGGTCTTGGTGGAGGTCGTCGTGGAGGTCTGCGTCACGGTCTGCGTCGTGGTCACCGGAGGAGACGTGGTGGTTACCGTCGTCGTGCTGGTGGTGGCTGGAAGGGTCTGGGTCGAGGTGACGGTTGCCGTCTGGGTGACGGTCTGGGTCGTCGTGCTGGTGACGGTGGTGGTCGAAGGCGGGGACATGGTCGTCGTCGAGCTGGAACCCGAGCTCCAGAGCGGGGTGCCCGCTGACAGTGGGGCCAGCGACCCGCCGACGGTAATCTCGCCGTTCGACAGGCCTGGGTTCTGGAGGTTCCCCTGGACGCCCCACGCGGTCCCGTAGGAGAGGGCAGTCTGGACTGGGCCCCACGCGCCTGACTGCTGGGCTTCCATTGTGTTCGTGAAGGCCACGGCAGGGAAGGCGAAGACGCCGGAGGCCTGTTCCTCCGATAACGCCTCCACCGGGTAGCTCGAACTGGAGGTGCTCGCGCCCATGTCGAAGGTCCCGAGTATCGCGCCATCGACCGCGTAGGCCCAGGTCGTGCCGGACTGGAGGTACATCGAGAAGGTGTGGGTCCCCGCGGAGATGCTCCCCGTCCCTCCTGCGAGGATCGTCTGCGTGCCGAGGTTCCAGACCTGATAGAACGAGACGGGGGCGTTTCCATAGCAGAAGTAGTACCCGACCTGGCCCCACTCGTCGTTGGGAAGGCCGTCGGCCACCCAGAACGCCAGGCACTGGCTCGAGGTCGTGTCGAAGTTGATCACCTGGATGGTGGACTGCACGCCCGTGTTGGGCAGCGCCGAGGAATCGGTCGACTCGGCCCCGACCCACCACGTGGAGCCGGTGGGTGGGCTGGCGCTGAACGTCGAAGGGGGGGCCGCGGCGCTCGACGGCTGGCCGACGAAGCACAACGACAGGGCGCCGCCCACGAAGATGAGCGCGAGGACGAGATATGCCCACCTCACGCTAGAAGGACACCCCTCACACCCACGTCAGCATCGCATGGCTCTGTTCCCGTCCAAAAGTCGAACAAAGCATAATGGTTGGCCTTCTTGTCAAACTTTCTCGGAGTATTTGGACGATCCTGCGCCCTTCGGGTCCTCTGCGGGCGGGTCGTAGGTGAGGGCGAGCATCAGGACCCTCTCCCAAACGGGGAGGGAGTGGATGTCGGCCGTCGTCACACCGAGGTCGTCGATTGCGAAGGAGGGCTCCTCTACCGGCGGGAGATGGACCTGGACCGTGCGTCTGGACATGGCGGCGGAGGCAGCAAAGAGGTAGATATATCTTTGGAATAAACCTGAATACAATGCGTTACTATCATGCTTTAACTGATATCCTGCGCCATGCGGCCCTCGGGCCGAAGTAAGCCTCGGTCCCCTTCGGTGCGATGCTCCAGGGAAGTCTCATTCCGAGCTCCATCGTTACCGACGGGGAAGATTCCAGTCGTCGGAGCACGAAACCGGTACGATCAGGGTGCAGGGGACGCGCAGAGCGTCTTTTTGGTTCATCCACGCTCGGATGAGCCCGACGGCCACGAGTCACCGGACCTGGGTTCCGGTCGGGGCCTAGGACGCCACCAGCAGGAGCGCGACAAGCAGCGCTGCGAAAGACGCTCCCAGCGACAGGGGACCGAGGACCGGCGAGAGCCTGATGCGATCGAAGAGCCTCCAGAGCTTGGCCCGTCCATCGGAGGAGGACCCGGGGCCTTCGTCCACGGGGAAGAGACGGTTGATCTCGAGCGGGCTCAGGTCGTCGAGCGTCTTGTTCTTCCTGTACAGCCTGAAGATGAAGGTCAGGATGACGATGAGGTTGGTCGGATGGAGCCACGGCCCGAGCTGATAGGTCCACATCACGGCCAGACCGAGCAGGAAGCATTCGAAGGAGGCCGTCGCGGCCAGCGGCGCCGACGCGGACGCCCCGGGCACCGACCTCTCGAGGATGAGCCAAACGATGGCGAACGCGGAGGCGCCCGAGGCGCACTTCCAGAAGGCGTCGGGGTCCCAGAGCGACAGCGAGTAGACCCAGAAGAACCGGGAGCCGCTGGTGGCCCTCAGCTTCCTGTCGAGGTCCCTGTCGACCGCCAGCCTCAGGGCGACCTCACGATCGACCGGCAAGGTTCTTCCCCGAGACCAGATACCTCATGACCTCAAGGAACTCGTCCTCGGAGAGGCTGCCGAGCCCCCTCCTTAGACGGCCCATGGGAACGTTAGCCAGCTCCGACCAACCGCCCATCCTGGAGACGTCCTGCTCGATCTTGGCCTTCAGGCTGGGCGAGAGGTCCACGCTGACGTCCCAGCAGAGGACGTAGAAGACCGTCCCGCCGGGGAGAGGGTGCCTTGCCACGACCCCCGCCTTGATCAGCGGCTTGAGGTTGTAGATGACCGCGGCCGGGGTCGATCCGACGACGTCCGAGATCTGGGTCGGGGTCATCGCGTGCCTCTGCCTCAGCTGGGTCAGTATCCTCCCCTGCGAGTCGCTGAACGAGCTCACGAGGGTGCCTCCGCGCAGTATTCGGAACGTCCGGCCTTCGAAGTAGCCCGTGTATCCCTTCTTCAGCAGCCGCGCCAGCTTCAGGCCGCCACCGAGGTCAAGGTCGCTCGCGCCCAACGGGTGGCCGGACACGGCGAGATTATTTAAAGAATGAACGCCTTGTAGACGGCCTACCCCTCGGCGTCCGGGACCGGCACCCCGGCGAAGAGGTCCGCTCTTCGCGCTCAGAGCGGTGAACCACCTGATGGGCTCGGGAACGACCCTCCGACGACGAAGCTGTCCGCGGCCATCAGCGGGTTCTGGTACGGACCCTGAAGCCCCCAGGTGCCGCCGTAGTTGTAGACGCTAATGGAAGCTGGCGTGACCCAGGCGCCGTTCACCTGAGCCTGGATCGCCACCGAGAAGGTCGTCACCGGGATGCTTATCGGCGCGGCCAGCCCGTTCTCCTCGGACATGGCGTAGATGGGGTAGGACGAGGACGAGACCGAAGCCCCGAGGTTGTAGCTACCGACCACCGTCCCATCGTAGGTCGCGACCCACGTGGTGCCGGACTGGAGGTAGACCGCGAACTGGTGGACGCCCGCCGACGGGGTGGAGCTCAAGGCGTTCGCGTAGACCACGGTGTAGGAGGCGAGGTTCCAGACCTGGGTGAAGACCACCGGGGTCGAGCCGTCGCAGATGTAGTAGCCGACCTGCATCCAGAGGTTGCTGGCCGAATCGTCGCTGACCCAGAAGGCCACGCAACCGACCGGGACGTCGTAGGACTGGACCTGGATCGAGCTGCGCACCCCGGTGTTGGGGAGGACCGAGGGGTCTCGTGACATCGCCCCCAGATAGAAGTCTCCGCTTCCGGCCGTCCCGTTCCCGGCCGCCGATGACGTCGAGGTGCTGGAGGAGGTGGTGCTGGAGGAGGTGGTCGACGGAGACGTCGTAGAAGTGGTGCTGGAGGAGGTGGTCGACGGAGACGTCGTAGAAGTAGTGCTGGACGAGGAGGTGGTGCTGGAGGAGGTCGAGGCCGTGCTGGATGACGAGGAGGTGGCTGATGTCGACGAGGCGGTCGTGGACGAAGAGGAAGTGCTCGCCGAGGTCGTGGAGGTGGTGCTGGAGGAGGTCGAGGATGCGGCCGGGCAGATGGCATCCGCTATCGCGCCAAAGTCGTTCCCTAGTGCGGTGCCGAACGAAAGGACCGATCCGGATATCGAAGCAGGGAGTACCTCGTACTGGGCGTAGGCGTCCTGGCCCGCTTTGAACGCCTGTATCAGCGTCATGCCCGTGCCAGCGGTCTGCAGCGTAGACCCGGTGTCGCCGCCGAACTGGAACACGAAGGAACCTGCGCGCGAGGATACGCCCGAGTCGCAGGGGCTACCACAGCCCTTGACGTTGGCCTGTGCCACCGGAAACCCAGACACGAAGGGCTGGGCGGTGTTCGCCCCGGACACGGCGAATGCAACGACGCCGTACCACGTCTCGCCGGTCGACGTCGTCTGGACCGAGATGCTATCGGCGGTCAGGACGCCCGGCGAGATCGCATACCACGTCTCTATCCACTGGCCTCCGCCGATGGCGACCTGGCCGGTCCTCGGGATGAACGTCAGACCGGCGGCGTCCTTCACGGACCACGAGCCGGCGCCGTAGCAGTCGCAGCCGACCACGATGACGTCAGAAGGGCTCGTCGTCGTGAGAGAGACGGAGCAGTTGACGACGTACCCGCACCCCGCCTTTGCGCTGCCGTCGAGGGCCGGGTGGGACGCCGCAGCGGCGGCGGGTCCGATTCCGCCCCCTAGGAGGGCAGAGACCACGAAGAGGAATGCAACGGCGAATGCGACGGTTCTGTAGGGGGACGCCATGGCTCGGGGCGAATTCTTGAGGCTATTTAAAATTTAAAGGGCATGTAAATGGCATGCGCTCAGAGCCCGAACCAGGCGCCGGATGCGAGCCCGGCCATCGAAAGTCGACCGGCGGTCCGGTGTTCCTGCGCGACCTCCGGCCCTGACTCCTGCGCGCAGCCCCCGGATCGGCCTTCGGCGTCGACCCGACCCGGGCCGGCCCCGAGCCTGAACGGTTTAAATCGCCGGGCCGTCGCAGCGAAGGGAATGTCACTCAGCTCATCGAGCGAGGCGGTCTGAGATGCGCGCAGTGGTCTTCGAAGGAGTCGGAAAGGGCATCTCGGTGAAGGACGTCGAGCCCCCGGCGGTCGGGGAGCCGCACGCGGTCCTGATCAGCATAAAGGAGTGCGGGATCTGCGGTAGCGACCTCGCCATACTCGAGGGGAGGCACCCCTCCAAGCCGCCGGTCATCCTGGGCCACGAGCTCTCCGGTGAGGTCGTCCAGGTCGGCGCCGGGGTCACGCACTTCGCCGTCGGCGACCACGTGGTCGTCGACCCGAACGTCTCCTGCGGCGTCTGCCGGAACTGCAGGCTCGGCAGGAGGAACATGTGCCAGAACATGCTGGAGCTGGGGATAACCCGGGACGGCGGCTTCGCCGAGCTGATGCTCGCCAGGGAGCAGTCGGTCTACAGGGTCGACCCCGCGCTCTCCTGGAAGGCGGGGGCGCTCATCGAGCCGCTCTCCTGCGTCGTCCACGGGCTCGAGAAGAGCAGGGTCAGGCCGGAGGAGACGGCCGTGGTCTACGGGGCGGGCCCCATGGGGTTGCTCTGGGTGGCCATGCTGAAGAGGTTGGGGGTCTCCAAGATCATCTCCGTCGACCTGGCCGAGAAGAGGAGGGCGGTGGCCCAGAGGCTGGGCGCCGACGTGACCATCGATCCCGCGGTCGAGGACCCGGTCTCCAGGGTGGAGAGGGAGACGGGGGGCCTGGGCGCCGACGTCGCGGTCGAGATGATAGGGAGGGCCGAGACGGTCGAGAGCGCCATCAGGTCGGCAGGCCCCGGCGGCAGGGTCGTGGTAATGGGGGTCGCGAGGCACGAGGCCAGGTCCCAGTTCGGTCCCTTCGAGCTCATGGTGCGCGAGCTGGAGATCCTGGGCTCGAACGCCAACTCCTTCGGCTTCGTCCCGGCGATAAGGCTGGTCGAGGAGGGGGCGATCCCCGTCGACGAGATCGTGAGCCACGAGGTCGGGATCGAGGACGCGCAGAAGGGGTTCGACCTCTGCAGGTCGGGCCAGGGCATGAAGGTCCTCATCCGGCCGACCTGACCGGACGGCCGCCTCCCGGCGAGCGAACGAAGGAACCGTTTTAACGCCGGGTCGGTCGGAGAGTGGCCGTTGCAATCTCCGAAGACTCTAGTCAACGTCGGCCTCATAGGCGCCGGGCAGATCGGGAAGGTCCACGGACAGAACCTCGCCCGGCGGATCCCGAACGCGAGGCTCGCCGGGATAGCGGACTCGTACCCGGAGGCGGCCAGGGCTGTCGGGGCCCAGACGGGGGTGACCGAGGTCCACTCGGACTACCACGACCTGCTCCGTGACCCGGGCATCGACGCCGTCGTCGTCGCCACCCCCACATTCATGAAGATGCAGGTCGTGAGGGACGCCATCGAGGCCGGAAAGCACGTCTTCTGCGAGAAGCCGATGGCTCTGACCCTCCCCGAGGCCGACGAGTTCGTCAGGATGGCGGAGAGCAGCGGGGTGAAGTTCCAGGTCGGCTACCAGCGGAGGTTCGACCCGTCGTACATGAGGATCAAGGCCGCGGTCGACCTGGGCGAGATCGGCAAGATGCTCCTCCTGAGGTCGAACACCAGGGACCCGCCGCAGAAGGTGGCGGGCTGGGCCGACCCCAAGGTCTCCGGAGGGATCTTCCTCGACACGTCCAGCCACGACTACGACGTGATCCGGTGGCTCAGCGGGTCGGAGGCGGTCGCGGTCGTCGCGGACGGGGTGGCGACGGCGTACCCCGAGCTCCAGGGGCTCGGCGACCAGGACACGACGATGACGATCATCAGGCTCGCCAACGGCGCGCTCGCCCACGTCGACGCGTGCCGGGTCTCGGTCTACGGCTACGACATCCGCGCCGAGGTGATCGGGACCGAGGGCGCGGCCTTCATGGACATCGGCAGGTCCTCGGAGGCCCACGTCATGAAGAAGTCCTGGGAGTCGAACGAGTTCTCCTACTGGTACATGCAGAGGTTCGACGAGGCCTACCGGGCCGAGCTCGAGGGGTTCGCTGCGTCCATAATCGGCGACACCACCCCCAGGGTGACCGCCAGGGACGGCCGGGCGGCCGTCGAGATAGGCCTGGCCGCCAGGAAGGCGATGCAGGAGAAGCGGTCCGTCCAGCTCCCGCTACAGTGAGAGGGACCGGGATGGCGCACAGGTACTCCGTCGGGTTCGTGGGCGGCGGCCAGGTCGCCAGGTCCCACGCCATAGGGTTCGCGAACGTGCCGCTCTTCTTCGCGGGGGCCGACACGGCCGAGATGAAGGTCGTCGCCGAGGCGAGCGACGCGCTCGCGAGGTCGGCCGCCGAGAAGCTCGGGTTCCCGGCGTGGACCTCGGACTGGAGGCAGGTCACCCGGGACCCCGCCGTCGAGGTCGTCGACGTGATGACCCCGACCTACCTCCACAGGGAGCCGGCGATCGACGCGCTCGAGCACGGCAAGGCCGTGATCTGCGAGAAGCCGCTGGCGACGACCGAGAAGGACGCCCGCGAGATGTACGAGGTCGCCATGAGGACCGGGGGCCGTACGCTCGTCGGGTTCAACTACAGGAGGGTCCCCGCCGTGACCCTGGCGAAGGAGATGATAGCGAGGGGGGACCTGGGCAGGGTCAACCACGTGAGGTCTCACTTCATGGAGGACTGGGGAGGCCCTCAGTTCCCGCTCACCTGGCGGTTCCGGCCGCAGCAGGCCGGCGCGGGCGCGCTGGCCGACCTCGGCTCTCACGCCATCGACATGGTCAGGTTCCTGGTCGGGGAGCCGCTCGAGGTCTGCGGCGCGACCGCGAACTTCGTCCCCGAGAGGACGGTCCCCGGAGCGGAGGGGAAGGGCAAGGAGCCCTCGGAGGTCGACGACGTGACGGCGGCGGTGATGCGGCTCGAGGGCGGGGCGATTGCCGAGGTCGGAGCGTCCTGGGTCGCGACGGGGAGGAAGGTCGCGCTGGACTTTGAGGTCCATGGCGACGGCGGGACGGTCGCCTTCACGATGGAGCGCCCCAACGAGCTCCAGTTCTACTCGTCCCGAGACGGGAAGGAGGCGCGCGGGTTCAGGACGATATACTTCGGGCCGGCGCACACCTACGGTGAGACCCTGATCTTCTCCTCGCCCACGATGGGGACAGGGTACGTCGACTCGGTCGTCGCCCAGATGCACGACTTCCTCAAGTCGCTCTCGGGAGGGGAGGAGTACGCCCCTTCCTTCCGCGACGGGTGGAGGGTGAACCGCATCATCGAGGCGGTCCTCGAGTCCTCGAGGAAGAGGGCCTGGGTCGGCGTCGGGGCCTAGGCGGGGGCGGCCCTGGCAGGGCCGCCGACGATCTTCTTCAGGTACCCGTAGTTCTTCCTGGCCGAGGCCTCCACGCCCCCCTCGGGCGGGTTGTCGACCTCGACCATGATCGCCCCCGAGTAGCCGATGGCCCTGAGCGCCTTGAGCGACCCCTTGAGGTCGGCCACGCCGTCGCCGAGGTCGACGAAGTCCTTGACGTAGTCGACCTCCTCCTGTGGGACCTTGGCCCTGAGGTCCTTGAAGTGGACCAGGGATATGGACTTCTTGTACCTGTTGATGAACTTGGGGACGTCGATGTCCAGGGCGGTGAGGTGCGCCGTGTCGACGCAGACCGTCGTCCGGTCGGGGCCGCAGGCCTTGATGATGCGGTCCAGGTCCTCGGTCGTGAGGATGTTGGACCTCACGTGGGGGTGCAGGGAGACGCTGACACCTAGCCGGGCGCAGGCGTCGGCTAGCTTCTTGGTCTTCTCGATGGCCAGGTCGATGTCCTTCTCGAAGAGGCAGAGCCACCCCACCTTCGAGCCGAACGAGGTCACGACGGAGGCCATCTCGGGGGACGAGTCGATGGCGACCGCGGCGACGGTCAGCCCGGCCTTCTTCGCGAGCGCCGCCCCCTTCGAGCCGGCGACCGACCTCTTCAGGGAGGCCGAGAGCAGAGGGTACTCTATCCCCGCGTCGGAGTAGCCCAGCGCCTTTATCGAGGCGAGGGCGTCCCCGAACTGCTTGCCGTCCTTGAGCTCACCCCAGGTGATCGTGCTGCACGACAGTATCATTGTGGTCGTCTTGGCCCCGGCGCTTGTCCGCGGAGCCTTATAATGCGCGCCCCGCCGGAGGCGGGCCATCGAGGCACGGGCGGCCGCTGCGCGAACCCATTTTAGGGGGAGGCGCGCGTCCACGCCCCGCAGATGCCAAAGCCGCTTATCTCGTTGGACATCGGAGAGAACTACTACGACCCGCGCGAATTCGTCGAGGCGACCGTCTACGGCGAGGAGCTGGGTTTCAAGAGGCTGTGGTTCGGCGACCACTTCATGCCCTGGTACCACACCTCGGACAGGTCGTCGTTCGTCTGGTCCGTGATGGCCTCGGCGCTCGAGAGGACCAAGAAGGTCGAGCTCGGCCCCCTCGTGACGACCCCCATCGGTGCGCGCTACCACCCCGCCCTCATCGCCCAGGCCGCGGCGACGCTCGACAACATGTACCCGGGCAGGTTCCTGATGAGCGTCGGCTCCGGCGAGGCCGTGAACGAGGTCCCCTTCTGGAACGATCGGTGGCCCAAGTGGTCGGAGAGGATGGAGCGGCTCTGCGAGGGGATCACCCTGATGCAGAAGCTGTGGACCTCGAAGAAGCCGTTCGCGTTCAAGGGCAAGTACTTCTCCTCGGAGTTCCTCCTGCTCTACACCAAGCCCCGCACGAAGTTGGACATCTACTTCTCTGCTGTCGGCGAGAAGGCCGCCTACAACGCGGGCAGGTACGGGGACCACCTGGTCACGCTGAGCCCCGGGAACAGCGCCGAGCGCATCAGGGACGTGCTGCTGCCCCGGTTCAGGGAGGGCCAGAAGGAGGCCAAGAAGAAGACGGCCGGCGGGCTCGTCGTCCACGTCGACTTTGCGTTCAAGACGCCCGCCCAGATAATCAAGGACGCGCCCTACGAGCTCTCCCCGTTCGCGGAGAACGCCGTCGACATCAGGACGCCCATCGAGCTGGAGAAGGCCGGGAGGGGCGTGACCGCGGAGCGGCTGAGCCGGTTCACCCACTCGGTCAAGAACTGGGGGGAGCTGGTCAAGAAGCTCGACGAGTACACCCAGGTGGGCGCCTCCGAGCTCATACTCTTCAGCGCGCCGGTGAAGAAGGAGATGGAGGCGGTCGCGAAGAATGTCCTCTCCGTTTTCTAGGATCAAGGTCGACTACCGCGGCATAGAGGGAGCGCTCGGGGACCTGGACGACTACGTCGTCTTCACCGTCGAGCCCCCCTGGTCGAGCTGCGAGCGGCTCTTCGCCCACCCGCCGAAGGAGGTCGTGATGGTCGGCGAGGTGGACCAGGAGTCCATGGACGCGCACGTCCGTAGGGTGGCGCACGCCCCGACCGCGGTCGGCCTCGGCGGGGGCAGGGCGATCGACGCCGCCAAGTACTTCGCCTGGAAGACGGGCTGCGAGTTCGTCTCCGTCCCCACCATCCTCGCGGCCGACGCCTACCTGACCCCCAAGGCCGGCGTGAGGATCGATGGGGTGGTGAACTACCTGGGAGAGAAGTTCCCGGACAGGCTGGTCGTCGACACCGGGATCATCAGGGCGGCCCCGAAGAGGCTCAACCGGGCCGCGGTCGGGGACATCTACTCCGCCAGGATCTCCCTCATGGACTGGAGGAAGGCCCGGGACGAGGCGGGCGAGCCCTACGACGAAGAGGTCGCCCGGGAGGCCGAGGAGGTCCTCATGAGGCTCATGGCGATCGCGCCGCAGGTGAAGGACGTCACCGAGGAGGCGGTCAAGGCGCTGGTCTGGATGCACACCGAGCTGAACGCGCTGCAGTACCCGTACCTCCAGAAGGGGAAGTTCTGGCCCCAGGAGGGGACCGACCACCTGTTCTTCTACGCCCTGGAGAAGCTGGTGCGGCGCCCCTTCGTCCACGGCGACGTGGTGAGCATGGGGGCGGTGGTCGCGACCTACATGCACGGCGCCCTCGTCGAGGGGACCAAGAGGGACCTGGCCTCGTTCGGGGTCGACTATTCGGCCAGGAGCGTGGGCGTCACCCGCGACGAGTTCGGGAGGGCGATAAGGTCGATGAAGAGGGTCGGGAGGGAGGCGGGGGCGGTCTACCTGGTCGTCGACAGGTCCGACCCCACCGAGGCGCAGATCGAGGAGATGTGGGCGGCGGTCTCTCAGTAGGACGGCGGCCCCAGGCTCGCCCCTGCCGCCACCTCCTCGAGTCGCTTCATCTCGTCGGCGCCGAGCTTGACATCGAGGGCGCCGACGTTATCCTCCAGGTGGGAGACCTTCGTTATGCCCAGGATCGGGACGATCGTGAGGCCGAGGTCGGCCTGCTTCTGGAGCATCCAGGCGAGGGCGAGCTGCGGGAGGGTGACGCCCTTCTCCCTGGCGATCTCGAGGAGCGAGCCGACGGCCGCGCTCGTCCCCTCGTTCAGGTACTGCCCGGCCACCCCGGAGATGTAGGACGCCCTGGACCCCGCCTCGACGACCCCCGCCAGGTACTTGCCGGAGAGGACGCCCTGGGCCAGGGGGACGTAGGCCATCACGGCCATGCCGTACTTCTTCGCCACCGGCAGCGTCTCGGACTCGACCCGCCTCTCGAGGAGGTTGTAGGGCTCCTGCATCGAGCTGAACCCCTCTAGCCCCAGCGACCTGGCGGTCTCCATGAACTCGACGACGTTGGGGGGAGAGTGGTTGCTGACGCCGATGTAGTGGACGAGACCCCGGTCGATCAGGCCGTTCAGGGCCTTGAGCGTCTCGGCCTTCGGGGTACCGGGGTCCTCCCAGTGGATCTGGTAGAGGTCGACGTAGTCCAGGTCGAGGCGCCGGAGCGACTCGCGGATCTGCCACGCGATGTGCTTCCTGGAGAGCCCCTGGCCGTTCGGCCAGGGCGCCATCTGCCCCCTCACCTTGGTCGCGACGACCCACGACTCGCGGTCGTAGCCCTTGAGTATCTTCCCGAGGAGCGTCTCCGAGTTGCCGACGTGGTTCAGGTCGGCCGACGACATGCGCCCGTGATACCTGTTGGCGCCGTCGATGAAGTTTATCCCCAGGTCGTAGGCCCTCCTGACGACCCTGCGGAAGGCGTCCGCGTCGACCCCCTCTATGCCGAACTCGTCCTTCACGCCCGACCCCGGGAGGTGCCAGGCGCCCAGGCTGAACTGCGAGACGGTGAGGCCGGTAGGTCCGAATCTGACGTATTTCAAGCGGCGGATATCCACCGCCTGGATACTAAAACGTTGGGCGCGTCCGGCCGGCGGCGCGTCGGGGGAGCGAGGCCCGGGATGCGGCCGCCGCAGGCGCCTGCGAGCCCGGCGACGAGCTGCGCCGGCGGGGTCCAGGAGGTCGGGGAGCGGACAGCGCCCGCCGCCTCGGCGCGACCCGGTCATCCTGCCGACGCCGACCGCCCCGATGGTGCCTCCCGGAGGACGTATAACTGACGCCCCGTCCGGAGGATCCGGACTTGGAACGGGCACTTCCTTCGACCGGGCAGCGGGCGTCGTCACCGGCGGCCTGCGCGACGGCGGGAGAGCGGTCGTCCTGAAGGTCCTCGTCTACGGCGCCGGGGTCATAGGCAGCCTGTTCGCGGCGCGCCTGGCGGACTCGGGGCAGGACGTCTCGATCCTCGCGAGAGGCGACCGCCTGACGGCGATAAGGGACGGAGGCATCGAGCTGGAGGAGGTCCGGTCGGGCCTGCGGACGAGGACCATCGTCGACGTCGTCGAGCGGCTCTCCCCGGAAGACTCGTACGACCTGGTGGTGGTCTGCGTGGGGAAGCACCAGCTCCCTTCCGTGCTGCCCGCTCTCGAGGAGAACCGGCGCGTGGCGAACGTCCTCTTCATGCTGAACAACGCCGAGGGGTCGGAGGCGCTGATGCGCCTCCTGGGCAGGGAGCGCGTCGTGGGGGGCTTCCCGGGAGCGGGGGGCGTCCTCGACGGAGGCACCGTGAAGTACCTCCTGATCCGACAGCAGCGGACCGTCCTCGGCGAGCCGGACGGGAGGAGGAAGAGCGGCCCGCGCCTCCGCGAGATGGTGGCCGCCTTCAGGAGGGCCGGGTTCCCGACCGAGACCACGAGCGAAATCGACGCCTGGTTGAAGACGCACGCGACCTTCATCTCCTGCGTCGAGTCGGCCGTCCACCTGGCCGGCGACGACAACCGGAAGCTCGCGCGGTCTCCCGACGCTCTGCTGGAGATGGTCGACGGGGTGCGCGAAGGGTTCGAAGCGCTGGGTGCCCTCAAGACCCCCGTGATCCCTCTGAAGCTGAGGATCATGTTCGCGTGGATGCCGAGGAGCTATCCCGTGGGGTACTGGCGCAGGGAGCTCCAGGGAGAGCTCGGCGACTATAGCCTCGCCCCCCACACCAGGGCATCCATCGAAGAGGTCCGAGAGCTGATCGCGGAGGTGCGGGCGCTGGTCCGAAGCGCATCGGTCCCGGCCCCGGCCATGGACCGCCTCTTCGGCTGGGCGGACGCGGCGTCCCGCTAGGGTAACGGCCTGGAGCCCTTCTTCAGGTGCTTCCGCACCTCCGCGTCGTCCAGCTCTATCCCGAGGCCCGGCCCCGACGGGAGGGCGATGCGGCCCTGCTTCACCACGGGGCGTCCCTCCGGTCTCAGGAGCTTCCCCCACCAGGGGATGTCGTTGGCGTGGAACTCGAGGGCGAGGAAGTTGGGTATCGAGGCGCTCATGTGGACTGCGGCGACCGTCCCGACCGGGCTGGCTATGTTGTGCGGGGCGAGCGGGATGTAGTACTGGTCGGTGTAGTCGGCGATCTTCTTCGTCTCGAGGATCCCTCCGGCCTTCTGGACGTCGGGCGAGAGTATGTCCGCCGCCTGCTTCTCGACGAGCTCGCGGAACCCCTGGCGGCCGACCTTGTGCTCGCCCGTGCAGATCGGGACCGGGCTGCGCCGGGAGACCTTCGCCATGGCGGAGGCGTTCTCCGAGCTTATCGGGTCCTCGAGCCAGAGGAGGTCGTAGGGCTCGAGCTTGTCGGCGAGCCGGATCGCGTCCTTGACGCTGTACTGCCAGTGGCAGTCGAAGGCGAGGTCCAGGTTCCCGCCCACGGCGGCCCTCACCGCGTCGACCAGCCTGACCCGGTAGGCCAGGTCCTCGTTCGACATGCAGCGGTTGTAGGGGTCGGGCCGGAGCCGGGCCGGCAGGTCGAGGTCGAACTTGATGGCGTCGTAGCCCTGCCCCTTGACCCGGCGCGCCTTGGCGGCGTAGGCCTCGGGGGTGTGCACCCCCTTGAGGACGACGGGGCCCAGGTGGATCTCCTCCTCGGCCCCACCCTCCTCGTCGCTCTCGCCGGCCGCGCAGTCGGCGTAGACCCGCACCTCGTCGCGGTACTTGCCGCCCAGGAGCCGATAGGCGGGGACGCGCAGGGCCTTCCCGGCGATGTCCCAGAGGGCGGTCTCGATCCCGCTTATGGCGGCGAGCGCCGAGGCCCCGCTCTCGCGGAGGAAGGCCGAGTAGAGCTTCCAGTAGAGCCGGTCGACGTCGAGCGGGTCCTCTCCCAGCAGGAAGGGCTTCATCAGGCCGGCCATCGCCCCGCCGATCGTCCCGGCGTAGATCTCGCCCAGGCCGGAGATCCCCTCGTCGGTGTAGACCTTCACCAGGATCCAGTCGAAGTTCCCCTCGATGGTCGTCGTCCTTACGTCGGTTACCTTCATCGAAGGCGGTGCGCGGTCCCGTCGATACTTAAGGGCTAGACGCCGGCGGGTGCGGGCCGGGAGGGAGGGAGGGAGGGCGGCCCACGGACGGAGGGAGGGAGGGAGGGGCCAAAGGTTATCAACGGCGACGGGGCGCGCGGGATGGACTTGCCAAAGAAGAGAGGTCATCTGAGGTTCGGTCTCGCGACGGTCAGCGTGGAGCCCCAGCAGGCGGTCGAGGACGGGATCCTGGCCGAGAAGGCCGGGTTCGACGCGATCTGGGTCCCCGACCACATCGTCGACGTCAACGGAGACAAGCTCGAGCCGTGGACGGTCCTGGCCGCCATAGCGGTCCAGACGAAGAAGGTCCTTCTGAGCCCCTCCGTCACCGACACGCAGCGCGAGCACCCGTCGCGCACCGCCCACGTCGCAACGACCCTCAACCACATCTCGAAGGGGAGGGCCATAGTGGGCATCGGCGCCGGGGAGGCGATGAACGTCGTCCCCTACGGCCTGCCGTGGGACGAGCCCGCGGGCCGCGCGGCGAGGCTCGAGGAGGCCATCAGGGTGATCAAGCTGCTCTACTCCAGCAGCAGGGAGAAGATGGTCTCGTTCAAGGGGAGCTACTACTCGCTCGACAGGGCATTCCTCAGCCTGAGGCAGTACGGTCCCAACCCGCCGCCGGTCTACGTCGGCGCCATGAACGCCAGGACGACCCTGGAGCTCACCGGGAGGCTCGGCGACGGATGGTTCTGCTGGTTCAACACCCCCGAGACGTTCAGGAGGAAGTGGAAGATAGTGGAGGAGTCGGCCAGGCGCGCGGGCCGGGACCCGGGCGCCATCGAGTCCTGTTCGCACCTCCTCATGGCCCTCCCCCGCAACGCCGAGGAGAGGAAGGCCGCGATGCTCGGCGCCAAGGCGACCCTCCTGATGGAGAGGAGGACGCTCGCCTCGATGGGCTACGACCTCGGGGAGGAGCTCCTGCAGTACCAGAACTTCACGATATCGAAGGAGTACGTCGCGAGCATAATGAAGGCCGCCGCCGACATACCCGACGAGTACGTCCACAGGTGCATGGCGGTGGGGACCCTCGAGGACGTCGAGCGCCTGGTGGGGGAGTTCGAGAAGGCCGGGATAAAGCACCTCGTCGTCGCGGACTTCCTCGCGCCCGCGACGACAAAGAGGACCATCCGGAGCCTCTCGAAGCTGATCGCGGCCCACCGCTGAAGGGCTTCGGGTGACCGCCGTCGAGGGCCCCTCCGGCGCGGAGGTGCGGGGAGGGGCGAGGCGCTCGGGCGGAAGGCGTCCACGGAGCCCGTCAGGCCTGACGAAGGTCGCGGCTCCGCCAGAGGGCTGGAAGCGCAAGGTCGCCGTCGGACCCGACAAGAGGAGCTGGCACCCGTCCCCGCTCCTGGGCCAGCTCGTCCTGGTCACCACGCTGAACGGGGACGGGACCTCGAACGTGGCGCCCAAGAACTGGATATCCTACATGGCCTTCGACCCGTCCATCATCGCCCTCGGCTGCAGCCTCCGTCACCGGACGGCCAGGAACATCCTCCGATCGAAGGAGTTCGTCGTCAACGTCCCCGGTGAGGACCTCGCGGACGCCGTCTGGGCCATCGGAGGCCTCGAGCACCCCAGACCGGTCGAGTCCACGGGGCTGACCCCGATCCCCTCTGCCAGGGTCGGTCCGCCCAGGATAGAGGAGTGCAGGGCCCACGTCGAGTGCGTGCTGGACAGGAAGGTCCTCTACGGGGACGAGGTCGTCCTGCTGGCCCGCGTCGTCGCCGCGTCGGTCGACCGGGAGGCGCTCGGGCGGGACGACCCGTACGAGTACCTCAGGATGCTCGTCTTCCTCGAGGACGGCACGTACGGCACCGTCAGGGGGGCGCGGAGGGTGAAGGGCGGGGGGCCGGCGGCCGCGCTCACGCGACCCTTAGCTTCTTCAGGACCTTCTCGTTCAGCTCGATGCCGAGCCCGGGACCCTCGGGGACCTGGAGCTTCCCGTTCTTGACCACGAACTTCTCCTTCACGAGGTCGTGGACGAGCGGGTTGGGCTCCTGCTTGTACTCGCAGAGGAACCCGTCAGGCGACGCTACCGAGAGGTGCAGCGAGGCGGCGGTGTTGACCGCGGTCGACCAGTTGTGCGGGACCCACATGACGTTGTTGATGTAGGCGAGCTCCGTGACCCTCTTCATCTCGGAGATGCCCCCGACCTTCGACGCGTCGGGCTGGAGGACGTCGGCGGCCCTGCGCTTGATGACCTCGTTGAAGTCGTAGACGGTGTAGAGCTCCTCCCCGAAGGCCACGGGGACGTCCAGCGACCGCGCGAGCTCCGCGTAGCCGTCGAGGTCGTCCTGGGGCAGCGCCTCCTCGAACCAGAACGCGTCGTACTTCTGGACCATCTTCCCCATCTTCACGGCGTAGGGCACCTTCCAGTTGACGTATCGGCCGACGTCGATCATGAGCCAGGTCTCCGGCCCTATCGCCTCCCGGATCAGCGAGACGACCTCCTCGTCCTTGCGGAAGTCCGCCCCGAAGGGCTTCGAGGGGACCATCCCCCAGCCGAACTTGGTGCCGGCGTAGCCCATCTTCGCGTAGGTCGCCCCCTTCTTGGCGGTCCCCTCGGGGTCCTCCATGTCGAAGAGGAGGCTGGCGTATATCGGGATCTCCTTCTTGTACTGGCCCCCGAGCAGCTGGCAGGCCCTGACTCCGAGCGCCTTGCCCGCGATGTCGACGAGGGCGGTGTCGATGCCAGAGAGGGCGAAGGCGGAGAGGCCCCTGAGGCCGTACCAGTAGGTGGCCTGGTAGAGCTTCTCCCAGATCCTCCGGAACTCGATGGGGTTCTCGCCCTTGACCCGGGGCGCGATTCCCCTCTCGATCAGCTCCTTGACGGCGTAGGCCGCCTCGCCGTTCTCGGAGCCTACGCAGGCCTCGCCCCAGCCGTGGATCCCCTCGTCGGTCTCGACCCTGACGACGACCTGGTATCCCGTGTACCCTCCCACGTTCGCTTCCCCCTCCATCTTGTCGTCCTGCGCGTAGAGTTATAGCTGATGCGCTTCCGGCCTCTCGTCGGTGAGCGACCGGCCGGACCCGGTCACGCCGGTCCCGGCTCTCAGAATCAGACCCTAAATAGCGAGAGGCCCCAGGCGGTCCCGTGCGAAGCACGATACCGAACGTCGAGCGGGCGCGGGAGCGCATGAAGGAGAGCGGCGTCGCCGCCGTCCTCGCGTCGTCCCCGATGGGCGTCGCGTACCTCACGGGGTTCGACTGCTGGCTCTACCAGAGGTACACCGAGGACATGCTGGTGCTCGGCGCGCCGCGGGCGCCGAAGGAGGCCTTCGCCTTCCTGGGGCAGGAGGGCGCGCCCGTGCTTGTCGCCGACACCTACTCGTCCCTCTTCGCCTGGGAGCTAGAGGGGGTCGAGCTGCGCTGCTACGGGTCCGCGGCCCTGACCGTGGCGGAGCGCGGGTCCCGGACGAGGCACGCCGCCTACTTCGGCGGGGCTCAGGCCGGGCAGAGGGAGACCCCGGCTCTGGCGCTCTCGGCCGCCCTCGAGGAGGCGGGCATAACGGGCGGGAGGGTGGCGGTCGAGATGGCATCGATGAGGCCGGAGACGCTGAAGGCGCTGCGCAGGGCGCTGCCCGGCGTCGAGTTCGTCGATGGCTGGCTGCTCCTGGCCCTCATCAGGATGGTCAAGTCGGAGGCCGAGGTGGGGTTCCTGACGAAGGCCGCCCGCGTGAACGAGCACGCCCTCTACCAGAGCCTGGTCTTCGCCAGGCCGGGGGCGCCGCTGGGCGAGCTGGCCAGGAGGTACATGATCGACGTGGCCAGGGAGGGCGCGGTCTACGACCACTACTTCGTCTCGCCCGACGGACTGGGGGTCTCCGGCGCGTCGGGGTACCGCCTCAGGAGGGGCGAACACACGATGGTCGACTCGGGGTGCACCTTCAACCGCTACTGCGCAGACATGGGGACGACGATCCTCTTGGGGCGCGAGGAGCCCGCGGTCGTCAGGAGGTACGGGGAGATCTGGGAGACGGTCGACGAGATCGCTGACTGGATCGAGCCGGGCGTGACCCCGACGGCGGTGATGGAGAGGTTCGGCGCGCTCTACGAGAAGGAGCGGATCCCGACCCAGGACTACGCGGGCCACGGCATAGGTCTGGAACCCCGGGAGTACCCGATCATGGGGCTTGGCCGGGCGAGGCCCATACGCGACGGCGTCGTGGCGACGACGACCGACCTCCCGCTGGAGCCGGGCATGGTGATCAGCCTGGAGACGAGCGTCTACGAGCCCGGCGAGGGGTCCTACGAGGTCGAGAGGACGTTCCTGGTCGGCAGGTCCTCGCTGAAGGAGCTCACGACGAAGAAGGACTCGGCGATCTTCGTGACCCCTGGCTAGGGACCGCCTAGGCCGTCAGGAGCACCTTCACGCTGCCGGTCCTCTGGCTCGCCAGGTCGAGCGCGGCCCTGGCCTCTGAGAGGGGGAACCGGTGGGAGACGATCGAGGTCAGGTCGGTCCGCGTTCGCGTGAAGAACTCGATGGCGCGGGGGAACATCCCCGGGCTGCCCTGCGCGCCCATGACCGTAAGACCCTTGGCCACGAGCTTCTCCATCTCGATCGGGAGCGTCTTCATCATCGTCTGGCCGATCATGACGATGCGGCTCGACGAGTCGACGGCGTCGAAGAGGGCCGTCCTCGCCTGGTCCGACCCCGAGGCCTCGAAGGCGACGTCCGCGCCGTGGCCCCCGGTCAGGCGCCTGATCTCCTCGACCGCGCCCCCCGGACCGGCGGGGTCGACGGCCTCGTCGGCGCCCAGCCTCAGGGCCAGGGAGCGCCTCGTCTCGATCGGGTCGACCGAGATGACCCGGGCACCGGTCGCCTTGACGACCGCCGCGGTCAGGAGCCCCACTGGGCCGGCGCCGAAGACGACGGCCGTCTGCGACGGCTCCACCCCTCCCGCGAGGCCCCAGACGGCGTTGTAGGCTATGGTCAGCGGCTCGACCAGGGCGCCCTGCTCGTGCGAGAGCGACGGAGGGAGGGAGTTGAGATCGGACTCTTCGCGCAGGACGTACTCGGCGAAGGCCCCCGGCGACCGGGTCTGGAAGCCGTAGACGGTGGGGTCCCGGCAGAAGTTCGGGTTGGTCCCGACCCTGCACCTGTCGCAGACCCCGCACCCGACGACCGTCTCGCCGACGACGCGGTCGCCCTTCCTGACGCTCGCGACCGCCTCTCCCACCTCGACTACGTCCCCAGACCACTCGTGGCCCGGGACGTAGGGAAAGGTCCCCTCGTACGTCCTGCCGGTGTAGCTGTTCACGTCGGAGCCGCAGACGCCCGACGCCCGCACCTTCACGAGGACCTGCCCTCCCGTGGGGGCCGGGACGGGGACCTCCTCGGTCCGCAGGTCAAGGGGGCCGTGGAGGACCGAGGCCTTCATCGTCGCCGTGACGGACGCGACCATCGCCATCGCCCCTCCCTAGGCCCGCATCCCCAGCTCGCGCATCATCCGGGCCGTCGACTCGTACCCTTCCCGGACCCACTCCACGATCCTGGCGGGCTCCGGGGACCACTCCAGCTCCATCTGGATCGCGCCCGCGTAGCCGATCCGCTTCAGGGCCGACAGGTACTCCCTCAGGGGCACGACTCCCGAGCCGGGCGGCCAGTGGGCGTGGACCCTGCCCTTGCAGTCGGCGAAGTGGACGTTCAGGAGCCTCCCCCTGAGCTTCTCGAGCGCCTCGGGGCCGTCCCCGACCACGTACATGTGGACGAAATCGACGTTCCCCTGGACGTAGGGGCGGCCGATGGCGTCGAGCATCCGCACCAGCGTGTCGACCGAGTTGATTATGTTGTGCTTCGGGGTCTCGAACTCCAGCCCGGTCTCCATCCCGAGCGAGTGGGCGTGGTCCGCTATCTCCCTCACCCCCTCGACGGCCCAGTCCCACTGGACCTTGGGGTCGACCTCCTGGCGCTCCCAGACGTACTCCCCGGGGACGAGTATCTGCTTGGCGGCGCCGAAGTCGTAGCCGATCTCGACCTGCCGCTTGGCCCAGTCGATCGTCAGCCTCCGGATCTCGGCGTTGAGGTCGATCAGGCTGGTGAGGACGATGGTGATGTTCGAGCAGGGGAGTCCGGCCTCCCGCATCGCCTCCCGCATCGCCCTCCGGAGCTGGGGCGTGAGGTCGACGGTGAAGATGCAGTACGAGTCGAAGCCGCACCGCTTCGCCACCCTGACGCCCTCGACCCGGTCGATGGCGGTGCCCCACCAGGCGTTCTCGCTGATCGTCAGCTCCATCCTGCGCGGAAGGGCGGCCCTCGCAAGTTATCCCTTTCGGTGGCCGACCGGCCCCGCGCCCCGCCGCGTCCCTCGGGCGGAGGACGCCGGGAGGCCTAGACCACCCTGTCGAAGGGCCTCATCACAGTCGGGATCTGCTCGACCAGGTCGGAAGCGACCATGTGGAGGCCGACGCGCTTCGCCGCCTCTACCCCCGCCGCGCCGTTGATGTAGGCCGCGCAGCAGGCCGCCTCGAAGGGCGCGAGGCCCTTCGCCGCGAGGCCGACCACCAGCCCGGTGAGCACGTCCCCGGTCCCACCGGTCGTCATGGCTGGCGTGTGCGTCTCGTTGAGGGCGACCCTCTCCCCATCGCTGATGATGTCGACGGGCCCCTTGAGGAGGACGGTGAGGTGGTGCTCCCTCGCCTTCCCCGCCACCAGCGCCACCAGCGCGTCGAGGTCTCCCTCGACCTTCGCCCCGAAGAGCCTCTCGAACTCCCCGTAGTGCGGGGTGACGACGGTCGGGGGCATCGACGGGAGCCCCAGGATCGGCGGCCTGAGCGCGTCGGCGTCCAGGACGAGCGCGGCGGTCTTCGAGGCGAAGCGAGTCAGGGCGTGGGAGAGCTCATCGGGGTTCTGGGGCCCCAGCCCGGGCCCGACGCCGATGCAGTCGAGCTTGGGGAGCCACGAGGTGAGCCGGTTGGCGTTCCCCCTGGTGAGCTTGCTGTCGGGGAGCGGCATCACGATGAGGTCGGGCGACATCGCCCTGATGGGGACGGCGATGACCGCGGGGACCGCCAGATAGACGAGGTCCAGCCCGGTCCTGAGGGCTGCCATGGCGGCGTGGAACGGCGCGCCGTGGTAGATTCGCGACCCCCCGACGACGGCCGCCTTCCCGTTCATCCCCTTGTGGGAGTCCGCCCTGCGGGGCGGCATCCTCGAGGCGACGTAGCCGCCGTCGATCGACTCTGTCTCCAAGGGACCACCTCAGAAGTTGTAGTGCCGCTGGGCCTGCGGCAGGGAGACCAGGGACTCGACCGGGCAGTTGAGGTTCAGCCTCTCCTTGAGCTTGGGGAGCGACTGGTCCATCGAGGCGATCGTGAAGATCCCGACGACGCGGGCCTTGGCCTTCTCGGCGAGCTTCACGAGGGCGTCGATGGTTATCCCGGAGCGGATGAAGTCGTCTACGATCAGGACGTGCTCCCCCTTCTTTATGGAGTTCTTGGAGAGGTAGAGGAACTTCATCGAGTCAGGGGAGTAGACGACGCGCTGCTCGTAGAACTCGTCGATCCCCTGCTCCCTCTCGGACTTTACAATGGCGACGTTGACGTTGAACTCGTCGGCGACCTCGACCGCGAGCGGGACGCCGTCGACCTCCATCGTCAGGATCTTGTGGACCTGGGAGGGTCCGAACTCGCTGTAGACCACCTTGGCGATCTGGCGCAGGAGCCCGACGTCGGTCACGGCGCGGGAGAGGTCGTAGGCCCCCTCCGGCGTCACCTTGATCTGGTCGGCGACGATCTTGCGAAGGAGCTTCTCCCGGAAGACGGCGACGAACTTCTCGGACCTGGCGGCGCTGGGGAGGACGTGGCCCCGGACGTAGCGACTGAGGATCGGGGCGGAGAGCCCCAGGATGGCCGAGAGCTCCTTGTAGGAGTAGTTCTTCTTGAGGGTGGAGAGCAGCTCCACCGAAGATATCCTCGACTTTACGTCGGCCACTCTGCTCAAATCGATTCGCCCGGGAATTCGCAAAAAGGTGTAGAAAAGCGTTACCGTGGTAAGCGGGGTTTTGCGTTGATATGCAAACGAAGGCGGTGCGCCGTCCTGCCGGCGGGGGGGCGGCGCCGGAGAGGAGTGCAGCCCCTCAGTGCTCCAGGAACATCCGGAGCTGGCTCGGGAGGAACGCCTTGTCAGGGTAGTAGAGGAAGAACCAGAGGAAGACCCCCGCCAGGATGACGTAGGCGACCTCGCGCGGGAACCACCTCCGGGTCAGGACGAAGGCGCAGCCCATCGAGATGGCGGGCATGGCGGGCAGGATGTAGTAGGGATAGGTGACGCGCCCGTAGAAGTAGAGCCCCACGTAGGAGAAGAAGACGATCACGAACCAGAGGAGGGCGAACCGGGCCAGCCTGTACGACGGGGTGTAGGTCTCGGCTATCGTCTTGAGGTCGTTCACCACCGAGGACCGGCTTATCCAGAGCTTGTAGGCGAGGTAGGCGGTGTAGGGGGCCCAGAGGTAGGTCAGCCAGACCTCGAAGAAGTTGGTTATCCCCCAGTACCCCACGGAGACGTAGGTGTAGTTCCCGGGGTTGATCGTCACCCTCGTGACGAAGTAGCCGACGGCGCCGTAGAAGGTCACCCAGTTGAAGGGGGTGATCTGGGCTCCGAAGAAGGTCGCCGAGTTGGTCCACCCGCAGCTCGAGGAGGTGCACTTGAGCGACGCGCCGTAGTCGAGGATGTACTTGATGTCGGCCAGGAACGTCGTCGTCGAGGAGTTCCCGAAGAGCGTCACGTAGAGCTGGAGGCCCGCGCAGAAGACGACGACGATGATCAGGAACATCCTGAGCGATCCGAGGAACCTGGACATCTTGTCCCCCGCGCCGAAGAGGAGGTTGTAGAGGACGAGGAAGACCACCAGGAACACCGCGGTCTCCTTGGAGAGGGCGGCGAGGCCCAGCAGGATCGCCGAGAGGGTGATCCGGTCGAGCCGCCAGATGCGGATGTCGGCTACGTAGACCAGGAAGGCGACCAGGGCGAAGAAGAGCGGCTGGATGTCGATCACGGCGATCGAGGACTGGACGAAGAGGAGCGTCTCGAAGGCCGTGAGGAAGGCCGCGAAGATCGAGAGAGTCGAGTCCTTGGAGAGCGCCCAGCAGATCCCGAAGACGACCGGGATGGAGGCGGTCCCCAGGAGCGCCTCGAAGAACCGCCACCCGAAGGTGTTGTCCCCGAAGATCGCCATGCCTGCCGCGATGATCGCCTTGGAGAGGAAGGGGTGCTCGAGGTTGCAGTTGTCGAGGTAGGGGCCGCACTTCTCGCCCGAGAGGATCGCCTGCGCCGCCGGTATGTAGTAGACCTCGTCCATGACGCAGCCCTGGACCTGGGTGCTCGAGTCGTAGCAGGTCAGGTACTGGTAGGAGACCGTGAGCTCCCCCGAGGCCCCGGAGGGGAGGGACCAGCTCCCGGTGACCTGCGAGCCCGGCTGGAGCGCCGCGGTCGGCGTCGGGACGACGTTGAGGCCCGTGTCGGGGAGCGGCGTGGACCCCACCGACACGGCCAGCGACCCGATCGGGTCGCTCCCCGAGTCCATTATGGTGAGGCCCAGGCTCGACCCCGAGAGGCTCGAGTTCAGGTTGACCTGGGAGTCGGAGGCGGTCCCGCTCAGCGGGCCGGTGAGCGTCCCGGTCTGGAACGCGGGCGGGGTGTCGATGGTGTAGAGGTGAGCGGCCATGATCCCCCCCGTGATCAGGAGCAGGATCACGAGGACCCGCCTGTGGGCGGGGTAGCGGAGCAGGAACCAGGAGGCCCCCAGGACCACGGACGCCATCGAGGAGCCCCCCAGGATGTAGACCAGGGGGTTCAGCGCGGCCGTCGGGACCTGGGAAGGCCAGGCGGCGTGCAGCGTGACGATGACGAGGGAGATCCCCAGCGAGACGAACGCGAGCCCCGCAAGGAACAGAACCCAGAAACGCAGACCGGAATAGGTCCTCTCGGCCGCCAACGCTGGCCGGCGGCACCATCTCTGATATTACACTTTGCCAGAATCGGCCCCGGGGGACCCTTAGAAAAGCTCTAAAAGGGTCGGATTACGCGCGCCCGGAAAGTTGTCGTCGATAGTTTTCCGCAGATTCGGGGACGAGTTGAACGGTTTCTTGGGAAAGCCCGTCTCGGTCATCACGTCGGAGGGGAAGGAGTACGGCGGCATCCTGCTGGGGGTGGACGAGTCCCTCAGCATCGTGCTCGACAAGGTCACGGGCGCCGGGGAGAACGTCTTCAAGGTGGCCGTGAACGGGTCGAACGTGAGGGAGATCAAGCTCAAGGTCAAGCCCTACGACCTCAAGGCGCTCGGCGAGAGGATGGGCCGCGTCTTCCCCGGCCTGGTCTCGGTGAGGGAGGACCTGGGGGTGATAATGGTCATGGACAAGATCAAGGTCACCGAGAAGGGCGTCGAGGGGAGCGGCCTCGCCGTGGACAAGGCGAGGGCAATCTACGACGAGTACATGCGCGAAGTCAAGAAGTAGCGCCGCGGCTACGGCGAGAGAAGCGCAGGGCGAGCTTATTAGGAGTCGCGCCTACCGAGAGGCCCTGGAGTCGTTGCCTTGAGCTGTGAGGTGACCTACCGCCGGGTGCTGCCGCGCTGGGGCTGCCTTCGAACCTGGGTCTTCGGCTCCGCGTCCTCATCCACCGACGGACGGCCGGGCCGCGTCGGCGGAGGAGGAGGAGGAGGGGACGCCCCGCAGATCGACCCTGCGTTCAAGAGGGTCCTGATGTACCTCCTCGTCGGGTCGAAGGGCGGACCCAACCGCCTGCAGATGATAAGCATCCTCAAGGACGAGCCCATGAACGCGAACAGGATGGGCGAGCGGCTCGGGCTCGACTACAAGACCGTCCAGCACCACCTGAAGATACTCACCGAGAACAACGTCGTCGTCACGAACGCCTCCGGCACCTACGGCGCCATGTACTTCCTGACCCCCTACCTGGAGCGGCACCTCCCGGTCGTTGAGGAGATACGGGCGCGATTCGGGAGAAAGTAGAAATATGTTGACGGGAGCGCGCTAAGAAAGATGTTCGACGTCTTCTGGATGAACGTTGCCGCGGTCTTCGCCCTGGTCAACGTCGTCCTCGTCGGGCTGCTCATCTACGCCTACGTCCAGAGCTGGAGGACGGTGAGGTCCGGGTTCACGGCGAGCCTCATCCTCTTCTCGGTCTTCTTCCTGGTGCAGAACTTCGTGATAATCGTCTTCTGGTACGTCCTCTACAGCACCGTCGCGACCCCGGTCGTCGAGGCCGCCGCGCCCTACCTCACGGCCGTGAACGCCGCCGAGGCGGTGGGGCTGGGCATGCTCACCCGGACGACCTGGAAGTAGATCCGGAAAGGATTCGGGCCGGATTCGGGCCCAATCTCGGCCAAGCGATAAATTGCGTCCGGCCCACGCTGGGACCATGACTAGCTACTCAGCGGACCTAGCGACCGTATGCGGCTGCCAGTGGGCCGCGACCGGCTCGACGACCGACGAGATCGTGGCGAAGACCGTCAAGCACGCGGGCGAGGCCCACCAGATGAAGGCGGTGCCCCCCGAAGTGGCGCAGAAGCTGAAGGCCGCCATCAGGCCCAGCTTCTAGGAGAGATGGGGCGGACCTCGAGGTCCGCCCCTCCGTCCCTCCCTCTCTCTCTGCCTCCCGCCGGTCCCATCTTTTTCGCGCTGTGCCGTCCGACGGGCTGCTCGGACAAACCGTTATATCAGAAAACGCCCCGTTGGTCCTCATGCGCCGGAGCGGGACGTCCTTGGCCAGGGTGGTCGTGATCGCTCTCGTCGGCTCCCTGGTCGTGCTCGGGGCGGCCGGTTACGCCTACTACTATGGGGTGGGTGGCACCCTGGGAAGAGACCAGTCTAGCCAGTCTCCCCTCGGAGGCGCCGACCGGACGTCCCTGACGATCACCTCGCCGGACCAGAACTCCAGCACGGCTTCGCTCACCTCTACGACGACGGCGACGGCCACGGAGACCTACACCCAGACCACCACCGAGACGGTTACCGAGGTCGAGACGACCACGACGGTCTGCGAGTCGAGCACCGTCCCGAACCAGAACTCCACCGGGACTCAGCCGATCGGGTCCTGCGGCAGCGGCGGCGCTCCGACCCAGTTCCAGGTCGAGATGGCCGTGGACCCTTCGGGCTCGGGGACGACGACGCCGCAGAGCGGCACTGTCCTGGGCATCCAGGAGAGGGGCATACTCGTCCAGGTCTCGGCGACGGCGAACCCCGGCTACGCCTTCACGTCCTGGACCTCGAGCACGCCCGCGATAACCTTCGCGTGCACGACCTGCACAACGACCGGGGCCGAGGTGGACGGCACGGGCACGGTGGTCGCCAACTTCGTCGCCCAGAGCGGCCCGGCCTACGTGACCCAGGTCTGCTCGGCGCACGGCTACTACCAGAAGACGGTCTCGTGCACGTTCCCGTCGCCGGTCGAGAAGGGGCAGACGATCCTGCTCGAATCGGGGGTGATCGCCGGGACGAGCGTCACGGACAGCATGGGCGACCACTTCTCGCTCGTCGCGCAGACGGGGTGCCCGTGCAGCAGCACCTACCTGCTCGAGGTCTTCTCGTCGACGGCGGCGGCGACCGGGACCGACACCATCGCGGTCGACGGGGCGGGCAACTACGACTCGATCGTGGCCGACGCGCTGACCGGGGTCCTCGGGGTCGAGGGCACCTCGACCGGCACGGGCACCTCGACCTCGCCGGGCGTCGCGCCGTACTCGCCGGCCTCGGGCAGCCTGGTGGTCGGGATAGCGCTCATCAACAACACCGAGGGGGTGTACGGCACGACGGTCGGCGCGGGGAGCGGGTACACCCTGCTCACGGCCGGCCCGGACGTCTCGGACGAGTACGCGATCGCCTCGGGGAACGCCACCGCGTCTCCGTTCGCGCTCGGGACCCCGGAGAACTGGGGCGAGGTCTCGGTCGCCTTCACGACGGCCGCCTCCGCCCTGACGACGGAGACCATTGGCGAGGGCATGGTCCCCGTGCCCTCGAACGGCCCGAGCCCGCTCGTCGTCCTGCTCCTCTTCTGCTCGTCCGGGGCCGACGCAGGGCTGGGGTCGAGGCCGGCCCGAGGGGCCTCCCGGGCCGGGAAAACCGTTTTATGCGACGGCCGCGTCTGAGGCCCATGGAGAAGCTCGCCAGGGAGCCGCTTCCCCCTGGGCAGTTCTGGGGCCGGAGGTTCGTGATCTACGCCGCGCTCGGGATCCCCAAGGTCGACGTCGGAGCCTGGAGGCTCAGGGTCACCGGCCTCGTGAAGGCGCCGCTCGAGTACACGTACGAGCAGTTCAGCGGGCTCCCCATGGTCACCGAGATCAGGTCCGCCCACTGCGTCACCAAGTGGTCCATCGAGCGCCAGCAGTGGGAGGGCGTCTCGATGAGGCTCCTCGCCGAGAGGGCGCAGGTCTCCCCCGGGGCGACGTGGGTGATGTTCCACTGCGTCGACGGGTACACCGCGCCCGTCCCCGTCGAGGACGCCCTCGCCGAGGACTCGATCGTCGCGCTCAAGATGAACGGGTCCCCGCTCCTCCCACAGCAGGGGTTCCCCGCCCGGCCGCTCATGCCGCGCCTCTATCTCTGGAAGAGCGCCAAGTGGCTCGAGGAGGTCGAGTTCATCGACGAGTACAGGGACGGGTACTGGGAGGCCTACGGATACCACGAGCGAGGGAACGTCGCCGGCGAGGAGAGGTTCAAGGGCGAGGGATACAAGCCGGTGCCCAGGCGGGCGTTCGGGACCGTCTAGGCCGGAGACGCGGCGCTCCCACCGACCGCTCCCCTCACGCCTCGTGCGCCGAGGAAGCGGCGAGGAAGACTTAAGACGCGTCGGGGGCGGCCATGAAGTCCTTGCCGATCACCTTCGAGGTCAGGGAGACCGACCTCATGGGGAGGAACGGGGTGCTGAAGGTCGGTGGCAGGTCCCTGGAGACGCCCTGCCTGGTCCCCGTCGTCCACCCGGTCCTGAGGGACATACCGCTGGCGAAGTTCACGGAGATGGGGTTCGGCGCGCTGATGACGAACGCATTCATCACCTACAGGAGGAGGAGGGAGGAGGCGCTCGAGAAGGGGCTCCACGGGATGCTCGGCTACGACGGGGCCATAATGACCGACTCGGGGGGTTACCAGGTCCTCCGGTACGGCCAGGTCGACATGACCCCCGCCACCATAGCCGAGTTCCAGTCCGCGGCGGGCTCGGACCTGGCGGTCACCCTGGACAGGCCGACCGGCTACTCGCTCTCCGAGGAGTACGCCCGGGAGACGATGAGGGTCAGCCTCGAGGGGGCCAGGGAGACGATCGAGAGGTTCGGTTCGTCGAAGACGACCTGGGTCGGCCCGATCCAGGGCGGCCTCTTCAGCGGCCTGGTGAGGGAGTCTGCCCGGGGGCTCCTGGGCGCCGGGTTCGAGGTGCTCGCCCTGGGCAGCCCGGTCGAGCTGATGGACAACTACCTCTTCTCCGACCTGGTCAGGATGATAGTCGCCGCGCGCAGGGCCATGCCCTACTCGGTCCCGCTCCACCTCTTCGGCGCGGGCCACCCGCTCACGATGCCTCTCTCCGTGGCGCTGGGCTGCGACACCTTCGACTCGGCGAGCTACGTCCTCTTCGCGAGGCAGGGAAGGTACATGACCGAGCGGGGGACGCTGATGCTCGAGGAGATGGCCAACCTGCCCTGCAGCTGCCCGGTCTGCAACTCCACGACCAAGACCGACCTGGTCCTCATGGAGAGGCGGGAGCGCGTGAGCAGGCTCTCGCTCCACAACCTCTACCTGCTGAGGCAGGACGTGCTGAGGTGCCGGGAGGCGATCTCGGAGGGGCGGCTCTGGGACCTGGTCGAGGAGAGAGCCTCGACCCACCCGAGGGCCGCGGCCGCATTCCGGGAGCTGGCCGCGAACTCCGAGTGGCTCGCGGGCGGGACGCCGTTCCTCAAGGAGAGGGGGCTCCTCATCCGGTCCGAGCTCGACCTGGTCCGACCGGAGCTCGCGACCGCCCGCGCGCACCTGGCTCCGATGATGAGGAAGAGGGTCCGCGGCGGCGCCGAGGGCGCGGTGCTCATCGCAGGGCAGGGAGGGGAGAGGCCGCTCTCCAGGAGCTCGCTCCGGCAGAGGCTGGAGGGGACCGCACGGGGGAGGAAGGGAAGCCGGCCCCCCGACGTCTACAAGCTCCACCAGCAGCTGGGCCCCTACCCTGCCGAGCTAGAGTTCGTCTACCCGTTCACCCAGACCGTCGCCGAGGGGACCGCCGACGCCGCCCAGGTGCGGGACGCGGTCGCCAGGCTGCGGTCGATGGGATACTCCAAGGTCGTCGTCCTCAAGGGGCGGGGAGAGAAGAGGGGGGGCGGCGGCGAGAGGGCCTCGGAGGTGCGGCCCGCGGCGAAGCGGTCGCGGAGAGGTACGGAAGAGGCTGCGCCTCAGGAGTAGATGGCCGACGAGGGGCCCCTCTCCTTGTCCTTCTGGGCCATGCCCATGAGCTCCTTCTCGAGCTCCTCGGCTCCCTTGATCAGCGGGGCGATCGAGACCTTGAACCCGTAGCGCTTCGCGAGGAACTCGACCGCGCTGGCGGAGGCTCTCGGGTCGACCCGCTCGGTGTTCGAGTAGGCGAGGAGGGCGTAGGCCGCGACGTTGTGCATCTGGAGCGTGTTGAGCAGTATGGCGACGGGACCGACGATCATCCGCCCCTCCTCGAGGATGGGCTCGCCCTTGAGCTCCTGGAGCTTCGACATGGCGTCGGTGACCACGACCCTGTACTTCGAGTCGTCGGACCTCAGCGAGTCGTCGAGCCCTCCGACGAGGGCCACCTCGTGGACGCCCGAGTCGACGATCCACTGGCCGAGCTCCCGGAAGAACCTGTTCTCGTTCTCCCTCAGCGGGGGGACGTCGGCCTTGAGCAGCGCCAGGTCGCCGGAGACGAAGAGCTCGTAGGGGGTGGAGATGGCGTCGTTCATGGTCGAGGAGACCGCAGGGGCGAACTCCGAGTCGATGTAGAAGGCCCTCTTCGCCTTCAGCTCCTCGATGAGGAACTTCACGGACCAGTAGCCCGTGGCGCCGATCCCGTGGAACCCGGCGATGAGCGTCTTGGACTTGAGACCCTTGCCCTCCGGAATTATTCTGATCGATGACAAGAAGACTCGGGGCGCTTCCGCGGGCCTCTCCTTAAATGCATCTGTTCTCCTGGGAAGACCGCGCTGAAACGCTGATTAGGCGGCGACCCGGAAGAAGGCGCGCCTTGACAGACCTCGAAAGATCCAGAGCGACCGTCCGGGGGCCGGCGCACCCCGTGAGCGCGTACGTCTCCCGTCCCGCCGACGGCGGGGCCCCCCGCCCGGGCCTCATAGTGATACACGAGATATGGGGGCTGAACGCGCAGATCGAGTCGGTCGCGGACCGGTTCGCCCGCGAGGGGTACGCCGTGGTGGCCCCGGACCTCATGGGCTCGGACCCGCAGCTCGCCCCGAGCTTCGCGCCGGAGAAGGTCGGCGCGGTCATGCGCTTCATGAGGTCGCTGGACCCCGGGAGGGCCAGGGACCAGGCCTACCAGCAGCAGGAGCTGGCGAAGCTCCCCGAGGGCGACAGGGCCGCGGTCGGGGGGTTCTACGCGGTCGCCATGGGAGGGAAGCTGCCCTTCGCCCGGTTCGTCGAGGAGCTCGCCTCGGTCCACGCCTACCTCGCCGCCCAGCCCTACGTCGAGCCCTCGAGGATCGGCTCGCTCGGCTTCTGCTTCGGGGGCGGGATGTCCGCGAGGCTGGCCTGCACCGGGAAGACGCAGGCCTGCGTCGTCTTCTACGGCCAGAACCCCGACCCGATCGACCTCGTCGAGAAGATGAACTGCCCCTTCCTCGGGCTCTACGGCGGCGAGGACGACCGGATCAACTCCACCCTGGACCAGCTCGTGGGGGCGATGGCGAGGTACAAGAAGGACTTTGAGATGAGGATATACCCGGGCGCGGCCCACGCGTTCTTCAACGAGGCCAGTCCCGCCAACTACAGGGAGGCGGCGGCCAGGGAGGCCTGGGCGAGGTCTCTGGCGTTCCTGGAGAGGTCGCTCGGGCGGAGCTGAGAAGGGAGGAGGAGGAGGAGGAGGAGGCGGCCGCTCCCCGTCCCCGGGTGCAGGGAGGGGAGGAGGAGGAGGGGAGACAAACACTTAAAGAATGGCCGACGAGGCCGAAACCACAGCTCATAGTCATGCAAGTTAAAGTCCTAGGAGCGGCCCGCCAGGTGGGCAGGTCCGGGTTCCAGATATCGCACGGCAACACAAGCCTGCTGCTCGACTACGGCGCCATGACGACGAAGGAGCCGGGCTTCCCGGTCCACGTCCAGGCGAAGAACGTCGACGGCCTGATACTCAGCCACGCGCACCTCGACCACACCGGGGCGGCGCCGATCTTCTTCATCGGGGGGGAGAAGGTGAAGATGCACGCGACCCCCGTGACGTCGGAGCTCTCCAGTCTGCTGATCAACGACTTCATCAAGATCTCCGGGCCCTACCTCCCCTTCGAGTACCTCGACCTCCTCGCCATGGAGAAGGCTACCGTGAACCACGGCTACCAGCAGTCGTTCCAGGTCAAGGACATGACGGTCACGTTCTACGACGCCGGCCACATACCGGGGTCCTGCATCGTCTCCGTCGAGGCGGGGTCCAAGCGGGTGATCTACACGGGAGACGTCAACGGCGCCGAGACCGAGCTCCTCAACCCGTCCTGGAAGTCTCTGGGCGAGGCGAACCTGGTCATCACCGAGTCGACCTACGCCACCGCCGAGCACCCGGCGCGGCAGAAGGTCGAGCAGGAGTTCGTCGAGTACGCCAACGAGATCGTCGAGGGCGGAGGGGTCCTGCTGGCCCCGGCCTTCTCGGTAGGGAGGGCACAGGAGCTGGCCATGACCCTCTACAGGCACGGCTTCAAGCACCCGGTGGGGATGGACGGGATGGCGCTCAAGGTCAACGAGATCATCATGCGCTACCAGGAGTTCATCCGCGACCCGGCGCTCTTCCGGAGGACGCTCGAGTCGATGGAGCAGATAACGGGCTGGTCCCAGAGGAGGAACTTCATCCAAAAGCCGGGCGTGATAATCTCGCCCGCCGGCATGCTGGTCGGCGGCGCATCGATCTTCTACAACGAGAGGCTCTCCCAGAAGGAGAAGAACGGCATCTCCCTGGTCTCGTTCCAGGTCCCCGGGACCCCCGGCAGGACCCTGCTCGACAGGGGGCTGACGCTCATCAACGGCAAGCCCACGAAGGTCAAGGCCCAGGTCCGCAAGTTCGACTTCTCCTCCCACAGCGGCAGGTCGACGCTCCTCTCCGACCTGAAGCAGGTCGGGGGCTCCCCCCGCTTCATGACGGTCCACGGCGAGGAGGAGAGCTGCGTCCAGCTCGCGACGGAGCTCCACAACGAGCTCGGCGCCGAGACCGTGGCCCCCAGGGTTGGCGAAGTATACGAGGTCTGAGGCCCCTTGTCCTCGGAGTCGCAGCCCTCCGGCGGCGTAGGCGCCAGAGGAATCGCGTACACGCTCGGGTTCGTCGCCCTCGTCCAGGTCGTCGCGCTCTACTTCACCTGGGTGAACGCCCCGGTCGCGACCGAGTCGGGGGCGAGCGGCTCCTTCGCCCCGGCGGGCACCTCGACGGCGGGCTCGTTCTCGAACGCCGTCATCCTGGTCCTCGCGGTCTTCGCGACGACCCTCCTGGCGGTCTGGCTGATACGGAACAGGAGGGTGAAGGTCTTCACATCGATAGTCTACCTGGGGACGTCGCTCGCCCTCTTCCTCCTGACCCTGCTCACGGCTATCGACGTCATCGGCAACGCCCTCTCGGAGTGGGACGCGCTCTACGCCTCCCTCGCGGTCGCTAGCGGGGTGGTCGTCCTCTTCGCCCTCTCCAACAGGAGGAAGAGGTTCCTGATCCTCGCCCCGGTGATCACGGGGCTCCTCTCCGCCGAGGTCGGGAGCTACTTCGCGTCGGTCATCCCGCTCTACACGGCCCTCGCCCTCCCCCTGGTCTTCTCGGTCTACGACATCTACGCGGTCTTCGTCGGCCCGCTGAGGCAGCTCGTGACCATAGCCCCGGCCCAGGTGATGACCGCGGTCACCTCCAGGCTCGGGGACTTCTCGATCGGGACCGGGGACACCATCTTCTACTCGATGCTCCCCGCCCTGGCGCTCTACAAGTACAGCCTGTCGTACGCGCTCTACACGATGGCGGCCGTCGACGTCGGGGTCATCGTGACCCTCTACCTCCTGTCGAGGTCGAGGCTCCTGCCGGGCCTCCCCATACCCATGGCGCTGGGGCTGGGGACGCTCGTCCTGCTGATGCTCCGCTGAGGAGACCGCCGGGCTCCTAGTACTCGACGACCGGGGTCTTGGTGCCCTTGGTCAGGGCCGCGACCTCGCCCTCGGCGGTCTTGTAGGTGTAGAGCCGGTTCGCGGTCCTCAGCTTGATCTTGGTCGAGTCTCCGTTCCGGACGACGCGGATCTCCGTGGCTGAGGGAAGCAGCTTCTGGAACTCCTCCTTGGTCTTGATCTCTCGGGGCATGTGTGGAGCGTCCCCGCAGGGAGGCGCGCATTTAATCCTTCACACCGCCGGTCGTCCGGGCCCGGCCTCCGAGCCTCATAATAAATACTCAGGGCCAGACCCACTCCCGGTATCAAATGGCGGGTCCCGGGAGACCGACCGAGGGAGGAGAGTACAGCATCCGGCGCATCTCGACGGGGAGCGCAGAGCTCGACGCGCTCCTGAGCGGGGGCTTCCCGGAGCAGAGCCTGATATTGGTGACCGGCAATCCGGGGACGGGAAAGACGATCTTCACGGCCGGCTTCCTCTACGAGGGCGCGGCCCGGAAGGGGGAGAAGGGGGTCTACGTCTCCTTCAGCGAGGGGAGGCAGTCCTTCATCGAGGAGATGAAGACCCTGGGGCTGGACTTCGAGAGGGAGGAGCGGGAGGGCCGGTTCAAGTTCATCGAGATGCTCAGCCTGACGAGGGAGGCGACGGGCCGGTTCACCGGGGAGCTGCTCGAGACGATACGGACGTTCGGGGCGAAGAGGCTCGTGATCGACTCGTACTCGTCGATGGCCCAGGCGATCGGGTCCGAGTACGAGGGGAGGCAGGTGCTCCACACCGTGCTCGGGAGGATAGTCAGGAACATGGGGTGCACCACCCTGGTGATAGGCGAGCAGCCGACGGGCGAGGAGAGGATCGGCGAGGCCGGTGAGGAGTTCGTCGCCGACGGGGTCCTGAACCTGAAGCTGATGATCCCCCGCGAGCTCGAGATAAGGAAGATGCGGGGCACCAGGCTCACGACGAGGGAGGCGATCTACACCATCGACGGTGGCTTCCGCGTGCTCAGGACCGAGCTCCAGAAGCCCGCCAGGCCGAAGAAGTGGGTCCCCATCCCGGACAAGGACTACCTCGTCTCGACCGGGAGCGCGGACCTCGACGCGATAATCGGAGGGGGGTTCCCCCGCGGGTCCTACGTCGTCCTCGAGTGCTCCCTCGACGTCACGCTCCTGGAGATGAGGCTCCTGACCAGGGGCCTGGCGCTGAACTTCCTCAACCAGAGGAGGGGCGTCATCATGGTCCCGACGGGAGGCGTCGACACCGGCGAGGTCAGGAGGTCCTACCTGCCCTACACGACCAAGGAGCTCTTCGACGGCTACATGAGGATCTCCGAGGAGCAGGAGCAGGACCGAGCAAAGGGCGGGTCGCACCCTCCCTACGTGATCCCGAGCATCTACGCCGAGGGTTCCGGCGGGGAGCAGGAGCTCGAGGAGAGCTCGGCGACGTTCTATGAGGCGTACACGGCGCTCAAGCAGAAGACGAAGAACCAACCGGTCCTGAGGTCGATCGGCTACGACATGCTCGAGAGCAGCTACGCAAGGTTCCCCGAGCGGCTCTTCAACGAGATAGGCATCGAGATCGCGAGGACCAAGGCGGCGGGCAACATCACGATAGGGCTCGCCAGGCCCACGCTCACCCTCCTGGACAGGGTGCTGGGGATGGTCGACTGGCACATCAGGCTCACCAAGAAGAACGGGCTCCTCATGGTCCAGGGGGTCAAGCCCCAGACGAACGTCTACGGGGTCGAGTGCGACATCTCGCACGGCTACCCCGTGATGAAGCTCAGAGTCCTCGACTAGCGCGGCGCCGGGACGGGAGGAGGACGAGTAGAGGGAGGTGCGACCCCCGGCGCCCTCCGTTGCCGCTCTCCGTCCGTCCTCCTCCGCCGCCCCCCTGGTCGGTCCTTCCCCGCCATCCTGACGAACGCCAGATACCTCTCGTGCCTGAGGCCGCGCTCCGCGGCCGCCGCCCGCCTCACCCCGGCCGTCTGCTTCGCCCTGGAGAGATAGTCGAGCGCGACGTCGAGGTCCCTGATCTCGCCCAGCACGTCCTGCCACCTCTGGAGGACCTGGACGAGCTCGGAGGCTCTCGCGCCGGTCGGGACGAGCTCCAGCGTGTACCTCAGCTTCTTGCAGTCCTTGCGGAGGGTGTGCAGCTCCTCGACCCGGGCCTCGTCCTCGACCGAGGACTCCAGGCCCTTCTGGACCTCCCCGTCGAGCTCGTCGACGACCGCTTCGAACCTGCGACCGAACGACCGGAGGTCCCGCCTGGAGAGGACCGGCGGCTGGTGCTCGAAGAGGGCCCAGGCGGCCCTGGTCGAGCCGCTCACGAACTCGGCCCTCTCCTCGCCCAGGTTGGCGACGACGAGGTCGACCATCGCGTCCTTGGGGTACCCGGAGAACCTCTCGGTGAGGACGTCGACGTCCCTGAGCCGCGACGTCGCGACCAGGAGCGCCCTGCACCTCTTCCGGCAGCGCCTCATCTTCTTCTCCTCCCTGGCTCGCTTCGGGAGGACCCTGACCGCGGCCTCGAACCTTCGGACCGAGGCGCGCAGGTCCCTGGTGTGCGCCCTTCCCGGGTCGCCGAGGTACTCCCGGAGGCACCGGCCCATCCTCTCGGTCAGCCTCTGATACTCGGCCAAGAACCGGACGGGGGTGGCGGCTTCCTCGACGGCGGGGGGAGGTGGGGTGCGGAGACCTCGAGGGGGGTCGCCGCCGGGGCCGCCTCCCCTTCCTCTTCCTTCGGTCCCTCTTCTGCCGCTACTTCCCTTCATGGAGGTATCCGTCGATCCTTGACTGCAGGTCCCTGTTGACCTCGGAGATGGGCCTGTTGGCGTCGATGGGGATGAGCCCGTACCTCGTCTCCATCCGCTCGAACTCCCTGGCCATCATCCGCTGGTAGATCACGAACGAGTCGTAGAGGTCGTCCGAGAGCCCGAGGTCCGCCCCCGACTCGTAGTAGTCGAGCGTCGCGTACTTCTGGAAGACCCGATGGAAGAGCTCGCCGGGCTCGACGTCGAGGTAGAAGACGAGGTCGGGCTTCATGGCGAACCCGAAGAGGTCGTGGGACCAGCGGCGGCTCGTCCCCCTCACGGTCGCCCTCGCGATCAGCGTGTAGATGTAGCGGTCGGCGAGGACGATGTAGCCGGCCTCGAGCGCCGGGATTATCTTGTGCTCCAGCTGGTCCGCAAAGTCGGCCGCGTAGAAGAGCGTCAGCGTCTTCTTCCCGAGGGGGAGCTTCTGCTTCGCCTCGAGGATGCCCTTGCCTATGAGCTCCGACCTCTTCAGCCCGGTCGTCGTGACGGCGTGGCCGTCGGACTCGAGCTTGGCCGTTATCAGCTCGACCTGGGTCGACCGGCCGGACCCGTCCGGCCCCTCGATGACGATCAGGCGCCCCTTGATCTCGCGCCCCTTCAGGTAGGGGACGCCGTCGCCGTAGAACGCGAGGGGCCGCGGCTGGAGGGGCCGATTCGAGCTCATGACGGTCCCAGCTCCTTGGCCGCGACCGCGGCCGCGGCGGGGGGGAGGAGCTCCGCGACCTGCCTCCTCATCAGGACCTGCTGCAGCTCGATGTCCAGCGTCCCGTCCATGACCCGGAACCCCTCGGTCGGCGCCATCGCCTTGTACTCCTCGATGATCCGCGACTGGAAGATCCGGTAGCTCTCGTACTCGTCGTTCGCGAGGTTCAGGTCCATCCCCGCCTCGTAGTACTTGAGCTTGGGGCGGCCGGTCAGGATCCGCTTCACCGCGACCTCGACCGGGACGTGGTAGTAGAAGGCCGCGTCGGGCTTCTCGGCGAAGCTGTAGATCCTCCGGACCCACCGCGGGTTGCAACCCCTGACCGCGTCCCGGGCGTAGGCGGTGTAGACGTAGCGGTCGGCGAGCACGAAGTACCCGGCGCGGAGCAGCGGCGCGACGTTCCTCTCGTAGCGGTCTGCGAAGTCGGTCGCGTGCAGCAGGCTGAAGGTCGTGGGCGTCAGCAGCGCCTTCTTCTTCCCCTTGGAGGTGATCTCCTTGACCACGTCCGAGGAGTTCCACTCGGTGCTGAAGACCAGCACGCCCAGATGGCGGAGCCACTTGTCGAGGAGGTGGAGCTGGGTCGACTTGCCGGAGCCGTCGATACCCTCGACGACGATCAGGCGGCCCTTCGGTTTCTCGCCGGCGGCTTTCCCGGTCGATGACTGCGCGTTCATATCGCTATCCGGCCTCCCATCGGCGGGAGCGCCTTCGCTTCCCCCCCGCTCCGGTGGACGGCGGTCTTGATCATCCAGCCCGTCGCGTCCCCGAACTCGCGGGCGGCCCGCTCGAGGAGGACCTGCGGGAAGTCCTCCCTGGAGGTCGTCACGTCGAACGT
>JBEKTS010000031.1:0-21870 GCA_049515775.1 Nitrososphaerales archaeon | reverse complement strand
CTGGCCGACCGTCGCCGGCTTCATCCTGGGCACCCCCGTGAAGTCGACGTAGCTCACACCCAGCATGCGCAGGTCCTTTTCCTTGATCGCCCGCCTGATCTCGGAGCGCTGCAACTCCGCCCGAGCGCTCGGCCACGCTCTTTAAGGGTTTTCGCGGGGCGCGGCCCCGTCCGTCGTCGCGGAAGGGTTCGCCCGTCTCCGGTCGCCTCCTTCGCCCCCTCCCTTCCGTGCATCGGGAAGGAGCAGGCTCCGCGGCCCCTAGAGCTTCGCGCCGCATCCGCCGCAGAACTTGGCCCCGGGGCCGTTCTCCGTCCCGCAGGCCGCGCACTTCTGCGGGCCCAGGGGAGCGCCGCAGTTGTTGCAGAACTTGCCTCCGCCCGAGGGCTGGCCGCACTTCGGACAGACCGCGTCCTGGGGGGGCTTTTCGGCGGCAGGAGGGGGCGCAGCGGCCGACGCGCTAGCCTTGGCCGCGGCGTCGACCGAGCAGAGCGAGGCGTCGCTCTTCCAATCGTTGTCGCAGACGTACTTGTGGCACTGGGGGCACTGGTGGAAGTGGGACTCGGCCTCGGTCGTGGCCTTCTTCAGGGCGGCGTCGTGCTCCTTGTTCCACTCGGGCGTGCGGTACGCCTGTCCCCCGAAGGCGCCCGCCACCGAGGCCTTGTTGGAGAACATCCCCCCGAACTGCGAGACCTTGTTGAAGATCGCCTTCTCCCTCGCGGCCTCCGAGGCCGTGAACGGCGACTGGTAGCTGCTGCCGCAGATCTGGCACTTGAAGACGAACTGAAAACCCTGCTCGGTGCTCTCGTCCTCGACGCTGTCTGTGAAGGACTGCATCGGCCTCATGCTCATCCCAGCGCTATTAAGAGTTGGCGCGTCCAGGGATCCATCCGTCCGTCTCCTCCTCTCTCTCTCGTCGGGCGCGAGCGAGCCATCCGAAAGACGAGCCCCGTCCGGGCGCGACGAGGCGGTCAGTTAGGACTATATACCCGCCCCTCGCACCTGGAAAAAGCAGGTGCAAGAAGAACGCCAACCCACGGAAGTCTTACAAAGGCCGGAAAGGTCCGCGGCCAAACCCCAAAGATCGAAGGGAAGCCGCGAAAGGGCGCGATCCCCAAGATCCGTAACCGGAAGACCTACGTAAAGAGATTCACACTCAAGCGCAAGCCCGGCCAGAATTGGCAGCGCACCTAGCCCCGAAGCTCTCAGAGTCCGACCGGGCAGCGATAGAAGAGATTTCCTCGCTCATCGCCTCGGGCGCCGTCCGGGGCAGGCCCGACCTGGAGCGGTTGAAGCGCCAGGTCGCCGTGAAGCACCATCTCTCCCGCTTCATCTCCAACTCCTCGATCCTCCTCTCCCTTCCGGAGGGAGAGCGGCCGAGGTGGGCGGAGCTCCTCCGCATCCACCCGAGGAGGTCCGCCTCCGGCATCATCATCGTCACGGTCTTCTCCGCCCCGACCTTCTCCTGCCCCCACGGGACCTGCGTCTTCTGTCCCGGGGGCCCGAGGATCGGGACGCCCCAGTCCTACATGCCCGACGGGCCCAGCCAGAGGATCGCCCGTTCCCTGGGCTACGATTCGTTCCTCCAGGCGGGACGGTCCCTCCGCAAGTACCGTGAGAAGGGCCACGAGACCTCGAAGGCCGAGGCTATCATCGAGGGGGGCACCTTCATCGCCCTCCCGCTCGAGTACCAGGTCCCGTTCGTCAAGGGCCTCTACGACGGCCTGAACGGGTCCCGCTCGGCCTCCTCGCTCGAGGAGGCGCAGCGCGCCAACGAGTCGGCCTCGAGCCGCTGCGTGGGGCTGACGATCGAGTCCAAGCCGGACTGGTGCGAGCCCTCCCACATAGACCTGATGCTGTCCTACGGGGTGACGCGGCTCGAGATAGGCGTGCAGTCGCTGCACGAGGAGCCGCTGAGGCGGTCCAACCGGGGCCACACGGTCCAGGACTCCGTCGACGCGTTCCGGGTGGCCCGGGACGCCGGCCTCAAGGTCTGCGCCCACATGATGCCCGGGCTCCCGGGGTCGAGCCCGGCCGAGGACCTGGAGGACGTGAGGCGGCTCTTCGAGGACGAGTCGTTCCGGCCCGACATGTCCAAGCTCTACCCCACCCTGGTCGTGAGGGAGACCGCGCTCGCCCGGTGGGCCGAGGCCGGGCTCTACCGGCCCTACACCCTGGAGGAGACCGTCGAGCTCCTCGCCGAGATGAAGAGGCACGTGCCGAGCTGGCACCGCATCATGAGGATAATGCGCGAGATCCCCGAGAGCGACATACGGGGCGGCCCGAACGCTGGGAACCTCCGCGAGCTGGTCCTCCGTCGGGTCGAGGAGCTGGGGTTCCGCTGCGGCTGCATCCGCTGCCGGGAGGTGGCGCTCGACTCGCCGGTCGACCTGGGCGACCTCGAGCCCTCGCTCCAGGTCCAGGAGTACCGCGCCTCCGAGGGAACCGAGGTCTTCGCCTCCTTCGAGTACCCCGCGTCGGGGAAGCTCGCCGCCTTCGTCCGGATGAGGTCTCCCTCCCCGCTGGCCCACAGGAAGGAGATGGAATCCTCGTGCGTCGTCCGCGAGCTCAAGGTCTACGGCAGGGTCGTCTCGGTGGGAGCGAGGGACCGGGACGCCTGGCAGCACCGCGGGCTCGGGGCGGCCCTCCTCGGCGAGATGGAGAGGGTCGCCAGGGAGCGGTTCGGGGCGAGGCGGCTCCTCGTGACGAGCGCGGTCGGGACGAGGAACTACTACCGCAGGTTCGGGTACGAGCCCGTCGGCCCCTACATGGGCAAGCCCCTCGCCGGGGGCTCACTAGCCTAATAACGACCGGGTCACGACCGAGGCGGCCTTGCAGAAGATACGGGACTGCCTCTTCGCCGAGGACGCCCTCTACGATCCGGAGAACGGCGTCTGGGCGAGGGTCCCGGAGGGCGAGGGGGACCTCGTCGTCCTCGGCATCGACTCGATCCTGGCCTGGCTGAGCGGCCCCATAGGCTCGGTCTCGTTCAAGGAACCGGGCACCGTCGTGGAGCGGGGCATGAGCCTCGGGACGGTCGAGGGCCCGCGCCACTTCGACGCCGTGCGCTCGCCGCTCACCTGCCGCATCGTCGCCGTGAACGAGTCCCTGCGGGCGGCCCCCCGGCCGCTGAACCGGGACCCCTACGGGGCCGGATGGTTCGCCGCGGTCGAGCCCCTGAAGCTGGACGAGGAGCGCCACCTCCTGCTGGGTCTCGGGGCGGCGAGGGCCTCGCTGGAGCGCAGGGCCGTCGAGCTGGGCGTGAGGTGCTTCGCGGAGTTCCCCGACCGCGAGATGTTCGAGATAGGCTCCGAGTGCGCAGGGATACTGGTGAAGCTCGACGACCTCGTAACGAGCTCGCCGCTGGGGACCGTGGTCCACCTCGTCTCCGACGACCCGACGGCCGAGATAGAGCTCATAGCGTGGTCAGAGAGGACACGGCAGCAGCTGGTCGAGACGCGCAGGGAGGGGAGCCTCTTCCACTTCATCGTGAAAAAGGTCCGCTGACGCCGCCTGGGGCGGAGCGTCGGGGACGAGAAGCGGAAGAGGGTCGGGCGCCGGCCGCCCTCCTCTACTTCTCGATCGGCGTCCCGACGGAGTTCCCCCACTCGGTCCAGGACCCGTCGTAGTTCCTGACGTCCGGGTATCCGAGCAGGTAGGTCAGCACGAACCAGCTGTGGGAGGACCTCTCGCCGATCCTGCAGTAGGTCACGACCTCCTTGTCCGGGGTGACGCCCTTCGGCGCGTAGAGCGCGGCTATCTCGTCCCTGGTCTTGAAGGTCCCGTCGGCGTCGTTGATCGTCTGCGCCCAGGGGACGTTCTTGGCGCCGGGGATGTGGCCGCCCCGCTGGGCGTGCTCCGTGGGGTACTCCGGGGGCGCCAGGACCTCCCCGGTGAACTCCTTGGGGCCCCTGACGTCGACGAGCACGGCCCCGCCCTTGCCGAGCAGCCCCTGGACGTCCCCCCTGAAGACCCGCAGCTTCTGGTCG
The DNA here is from genome assembly GCA_049515775.1 of Nitrososphaerales archaeon. Lineage (GTDB taxonomy): Archaea > Thermoproteota > Nitrososphaeria > Nitrososphaerales > Gagatemarchaeaceae > Gagatemarchaeum. The sequence continues at coordinate 17,884 of JBEKTS010000031.1, read as the reverse complement.
GGGGCGGACGCCTTGAAGGTGGCCTTCGGGTAGGCGGGGACGTCCTTGGTGACCGGCCTGTCCTCGAGGATCCACTTCTTCCTCCCGCCGTTGAGCAGCTTGAGGTTCTGGACGCCGTAGTACTTGAAGACCCAGAACGCGAACGCGGCGAACCAGTTGTTGAAGTCGCCGTAGAGCACGACCCACGTGTCCTTGCCGATGCCGGCGTTCCCGAAGAGCGCCTCCAGCTGCTCCTTCGAGAGGACGTCCCTCCGCAGCGGGTCGTTGATGTCCTTCTTCCAGTCGAAGAGGACCGCTCCGGGGATGTGCCCGACCGCGTAGTTGGCGGCGGGGTCGTAGTCGACCTCGGCGATGCGGACGTTGGCGTCGCCGTGGTGCTCCTGGAGCCAGGCGGTATCGACGAGAACCTCGGGGTGAGCGTACTTCTGGGTCGTACTCATAATAATCACTAGCCTATTATTCACTATATTAATTATTTTGCGCACGTTATTCTGGGGCGAATACGGGCCCGGGACGGGGACCGCCCCAAGTCTTTATCTCCCGACCGGGGGACCACGTCGTCCTTGGACGAGCTCACCGGATATCGCGGCCCCGCGCTCGGAGTCCTCGAGCGGGCCGGGGTAAAGGTCGGCGACCTCATCGAGCTGCAGCTCGGGGCCGACACGGTCCGGGGGACGCTCGTCCCGCGCTACCAGTCGAACGACGACCTCCACGTGGTGGTCAAGCTCAGGTCCGGGTACAACGTCGGCATCGGCGTCTCGAGGGTCTCCGCCGTGCGGAAGCTCGCGGAGGGCGAGAAGCCCGCCTTCTCCACCGCCCCGCCGAGGGCGAGGACGGACCTGCCGCTGGTGCCGATCCTCGGGACGGGAGGGACGATCGCGTCCAGGGTGGACTATCGGACGGGCGCGGTCCGCCCGGCCATCTCGGCCGAGGACCTCTACTCCCTCATGCCCGAGCTCTCCGAGACCGCTCGCATCTCTCCCGAGATCGTGCTGACGGTGGCCAGCGAGAACCTGGAGCCCTCGCACTGGACCAAGATCGCGAAGAAGGTCGAGGAGTCGGTCTCGAGGGGCGCCCGGGGCGTCGTCGTCACCATGGGGACGGACGCGATGGGGTACACGGCCGCCGCCCTCTCCTTCGCGCTGCGCGGGGTCCCGCTCCCGGTCTTCATCGTGGGCTCCCAGCGGTCCTCGGACAGGCCGTCGTCCGACGCCTACCTCAACCTCATGGGCGCCGTCTCGCTCGCGGTCTCCGCGCCCTTCTCCGGCGTCTACGTGGTGATGCACGCCGACACCAGCGACGACCTGCTCGCGATCCACAGGGGGACCAGGGTGCGCAAGAACCACACCAGCGCCCGCGACGCGTTCCGGTCTATCGGGGTCCCCCCGGTCGCCAGCTGGTCGCGCTCCGGGCTCGGGCCCCTCACCGGCTCCGAGCTTCCGGGGCGGTCAGACGCACCCTTCGCGGCCTCTCCCCTCTTCGACGACTCGGTCGCCCTCCTCAAGTTCTACCCGTCGATGAAGACCCCGTACCTCGAGGCGGTCCTCGGGTCCGGTCTCAGGGGGGTCGTGATCGAGGGGACGGGCCTGGGCCACATCAACGGCAAGAACATCGCCACCGTCCGACGGTTCGTCGAGGGAGGAGGGATCGCGTGCATGACCTCCCAATGCGTATGGGGGCGCGTCGACATGAACGTCTACGACAACGGCAGGGACCTGCTCGCCGCGGGCGCGATCCCGCTCGAGGACACGCTCGCCGAGACGGCGCTGGCCAAGCTGATGTGGGTGCTCGCGAACGCTCCCACCGCCGAGGAGCGGGCGGCGATGATGCGGAGGGACCTGGCGGGCGAGACGACGGAGAGGTCCGTCCCGGAGGGGCCGGCTTGAGCCTCCCGTTCGACCCGGCCGAGGCCGGGATGAAGGTCGGCATCGAGATCCACCAGCAGCTCGAGGCCGGGACGAAGCTCTTCTGCGCCTGTCCGCCGTCCAAGTCCGAGGACCTCCCGCGCTCCTTCGACCGGCGGCTCAGGCCGAGCCAGTCCGAGCTGGGGAGGATCGACCCGGCCGCGGTCTTCGAGTTCAACAAGGGGAAGGTCAACAGGTACAGGTGGTCCCCCGAGTCGTCCTGCCTGGTGGAGATGGACGAGGAGCCCCCTCACCCCATCAACCAGAGGGCGCTCGAGACCTCGGTCCTCATCTCGCTCATGCTGGGGGCGAAGGTCGTCGAGGAGATACACGTGATGAGGAAGCTCGTCATCGACGGCTCGAACACCACGGGGTTCCAGAGGACCGCGGTCGTCGGCCTCGGGGGGGACCTCCCCTTCGACGGGGACGGCAAGCACGTGGGGGTCCAGTCCATATCGGTCGAGGAGGACTCGTCGAGGGTCCTGGGGGAGGACGGCGAGTGCAGGATGTTCGCGCTGGACCGGCTCGGCGTCCCGCTCGTAGAGATCGCGCTCGACCCGCTGGTCGGCCGACCGGAGGACGTCGAGGCGGCGGCCCTGCAGCTCGGCAGGGCGCTCAGGTCGACGGGCCGGGTGGCGCGGGGCCTCGGGACGATCCGGCAGGACCTGAACGTCTCGGTGATGGGGGGAGAGGTCGTCGAGGTCAAGGGGGTCCAGAAGCTGAACCTCATAGCCAGGGTGGTCCGATACGAGGGGACGAGGCAGATGGGGCTGCTGCGGATCGCCGACGCGATCCGGGCCCGGGGGCTGACGAGCGTGAGCTGCAGGGCCTGCGACGTCACGGGGCTCCTGGGGTCCACGTCATCGCCGGCGCTCTCCAGGGCCCTGCAGGGCGGGGGGGTCGTCCGGTGCGTCGTCGCCGAGGGGCTCGCCGGCCTCATCGGGCACGAGCCGTTCCCCGGCATAAGGCTCGGGAAGGAGCTCGCCGAGGTGGCGCGGACGAACTCGCTCGGCGGTATCATCCACTCCGACGAGTTCCGCAAGCAGAGGGTCTCCGAGGCCGAGGAGGCGGAGCTCCGTCGGGCCGCGGGGGCCGGCGAGGGGGACGCGCTGGTGCTGGTCGCGGGCCCCCGGGAGCGGGTCGAGGTCGTCGCCGCACTGGTCGGGGCGCGCCTCGCCTCGGCGCCGACGGGGGTCCCGAAGGAGACCCGCGCCGCGACCGACGACGGGGAGACCAGGTACCTGAGGCCGCGCCCCGGCGCGGCGAGGATGTACCCCGAGACCGACATCCCGGAGATCCTGGTCGGGGAGGAGCGCCTGGCCGCGGTCGCGCGGGCCCTCCCGGTGCCCTGGGAGGAGAGGGTCGCCGCTCTCTCGGAGAGGCACTCGGTGAGCCGGGACATGGCGCTCCAGCTCTACGACTCGGGCGAGGCCGAGACGTTCGAGTCCCTCGCCGCGGAGCTGCGGCTCGACCGGTCGGTGATCGCCTCGGTGCTGGTCGAGATGCCGGCGAGGCTCGCGCGGGAGGGCGTCGACGAGTCCCGGATCACCGAAGGCCTGCTGCGGGACCTCCTCCGGGCGCTGGAGGCGGGGGAGTTCGCCAAGGAGGCGGCGGTGGAGGTGCTCAGGGAGGTCGCCAGCGGCCGCTCGGCCTCGGTGGGCGCCGCGGTCAGGAGCCTGGGCCTGACGACGATGAGCGAGGACGAGCTGAGGTCGACGATCGACTCGGTGGTCGAGAGGAACCGGTCGCTCGTGCTCGAGAAGGGCGAGCGGTCGTTCGCCGTCCTCATGGGCGAGGTCATGAAGACGGCCCGGGGGCGCGTCGACGGCCAGCGGGTCAGCCGGCTCCTGAAGGAGCGGATCTCGGGGCTGCGCGACCCCGCGGCGCGCTGACCGCCCCAAAAGTTTACAAGCTCTCGCGGCGCGCTGGGGCGCTCGTTGTCGTCTGAGCGAGTGAAGATTAGAGTGAGGTCCGGACAGAACGAGGCCGAGGTCGAGGCGGACCTGGTGCACATCAGGGAGGCGATCGCCCTCATCCCCGAGATAGCGGGCAGGTTCCCCGAGGTCGGCCGGGCGGAGCCGGTCCGTCACCTCGGCAGCGCGATAATCTCACCGAACGAGCCCACCTCGCCTCCTCCCGTGACCGAGGTCAGGTCGCAGTCCGAGCCTCCGACGATCGCGGTCGCCAGGGGCGACTCGCTCAGCGACGTGATCACCAAGTTCTTCTCGGACCAGTGGGGCAAGAACCCGCGCAAGCTCTCCGAGGTGAGGGAAGCCCTCAGCTCCTACGGCCTCAACTACCCCAAGCAGTCGGTCGCGGTCGCGCTGCTCAGGCTCGCCAAGTCCTCCAAGATCCGGAGGTTCAAGAGCGAGGGAGGCGAGTACGTCTACACCGCGTCGACCTCGATGATGGTGGCGACGACGGCCGCGGCGGGCGCGCCATCCCAGGTGCTCGTGCTCCCGGAGTCCGACGTGGCGGAAGAGCAGGATGAGGGGTCCGCGGCGCCGGCGGGCGGCTCGGCAGGCATTTAAGCCGCCGAGGGGTGCCGACGCCCATTGTCAAGCGAAAAGCCTCTCTCGGTCTCCGTCTCCTACGGCGACGTGAAGGTCGAGTTCTCGGGGCCGCCGGAGGTCGTCTTCCGCTCGCTCCACGAGTTCATAGCCAAGGAGATCCCCGGCATCGACCTCGCCAGGTCGATCTCGGTCAACTACTCCCTCAACGACCTGGTGCAGATGTTCAGGGAGTACATCCGCTTCACCGAGGAGGGGCCTCGGGTCTGGGTCCAGGACCGGAAGCTCAGCGACAAGGACGTGATCCTGCTCCAGCTCGTCGCCGCGAGGGCGGCCGGGCTCTCGGGGAAGCTTCCGGGCGAGGACATGTCCGTCTCGGAGCTCGAGACCGCGACCTCGCTCAACCCCAAGACGATCGGGTCACGCCTCTCGGAGCTCAACAAGTCGGGCGCCGTCGAGCGGCGCGAGGCCGAGGGCGCCGGTCGCTACAGGGTCACGACGACGGGGGTCCACTGGTTGAGCTCGCAGCTCCAGAAGAAGTTCCCCAAGCAGCCTCAGCCCTCGCCGGCCTGAGACGGGCGCTTCTGCACGTACCGGTAGTTCCTCATCGACCCGTCCCGGAAGAGCGTCCCCTCGCGGACCAGGTCGACCAGCGCGTGGGAGACCGCCGTCCTGTCGTAGTGATACCCCCTCCTGGCCATCTCCTCGTGGACCTCCGAGAGCGACCTCGCGGAGCCGAACCATCCCTCCTTCCACATGGTCTGGAGCAGCCCGCGGCAGGTCTCGAAGCGCCTCTCTCCCTCCTCGGGCTGCCCCTCATCCTTGGGGGCGATCCCGACCTGCTCCCTCGAGGCCATGCCTGCGATGACGGACTCGACGGCCTGCTGGACCCTGTCGGCGGGAGAGGTGATCTCTATCTCCCAGGCGCCCCTCCTGAGCCGGACCGTGACGGCGGGCGACTGCTGCTGTTGTTGTGGTTGCTGCTCCTTCGGTGGCGTTTCGCTCGACAAAAGCCCTGGGCCTCTCTCCCTTGTTGCTCCTGTTGCGCATCTTGGCGGCCGGTCCGTATTTAAGAGATGGCCGGAGCGTCCGCTTCGGGGCTATGTTGCGCAAGCGCATGTTGCGCAACATTTAATTACCGAGCGTCCCATACGCATGTTGCGCAACATGACCACTCAACTGGAGGTCGCCGCCGTGATGAACATGGACGCAGTCAACGTGCTCGCCAGCGAGTTCAGGGAGCGGTTCGGGGCATCGGCCGAGCTCATCCACGGGCGGCTTGTCGGGAGGCGGTTCGTCTTCAACCGGGACGGGAAGGAGACCTACCCCTTCGACGACTGGGAGGGAGGGTCGGAGGGCGAGGCGGTCCCGATCGTGCCCTCGGCCGAGGCGGTGACGGTCGCCTCTACCGACTCGTCATGCATCCTGCTCGGCGAGACCTCCGACGGCGCGGTCTACGCCGTGCGCGCCGCCGTCTGCTTCTCGGCCCGGGGAGCGGCCAGGGGCTACCTCCGGATCGGGCCGATCATCGTCCACCTCTCCCCCAGCGGGGCGGTGGGCCTGCCCGCGCGACTGGAGGGGTACGAGCTCAGGATCGCCCTCTCGGACCACCTGATAGCCGAGAGGATCATCCGGAACGGGGTCGAGAAGAGGGTCCTCGCCTCGCTCCTCTCGTTCCCGGAGCGGATGGTCGTCCTCGCTGACGGGTCGCTCAAGCACCCGCTCGACTCGTATCCCGAGACGCTCTTCAGGGCGGAGGGGACCACCCCCTCCTCCGCCCTCGTGGGCATATCCAAGTCGAGCGCGATGATCTCGGCCAACAGGCTCTCGGCCCTCATATCGAGGGCCCCCGTCCCCGCATACTCCATGGTCGAGGAGGGGCTGATACACACGCTCCTCGCCAAGTTCTCGAGGGACGGGCTGGTCTTCAGGCTCGACGTGGCCAGGGGGCGCGTCGCGGAGACGCTCGGCCGCGTCATCGCCAACGACGCCTTCTGCGCGGGCTACCCCGAGTCGCTGAGGATCGCGCACCACCTCTCGGTCTTCACGAGGTCCGAGGACATGGCGCTCAAGGCCTACATCACCAACCGCTACTCGCTGAAGCACCTGATGTCGTTCGGACTGCGGCGCATCGCGCTCGGCGGGCTCTCCAACTCGGGGTGATGGGGAGCTGCGGATACTCAGGAAGGACGGGCCCAACATCCTGGTCGTCGCCTCACACGGCGAGGACGTCAGGATGGGGGACTACCTGATGGTCACCGAGAAGGAAAGGAGCCTTGTGCTCCAGGTAATCGACGAGAACTACCTGGACGTCGACGGCATAGTCGAGGAGGTCGCGAGGGAGGAGGTGCTTCTCTCGTCGGTGCAGGGGGTCACGGAGGACCCCGCCGACGTCGGGACCATCTCCCGAGAGATACGCGACATGAGACTCCTCCAGTGCAAGGCGCGAGGAAGCGTGGAGCACGGCCGACACAGCTCCCGGATCGACTGGATCCCGTCCAGGACCACCTCGTCTATAACGAGGCAAAACGTGAACGAGATCCTCGATTCGGCGGGCAACCGGGGCCAGCGGAAGATCAAGATAGGCAAGTCGGGCAGGGCCTCCTCCTTCTCGGTGACTGCAGAGTCCCTCGACGGCAGGATAACGATCATCACGGGGAGGAAGGAGTCGGGCAAGTCCCACCTCGCCAAGATGCTGGTGAGGGGCCTCCTGGACCACGGCGCCTACTGCATCGTCTTCGACCTGAACGACGAGTACGGCACGATCGGGCTCTGCGCCGACGGGACCAAGACCCCCGTCGCCGACAGGGTCGTCGTCCGCAAGCCGGCCCGGGACATGAAGTTCGGCCTGGCGGGCGCCGGGCTCCGCTCGCTCACCTCCCTCCTCCAGCACTCGCTGGAGATGCCCGGGACGACGGTGCGGGAGTTCATGCGCATCTGGGAAGCGATGGAGTCGCGGCACGAGCTCTCGATGGAGTCGCTCGGCACCTACATCCAGACGTGGAGGTGCAACGAGTTCGTCCGCGACGCCCTCAACGCCCGGTACTACACGCTCTCGAACTCGGGGCTGTTCAGCGACTCGGACCAGGCGTTCTCGCTCGCCGACTTCTTCGAGACCCACCCCGCCGGGGGCGCCCTGGTCATATCGCTCAGCAGGGTCTCCCCCCTCAACAGGAAGATGACCGTCGAGCTCATCCTCTCCAAGCTCGTCGAGCTGCTCGAGCAGAAGGTCATCCCGCCGGTCTTCCTCCTCTCGGAGGAGGCGCACCTCTACCTGCGGGAGACGTACTGGGAGGACCTGATAACCAGGATGAGGCACTTCGGCGTCTTCACGACGTTCGTGACCAACCAGCCGGACGCCATAAAGCAGGAGATATATCGCCAGGCCGACAACATCTTCCTCTACAACTTCTCCAACGAGGCCGACCTGAACCTCGTGGCGCAGGCCTCGATGGTCGACACCGACACCGTGAGGTCGATCGTCAGGACCCTCCCGCCCCGCATGTGCCTCGTGCTGGGGCACGCGGTCAACAACCTCCCGGTCGTCGTCGCCGTCGACGAGTTCGACGCGCCTCCCAGCGGGATAACGAGGCGGTTCTTCGACCAAAAGTGGACGCGCCTGCAGACGGAGCCCGTGGCGCGGGAGGCGCAGCAGCCCCCGCGCCAGAACCTCCCGTTCTGGGACGAGAATCCCCGCGCGGACCGGCCGCAGGTCCGGTCTCCTCCCCCGGTCGAGGACCCTCCCGCGCCGCGACCGCTGAGCAAGTAGCGAGGCGCCGCGAACCGCGGGCGGGCGCCCTACCTCCCTCCTCGCCTTCCGCTCTCTCCCTTCGGCAAATGTTTAAAGCGTGTTCGCTAAACGTCCATGGCCGTTGGAGTCCAGCCGCCAGGATTCGCTGATCAAGATCGCCGGCGATGTCGTCGCGAGCCCGGACCCGGGAAAGGCGCTCAAGGTCTGGAGGGAGAAGCTCTCGGTCAAGCAGGTCCAGCTGGCGCGCGCCCTCAAGCTGTCTCCCTCGGTCCTCAGCGACTATGAGAGCGGGAGGCGCCCCTCGCCGGGCGTGATGTTCGTGAGGAAGTACATCGAGGCCCTCGTCTCCCTCGACGAGGCGCAGGGGAGGGTCGCCTCGAGGCTGCTCACCCCGGAGAAGTCTTCGGCGATCCTCGCCATAAGCGAGTTCACGCGCCCCGTCTCCGCCTCGGCGCTCCTGGGCGCGGTGAAGGGGACCGTCCTGTCGGGAGACCCTTCGCGCACGAGCCTCTACGGCTACACCGTCGTCGACAGCATCAAGACCATCTACGCGCTCTCGGGCTACGACTTTTACCGGATCTTCGGCGCCACGACCGAGAGGGCGATAGTCTTCACCAAGGTCGGGGCGGGCCGTTCGCCGCTGGTCGCGGTCAGGGTCTCGCAGCTCAAGCCCAGGATGGTCATCATCCACGGCCCCACGCAGACCGACCCGCTCGCCATCGAGCTGGCGAGGAAGGAGGGGCTGATCTTCGCGCTCTCGAACGCCGCGAGCGAGGACGAGATCATCGCCTCCCTCAAGACGCTGACGACCTAGGCCCATAGTGGGCGCGGGCCGGCCGCCGATCTCCCTCTGAGAATCCTTTTAGACGGACCCTGAGCAGCGCTCGTGACCGCTCATTGGTACAGGTAGACCTCCTGCTCGCCCTGGGGGAGCTCGCGGTGGTCATCGTCTTCGCCCTGGCAGCGATCTTCGCGGGGGCCCTGGACCGTGGCGGGTTCCTCGCCTCGGTCGCGGTCGGCTACGCCGTCTTCCTCGGGGGAGGGTGGCGGTGGTTCGTGGTCATCGCGTCGTTCTTCATCCTCGGGGTCGGCTTCACCTGGTTCAAGTACGAGCGCAAGAAGGCGATCGGCTCCGCCCAGGAGAAGGGCGGGGCGCGCAACTGGCCGAACATCCTCGCCAACGGGGGGGCGGGCGCGGTCTTCGGGCTCGCCGAGCTCGCCTTCGGGGGGTCGATCTTCGCGGTTCTCTACCTGGGGGCGATGTCGGCCGCCGCCTCGGACACGGTCGCCACGGAGCTGGGCCTCCTCTCCCGGTCGCCGCCTCGCCTAATCACGCGCCTGGGCTCGTACGTCGCCCCCGGGACCTCGGGAGGGGTGACCTCGCTCGGCTTCCTGGGGACGCTGCTGGCCGCGGCCCTGATGGGCGCCATAGCCGCTTCGCTGGGGGTCGTCGACGGGGCGTCCGCGCCCGAGATCTTCCTGGTCGCCTTCGCCGGAGGGGTCGTCGGCTCGGTCGCGGACAGCCTGGTGGGGGCGACGGTCCAGAGGAAGTCAGTCTGCGCCGTCTGCGGCAAGCCCACGGAGTCGCTCGTCCACTGCGGGGCGCCGACGGTGCGCCGGGCCGGCCTCGCCCACGTGGACAACAACATCGTCAACCTCATCGCGACCCTCGTCGGCGCCGCGGCCTCCGTGGCGCTCGTCGCGCTCTTCCTCTAGGTCCCGACCGGGGATGCGGAGCGAGAGGCGAGATGGGCCCTGAGCCAGGGGCCGAGCTCGGCGACCCCGACCTTCTCCTGGACCTTCGAGTCCCTCTCCCTCACCGTGACCGTCCCCTGTGAGAGCGTCTCGCCGTCGACGGTGAGGCAGAAGGGGACGCCCGCCTCGTCGGCCCTGGCGTACCTCCTCCCTATCGAGCCGCCCTCGTCGTAGGTCATCTCGACGTCGTAGCGCAGCGAGTCGTAGATCTCGCGGGCCTTCTCGGGGAGGCCGTCCTTGGAGACGAGCGGGAAGACCGCCGCCTGGACGGGCGCCACGATCGGGGGGATGGCCAGGTAGGTCCTCGTCGCTTCGACCCTGAACGAAGCCTCCATGATGGCGTAGAGCGACCTGCCGATGCCCATCGAGAGCTCGAAGACGTGGGGCAGGACCTTCTTCCCTCCCTCGTCCTCGACCGTGAAGTCGGAGCCGCTCGCCTGGGAGTGCTGCTTCAGGTCGTAGTCCGACCTGTAGTTGCAGGCGACGAGCTCGAGCCAGCCTACCGACGTCCTCACCTCGAGGTCGAAGGCGACGGCGGAGTAGAACGCCTTCTCCTTCTCGGAGAGCGCCCTGAGCCTGATGTCCGCGGTCCCGATCCCGACGGCCTCGTAGAACGACTGGATGAGGTAGAGGTAGTAGCCGACGAGCCCGTTGGGGACGATGCCCCTTGCGATCGCCTCGGAGACCTTCACGAGGGACGGCTCGACGTCGCCGACCGAGATCGAGAGCGGATAGTCGAGCGCGACCTCGAACTTCGGCAGGTCGACCCTCTCGGGGTTGAAGAGCACCTCTATCTCGGCCTGGTAGAACTCCCTCTGCCTCAGGATGCCCTGTCTGGGGGCTATCTCGTTGCGGAACGACTTGCCGACCTGGGCGAAGCCCTTCGGCAGCTTGATGCGCTGCGTCTTGAAGAGGAAGGGGGCGTCGACGAAGATGCCCTGGCACGTCTCGGGGCGCAGATACGCCTCCTCCCCGAGGGGGCCGATGCCCACCCTGAACATCATGTTGAACCGCGTGGTGCCGGCGAGCGGCCGCTTGCAGTTGCTGCAGACGATCCCGTTCTCGGCGAGGAGCGCGTCGTACTCGTCTCCCTTGAGCCCCTCCGGGACGGCGCGGCCGACCTTCTCCTCGATCAGCTTGTCGGCCCTGTAGATCGAGTGGCAGTTGGAGCACTCCACTATGGGGTCGGAGAAGTTGCCCACGTGGCCCGAGGCGACGAAGATGGCCCTCGGCAGTATCTCGGCGGTGTCTATCTCGACCATCTCGTCCCGCTTGACCAGGAGCCTCCTCCAGAGCTCGAGGTACCGGTTCTTGAAGAGGACGCCCAGCGGGCCGTAGTCCCAGAACCCCGCGGGGATGTTCGGATAGGAGTCGGCCGACCTGAAGAAGTACCCCCTCCTGGCGGCGACGTTCATTACCTCCTCGTACCTGGCGGTCTTGGACGGCGCCGCGGCCCTGGGTCCCTTCTCGGTCTCTGACAATCGCTTCGAGAGAGGCGCCCGGGGGTGTGGTCTTAAATCTCTTCTTCGGAGTAGAGCCGTCCCGGCGTCCTCTCTCGGTCCCGTCGGATGGGGCCGTCCGTCCGTCCGTCGGTGCCCGCCCTCAGACGGCCTTGATCTGCTTGACGACGGAGGGCCTTACCTTGCGGAAGACCCTGTAGCCGCAGATGCACTTGACCTCGGGGAGGTTGCTTAGCTCCTCCTGGCTGGTCTTGGTCCCGCACCTTACGCACTCGTAGATCGAGCTCTGGAAGACCTTGACCGGCTCCTCCGGGGCGGCCGCGGGCGGCGCCGGCGGTGCTGCCGAAGTACCTGCTGACATGGTTTTCATGGTCGCTTCCCGCGAACTTCTATTTCTGTCTTGCTGTGCCCTCTCTTTCCGGAACGGGCGGCTCCGGCGGACAAAACGTTAAATCGGGACCAATCTTGGTCTCCGCCCAACGACATGGCCAACGACAGGGCTCTCGGCGGCGCGATTCTCGGCGGAAGCATCCTGGGGATCATAGTCTACGGCCTCCTGCTGTACTTCTACTCGAAGGTCACGCTGGAGGTGACCGCGTTCCTCGCGGTGGTGATACTCCTCGGCATCCTCGCGTGGATCGGGTGGACGATGGCGACGACGCCGCCTCCGGAGCCGATCACCGAGGCCCCCGCGGCACAGCCAGCGGCACAGCCAGCGGCGCCCGCCCCTTCCGAGAAGAAGCAGGAATCCTGAGCTCCGGGACCCTCGGCCTCGGGCCGGCATCGCCCGTGCGCCCTCTTAGGCCACCTTCGTGGCAGCAGCAGTCTTCCTCCGATAGTCCCTGAACCTCATCGCCACGACCGACCGGAAGAACTCCCAGACCTCCTTCTCCGACATCTTCGAGGCCCCCCTCTCCCTCAGCTCGAAGACGAACGGGACCTCGACCATGCTCAGGCCGTTCTCCTTGAAGACGTAGAGGGACTCGACCTGGAAGATGAACCCCGACGAATGGAGCTTCACGGCCAGCATCGTCTCGACGGCCGCCCGGTTCAGCGCCTTGAAGCCGGTCGTAGTGTCGTGGACCTTGAGGCCCAGGACCGACCGGGCGAGCCGGTTCGCGCCCCAGCTTATCAGCCGCCTCGACCCCGTCAGCCCCCTGAAGGAGCCTCCCTCGATGTACCTGGAGCCGACCGCGACGTCGGCCCCGCCCTCGACCGCGCCGACCAGGGCCGCCACGACCTCCGGAGGGTGCTGGAGGTCGGAGTCCATCTGGACGAAGACCGCCGGGTCGAGCGTCTCGATCGCCCTCCTGAACCCGTCAAGGTAGGCCGTCCCCAGCCCCATCTTCCCCTTCCTCTCGAGCAGGTGGACGTACTCGTGGTCCTCCATGAGGCGGGTCACCTCGGCGGCGGTACCGTCGGGGCTCGCGTCGTCGACGAAGAGGATCTGCATGTCTCCGACGTCGCCCCTGATCGCGGCCAGCCTCTCAACGATCGGCCGCACGTTCTCCTTCTCGTCATAGGTCGGGACGACGACGACGACCGCGCCCTTCACGCCGATCGCCCCCGCTCCGCCTAGGTCTCTTTGAGGGCGGCGCGGAGCTCCCGGGCTATGTATCCGATCTGCTCCTCGGTGACCTCCGGGTGGACCGGGAGGGAGAGCACGTGGTCGACGGCGTCGTAGACGCCGGGGAGCTTCAGACCAGAGTAGCCCAGGTCCTCGTATAGCTTCATCCTGTTCACGGGGGTCTTCCAGTAGACCGACGAGCCCACCGACCGGGCCCTGAGCCTCTCGTTGAGCCTGTCCCTGTTCTTGGCCACGTAGAGGGTGTAGAGGTACCAGATGTGCGTCCGGTCGGTCTTGGTCTGCCTCATCGTCACGCCCTCCAGCCCGCCTATCGACTCGGTCAGGGCGGCCGCGTTCCTCCTCCTCGCGTCGATGAACTCCGAGAGCCGGTCCATCTGGACCGAGGCGATGGCGGCGGACATCTCGGGGAGCCTGAAGTTGTACCCCAGGATCCTGGTGTCGTAGCCGTCCTTCATCCCGTGGTTCCTCATCATCCTGAGCTTCTCCGCCAGACCGTCGTCGTCGGTCGTGATCGCACCGCCCTCTCCGGACGTTATGACCTTGGTCGCATAGAGGCTGAAGCAGCCCGTGTCCTTCGTCCGCCCCGTCTGCCGTCCCTTGTACTCTGCCCCGAGCGACTCCGCGGCGTCCTCGATAACCGGGATCGAGTTCGCCTCTGCCAGCTCGCGGATCTCGTCGAGGTCGACCGGGTACCCGTAGAGGTGGACCGGGATTATCGCCTTGGTCCTGCTCGTGATCTTCTTCTTGATGTCCCTCGGGTCGATCGTCCAGTCCGCCTGGATGTCGGCGAAGACCGGCTTGGCGCTGCACGCCACCACCACGTTCGCCGTCGCCTCGAAGGTGAAGGCGGGGAGGATGACCTCGTCGCCGGCCTTGACGCTGTAGGCCATCAGGGACGTCTGGAGCGCGGCCGTCCCCGAGTTGACCGCGATGGCGTGCTTGACGCCGACCACGGACTCGAGCTTCCTCTCGAACTCCCGCACGTTCTTCCCGCCCTCGAAGCTGGCGTCGGTCAGGATGCCGCCGTCCAGGACCTCCCGGACCGCGCGCTTCTCCCTCTCCCCGAGCGACGGCTTGTTTATCGGGATGAACCGAGTCGCCGCCTTCTTCGCCGTCTCCGCAGCCGTCGTCTTCGTCTTCGTCTCTCCTTTGGTCACTGTCTCGCTCGCGCTCCTAGGTCGCAATTATCTCCCGTATTAACTCCCTTCCCTCGAAGCGGTCCCTCAGGGGGCGCAGGATCTCCGAGAGCTCCTTCGAGACCGCCCTCTTGAGGTCGACCGGGTGGAGCCCCCCGGCGGCGTAGTCCCGCTCCATCTCGGCGTAGGACCCGTAGGTCACGTTCCCGCCGTACTTCTCGGGGCGCTCGACCGAGACCGAGGACCGCTCGTGGAAGACTATGTAGCGCGCGAACTCCAGCACGGGGTTCGCCTCGACGACCCTCTCGGGGCACCAGGCCTTGGAGACCTTCCTGGAGATCGCCTCGGGGGAGTCGTGGATGAAGATGGCGCTGTCGGGCTTGGACTTGGACATCTTCGAGGCGACGATCCAGTCGGCCGCCGCCTCCTCGTCGACGCTCTTGGTGTTGGGCTCTCCCAGCCCCGCCAGGATGTGGTGGTGGACCGCCACGGGGACCTTCCATCCGAGCGAGGGGAAGACCTCGCGGGCGAGCATGTGGACCTTCCTCTGGTCCATCCCGGCGTGGACCACGTCCAGGTCCATCGCCTTGATGTCCGTGGCCTGCATGGGCGGGTAGATGTACTGGGCGACGTCCAGCTTGTCCTTGGTCGTCCTCCCCATTATCGTCAGGCACCTCGTGTCCCTGGCGAGCGAGACCTGCTTCGAGAACCGTATCATGTCCCTCCAGTACTCGTCGTTGTTGTGATAGAGCTCGCTGCCGTACTCTATCTCGACGCCGGGGCAGAAGAAGGTGAACGCGTCGGCGTAGTAGTCCCTCGCGACCTTCCGGATCTTCTCCCAGTCGCCCCCCAGCTTGCCGTTTATGTAGCTGTGGTAGTCGGCCAGGTAGATCTTGCACCTCATCCCGGCCCTGATGAAGTCGTTCACCTTGTAGCCCAGTATCACGAGCGACCCCAGGTGGAGGAGCCCCGAGATCTCGAGCCCGACGTAGTGGCTCGGGTGGGGGTCCCTCTCGAAGAGCGCCCTGAGGTCCTCTTCGGTCACGACCTCCTCGGTCGGGGGCCGCCTCACGAGCTCCATCCTCTCTTCGATGTCCATCCTCGGAGGTCTTCCTCCTCCGAGTCATTAAGGTTGTTTCGCGCCCGCCCTCGGGCGGACGGGCCCCTCCCGGAGAAGCGAACCGGCGGTGGCGGCGAGACCCGGGCGCGCAAGACGGCGCCGCTCGGACGGCTCAGGTCCAGCCCGACCGCGCTGCAGACGCCACCCTGCTACGCCATCATGGTGTGGCCCGGGGGCCCGAGCGCCATAGGTGGCCCGGTCCGGAACGCCGAGGGGCAGATCCGCGACGCCGACGGCAACGCCGCCCCTCGGCTGTACGCCAACGGCGCGACCGGAGCCATCGACGGGATGCTCTGCCTCGGGGGCCAAGAACGCCGCCCTGGTCGCCTTCGGCCGCATGTCGGGCAACAACGCCGTAGCGGAGACCCCTCGGTCATCTTCCCAGAGCTCGGTGGGTGGAGGATGGTCCCAAGCCGCCTGATCCTCCTCAGACCCTGCTCTGCGACCCCCGGGGCCGGCGTCCTCGGGTGGCTCCTGCTCTCTGGTCCGCGTGATCCGCGTCTGGAAGGGGCTCGTTGGAACGGGATGCCCCCGGGATGGCGACCCTTGTCGCTCGGACCGCCATCGTTCTTTCGGCTTGGTCCGAGCGTTAGTCAAACTCCCCCGTCGGTCGCTGATTTCGAGGCAATTGGTGCGGACGGCGCGAAGGCAGGTGCAGTGTGTTACACTGAGTCCCATTCTTGGGATTCGTATCCCCTCTTTATCTACCCTCCTGCTCGCTTTGGCTTATGGTCAACGAAGACACGGGGGTCCGGGACGTTAGGCTCTCCAGGAGGACGTTTTTAGGAAGCGCCGCCGTCGGCGCTGCAGCGATAGGGGGCACGGTGGTCGCGGCTTCGGCGCTGGGGGCGGGCGCGGTCGCCGGCGCGGTGGGTGGCGCACCGAAGGGCATCTCTTCGGCCGCTCTTGGGGGGGCGAGCCGGAGGGCCACCCCCCTGCCGATTCCGACCAAGTGGGAGTACAGCGCCGACGTGGTGGTCGTGGGATACGGGGGCGCGGGCGCGGTCGCCGCGATAACGGCCTTCGACGCAGGTGCGAACGTACTCATCGTCGAGAAGACCCCTACGCTGTCCTTCCTGGGCGTCGCGAACACCGGGACGCAGGCCACCTCGATCCAGGGCGGAGGCGGGAACACGCACATCTCGGGAGGGATCATCTTCATGCCTCTGGACCCGATACAGGGCGCGATCTGGCACTACAACATGGGCTACGGCGCCACCCCCATGGCGGTCTCCCAGGCTTGGGCCGAGATGGGCGTCCAGAACAAGGCCTGGCTCACGTCGATGAACATCCCCTTCAACTACTCCTCGACGGTGACCGAGTACGGCAACATCGTCCCCGGCGTCCAGGGCGGGTTCGCCTCGTGCACCCCGACGGGCGGGGGCGCGGGCTTCTTCTACTACCTCGACCAGCTCGTCCAGCAGCGGGGCATCCCGGTCGTCTTCAACACCAGGGCCCAGGAGCTCTATCAGGACCCCAGCACCGGGGAGGTCATCGGCCTCCAGGCGCTCCAGAACCAGGTCGAGACGGTGAACATCCAGGCCAACAAGGCGGTCATACTCACGACCGGAGGGTTCGAGTTCGACGCAAACATGAAGCTGAACTACCTGAAGACCTCTCCCTACCACTTCGGCGGGTGGCAGTACAACACCGGCGACGGGATCAAGATGGCGCTCAAGGCCGGGGCTGGGCTCTGGCACATGAACACCACCTCGGGCCGCTACTCGCCCTGGATCCCCACCTACAACACCGCCTGGGCCCAGGAGCACCACGGGAACGCCTGGTTCTGGACCGACAGGTACGGCAACAGGTTCTGCAACGAGTCCGCCCTGCCGAGCCACAGCACCTGGCAGGTCGCAGTCGACTGGAACTTCACATACGCCCAGTACTCCCGCGTCCCGGCCATATGGATACTTGACAGCACCGGAGCGGGTCAGCCGATAGCGGGCGGCGAGGATCCCCGCAGGGTGACCAGGGACGGCTCTGCGCCCCTCCCTGAGCAGGTCACCACATCGACCACGACGACCACGTCGTCCTCGACGGTCACCCAGCTGGTCTATGGGACCGGCATCAACCAGCTCCCGGTCCAGCTCGGTGGAACCGGCGCGCTCGCGTCGGCGGGATTCACGGGCACCGCCGTCGGTACCCCCTGGTCCAACACCAACCAGGCCGAGGTCGCCGCTGGCTTTGTCATCACCGGCTCGACGATCGCCCAGCTGGCCGCCAACATCGCCGCCGCCAACATCATCGGCTCCAACCAGGGCATGGCGGTCCCCGCGGGCTGGTACAGCGCAGAGTCGATGGACAACGTGACCATCCCCGAGGCGCCGGGGGGAGGGTTCGGAGGGACGAACTGCCGCAACTACAGCGCCGCGAACCTGCAGGCTGCGATCAACCAGTGGAACACCGACGTCGCGGCCGGCAAGGGCGACACCGTCTACGGCAGGGCCGCTTCGACGATGGCAGCCATACAGACGCCTCCCTACTACGCCATCGCCCTCTGGCCCGCGGGCCCCAACACCAACGGTGGACCCATCAGGGACCAGTACGGGCACATCTGCGACCCCGACTACAACCCGATTCCCCGCCTCTACGGGGGCGGCGAGCTGGGCTCGGTCTGGGGGTTCCTGTACATGACCGGTGGGAACAACGGCGAGTCC
>JBEKTS010000030.1:0-22118 GCA_049515775.1 Nitrososphaerales archaeon | reverse complement strand
ACGTGGTCCGGTCGTTCGACCTCTGCCTCGCCTGCACGGTCCACATGCTCGACGCGAAAGGGAACGACCGCTACTACAGGATACAGTAGGCCGCCGACCGGCGAACGACGTGGGCGCATCGCCGCGCCCTCCCCTCCTCTTTCTTCGCTCTTTCTGATTCTCGTCACCCTCGCGTCCGCCTCCCTTCCTTCCCGCTCCTTCGGGGTCCCGGGTCGGTCGGACCCGCAGACCGTTCGCGCCCGCGGTCCTCCTCCTCCTGCCCCTGGATGGCCGGTGCCTTCGCAGGTCGCCGCGCCTCTACGTGGCGCGACGCATACGAAGACACATATCTCGGCAGCGAGAGACGGCCCGCGATGCCTCCCACCATCGGCGATGGCGCCCAGGCTTACGAGAGCGGCCCCGAGCTCTGGGAGATGTCGTTCGCCGGGAAGACCGTCGTGATAGGGCTGGGAAACCCGTACATGAAGGACGACGGCGTAGGCATACACGTGGCGAAGCGTCTGCGCGGTCTGGACCCCGACAGGTTCTTCGTCTACGAGACCCAGGCGATGGACATGTCGCTCCTCTGGCAGTTCAAGGACGCCAGGAGGATAGTCCTGGTGGACGCGATGAGGTCGGGGGCCGAGATCGGGTCGGTCTCGAAGTACGCCGTCCGTCCCCGGGAGGGACCGGTCACGGAGGTGCCGGGTCTTCACGCGCTGCAGCTCTTCGACCTCTTCGACATCGTCCATCAGCCCGGCCTGATACCCTGTCCCCTGACTATCGTCGGGATAGAGCCGAAGGACTGCAGCCCCGGAGAGGGGCTGTCCGAGGAGATCGAGAGGGCCGTCCCCCGCGCCGTCGACGCTGTCATGACGGAGCTGCTGGCCGATCTCTCGTAGCACGGCCGATGGCCTGACGACCGCGAAGACGGGATGCCCGCGCTGGCGGGTCATGCATTCGCGCCGCAGTCTCGAGCCGCGCGGGTCGGTGTCGGTACTTCGCTGCCTCGGTCCGTGCCCGAGGGCGCGTCCGGCGGCCGAAGGTCAGTCTCAAAGTTGAGATTTGAACCCCTCCTTAAATATCCTCCTCGGCTTAGGCTACAACGTACTCTGCATGGCTAAGAGCAATATCGCCAAGGTTCTGATTCCCTGCGCAATCGTCCTGATGGTCTTCGTCTTCGCGCTCCCGCTGAACACCGTCGCAGCGGCGCCGACGACCGTCACTGCGTACCAAGCGACGATTGCGGTCAACCCGAAGAGCCCCTACCAGGCTTCTCAGTGGACCGACACGCCTTCGATAACTGACAAGGACTCTGGTCTCACGTTCGCGGTGAAACAGAACGGGACCGGTTGGCTCTTCTTGATGGAGTGGACGAGCTCGGGGCTCTTCTGCTCTGACATGTACTGCTTCGGCGGCATCGAACTGGGGTACATGAACAACACCCAACCGATGGGCAGCCCGACCACACCCACAATAATGATCCTGGCCAGCCCCTCCTTCCCCGGTGTCGACGAGTTCATCGCGACGGGGGAGTCGAGTCCGACGTCGGTCGAGTCTTTGGGTTACACGACGCAGAGTGTCTGCGGCCTGACCGTGACCGGATCCCAGTATACGGCGGTCTGCTACAGGCCTTTCACTCTCCACAAGGCATCTCCGTACGACTTTAGCCTCGGGGTAGGCTCGACGGTAGAGCTAGGATTCGCCGTGGGTGAGTTCAACAACCCAGGCGATCACGCGGCCACAGACATGAGCTCGTACGTGCTGACCTTCAGCGGCTCGCCGTACAGCGGCGGAGCTACGACTTCCACCACCAGCAGCACCACGTCTTCGACCACGAGCTCTCACACGACTTCCACCACGTCTTCGACCACGAGCTCTCACACGACTTCCACGAGCACCACCTCCTCTTCCACGACTACCTCCTCTTCCACGACTACCTCCTCTTCCACGACTACCTCCTCTTCCACCACTACCTCTACCTCTACCAGCTCCCCCTCGACGAGCAGCTCCTCAACCACCAGCACCACATCCACGACAAGCTCCTTCCCGACGACGATAACCTCGACCGTCTCGAGCAGCTCCGTCTCGACCTCGGGGACGACAACTGTCGCGCTCTCGGTCGGCACCAGTGCCAAGTCGTACACGGGTACCGCGAGCGGGACAATCTCGGGATCAGTGACAGGGACGTCACCCACGGGCTCGGTGACTCTCTACATCTACAACCCCTCAGGGCAGTTGGTCTTCGCCGATTCGTTGGCGGTCCCCTCGAGCGGAACGTACAGCGATACATTCCATCCAGGCGTCAACGGCCTTTGGACGAGCGGAACCTACACCGTTACTGCTGCCTGGGCCACACTCCTCGCGACCTCGACCTTCACCTACACTGCAACGCCGCCCACCAACGGCACGACGACAGTCACCAGCACCAACACGGTGACCACGACGCTGCCGGCCACGACGGTCACGACCACCGCTCCCGGCTCCGGTAGCACGGTGACATCGACGGTCACGACCACCGCTCCCGGCTCCGGTAGCACGACGACGGTCACGACCACCGCTCCCGGCTCCGGTAGCACGACGACGGTCACGACCACCGCTCCCGGCTCCGGTAGCACGGTGACCACGACGACGACGGCAACGACGACGGCGACCACTACGGTTACCTCCTCCGGTTCGGTCCCAGGATGGGTCTACGCTGCCATAGTCGTCCTCCTCATAGTCGGCCTCGCTGTGGGGTACCTGGCGCGGTCGATGATGGGGCGCCCCAAGACCACCTAGGCTGACGACGAGAGGTTGGGCATCCCCAGCCTCTCTTCTCCTCATGTACGCCGAATCCAGCCCTCTCTCTTTCTCGCGGCGTTCGTTCTGGCGTGGGTGGCCGATCCCTGTTTTCAGGAGTGAGAATCGTCTGCATCCCTTAAGTCCATCTCCGGGGAAGAGCCAGAAGGCCATGACGGAGATCGACAACAGCGTTCCCGTGAACGTCATCGGTGTGCCGGACGACGACGCTCCTTCATCGACCGCGGGGGACCGGCCGGGCGTCTCCGGGACCGGACCCGTCGTCGCGCAGGGAATCCCCGAGGCGTCGTCAGGACGACCCGTCCGGCGGACCGGGCGTCCCGCGGGCGCGAGGCTGATACCGAGGCACCGCAGGCACGAGCTCTCGGATCCCTGGAGAGCCTACGCCGACCTCTTCGATTCCGGGAGCGAGTTCAGGCTCGTCCTGGAAGTCCCGGGGGTCTCGAAGGAGCGCCTCAACATCAACCTGACGAGCAACGACATCACCGTCGAGTGCAGGCCGCAGTCGGACCGGCGCGAAGCGGGGTTCGCCCGACGGCGGAGCTACGAGGGGCGCTCGAAGATATTAAGGGGCTTGACCTTCCCCGAGGAAGTCATGGCTGAGAAAGCGGAGGCCAATCTCAACAACGGGGTGCTCGAGGTGCGGATACCGAAGAAGACGCCGACCCAGGTGTCCAAGCACAGGGTCGTCGTAAGGTAGCCGTCCGTCCTCGGATCCATCAGGGTGCGATAGAGCTTGCTGTTCGTGAACGACATCATGACCTCGAAGGTCAAGACGGCCGAGGGGACGGCGACGGTCCTCGAGGCGGCCGTGCTCATGGAGCGGTCGAAGATCGGCTCTCTCGTCATCACGAGCCGCGGTGTCCCGGTCGGGATCGTGACCGAGGGGGACATCTCCCGGGCGGTCGCCAAGAAGCTGAACGTGGAGAAGGTCACGCTAAAGTCCATCATGGGGCAGCCGCTCATAACGGCAAAGCGGGAGATGCGGATCGAGGAGGCCGCGAAGCTCATGGCCGACTCCAAGATCAAGAAACTGCCGGTGGTAGACTATGGAAAGCTCGTCGGCGTGGTCACGCAGACCGACATCGTCGGCGCGAGCTTCAGCCTCGTCACCTCCCTGAAGGAGATGGTCAGGGCGCGGTACACTCCTCCCGACTTCGAACCCTGACGACCTTCGCAGGGACCGACGCCCGTGCAGCTTAAATCGAGCCGAGCCGCCGATGATCCGAGTTCGATGGAGATCAAGCAGGTCCGCCTGGAGCTGCCGGAGGGGCACCAGCTGATACTGGGTCAGAGCCACTTCATCAAGACGGTCGAGGACCTCTACGAGACCCTCGCATCCTCGATGCCCGGTATCCGGTTCGGGCTAGCCTTCTGCGAGGCGTCCGGAAAGGCCCTCGTCCGCCACGACGGCAACGACGAAGGCGCCGAGCGCGTCGCCGTCGACCTCGCGGTCCGGCTCTCGGCCGGCCACTCGTTCGTGGTGGTGCTCAGGGGTTCGTACCCCATCAACGTCCTCAACAGGGTGAAGGCCGTGGAGGAGGTCGCCTGCGTCTTCTGCGCAACGGCGAACCCCGTCAGCGCGATCGTCGCTGAGACCGAAGACGGCAGAGGGGTCCTGGGGGTTGTCGACGGGGTCTCCCCGAAGGGGACGGAGACCGAGGCCGACCGGCTCGAGCGGCGAGAACTCCTCCGGACGATCGGCTACAAGCGGTGAGGGCTCCCGGTCCTCCGGGCTCCCACGGTCCGCCCTCACTCGCCCCCGGTGACGGTCCGGCCCGGCCTCCCGTCGTCAGCCCGGCCCCAGTCGGGTGCGAGCGTTCCTCCACCTGAGATCCGCATCACGGAGGATCGTCCGCACCTCGTCGTCCGAGACCTGACGGAAGTCCTCGTAGAACCGACCGACGGCGAAGAACGGCTCGGGCGTGCTCAGGCAGACGACGCGGTCGGCGATGCCGGCGAGCGAGTCGATCGCCTCGCGGGAGCCCACCGGCGCCGCGAGCACCACCGAGGAGGCACCTCCAGAGCGGGCGGCCCTTATCGCCGCCCTGGCTGTCGACCCCGTCGCAACGCCATCGTCAACTATCACCGCCGTCGTCCCGGCCAGCTCGGGGGGAGCTCTCCCACCCCTGTATTCCTTCGTCCTCCTCTCGACCTCGGTCGTCTCCCTGGCGACCTCCCCGTGAAGATACTCGTCGGATGCCCCGGTCGACTTCACGAGGCCCGGATCGATCATGACTTCATCCTGGGAGACGGCGCCCACGGCGAGCTCTGGGTCTCCCGGCGACCTCAGCTTGCGCGTGACGAGCACGTCGAGGGGCGCATCGAGGTGGGCAGCCACCCGCTCGGCGACGGGGACGCCTCCTCTGGGGATGGCCAGGACGAGGACCTTCCTTCCGACCGCAAAGTCGAGCGCGCTGGCCAGTTTCTCGCCGGCCGCCCACCTGTCCCTGAAGGTCGGCCCGCTCAAGCGCGGCGCGCCCCGGGTCGGAGCCCGACCTCAGCATGCGAAGAGAACCCCCCACGATCCTTGTCTCGCTCGGTCAAGGCGGTAGACCTTCGCGGTGCGCGCCGGTATTTGAGCGGGGCGGCTAGTCCACTCGAGCCCGGGTCGTTGGTCCACCGCTTCGACCGCCGGGATGCGCCGGACCCTGTCTGAACCCGACTGTCGAGCTCGATTCCCAAGACTGAGAAACGTATTGGGCCCTTAATAACCGAACGCGGGGGAGCCGAAGCTATGACTGACACGAAGGTCGACGATTTCAGGGTCTCAAGAAGAGGGTTCTTGGGAACCGCAGCGGTGGGAGCCGCGGTGCTCGGCGGAACGGCGCTCGCGGGCTCTGCACTCATTCCCAGTGCGGCGGCCAAGACGGCCCAGGCCGCAGCCGCCGGGTCCGTGAACTCCGCAAAGGTCGGACGGGTGGCCAAGAAGGGGCAGCCCGTTCCGGTACCGACGAACTGGCAGCAGACTGCCGACGTCGTCGTGGTCGGGTACGGAGGAGCCGGAGCGGTCACGGCCATGACGGCGTTCGACGCAGGGGCTAGCGTCATAATCCTGGAGAAGACCCCTAGCTGGGCTTCTCTCGGAGTCGCCAACCCCACGATCGCAGGCGGAGGAGGCAGCACCTGCATGAACGCAGGGAACGCCACCTACGTGACCGACCCGATCAACGGTGCGAACTACATCTACCAGCAGTCCTGGGGCGCGACCCCCATGGACGTCTGCGAGGCGCTGGCCTGGATGGAGACCGAGAACCCGGCGTGGATGACCGCCAACAACGTCACCTACACCCTCAGCAGCGCGACCGGTGAGTTCCCCCCTCTTCCCGGTTCGGGAGGCTTCGGAGGCATGTCGGTGAAGAGCGGCCTGGCGTTCTTCCAGGAGCTCGACGCCAACGTCCAGAGCCGGAACATACCGATACTCTTCAACACCCCCGCCACCGACCTCATCCAGGACCCGATGTCCGGCGAGATCCTGGGCGTTCAGGCCCTCGCGAACAACAGCGAGATCGTGAACGTCAAGGCGAACAGGGCTGTCGTCCTCACGACGGGCTCGATCGAGTACGCGGAGGACCTCAAGGTCAACAGCTTCCGGGTCTATCCCGCCCACTTCTACGGCTGGCAGTTCTGCACCGGAGACAGCGTCAGGATGGCCGGGAAGGTCGGCGCCGGCATGTGGCACATGGGCGCGATGTCTGCGCGCATGGTCCCCTGGTTCCCCCAGTACCCCATCGCCTACAGCACTACGGCTCCCGGGCAGCACGGCTGGATCTACGTGGACAAGCGCGGCAACAGGTACGCTGACGAGACTGAGCTCTCGACGTATTCGCACAACTGGTGGATCAAGCTCTCCGACTTCGACCTGACCGTCCCAGAGTACACCCGCATCCCGAGCTTCATCGTCTTCGACGAGACCTGCAGGAAGGCCGCGGCGATCACGAGCGGCCCCAACGGCTCGCTCCCCACGTACATCGACCCGCGCGCCAAGTGGTCCAGCGACAACAGCGCGGAGATCGCGAGGGGATGGATCTCCATGGGTGCGGACATCCCGACGCTGGTCGCGGCGGTCAACGCCCAGACCTACGTCGGCGCCCCACTCGGATCGGGCAACACCTCTCCATCCGGAACCATCACCGTGAACATGAGCGCGACCAACCTCCAGAACACCCTCAACACCTACAACGCCTCGGTGACTGCGAAGGTCGACTCCCAGTTCGGGAGGCCGGCCACCACGCTCGTCCCGATAGTAACGCCGCCCTTCTACGCCATGCCACTGTGGCCGGGAGGACCGAGCGCGTTCGGTGGGCCGATCCGCAACGCGAAGTTCCAGGTCTGCGACTACGAGAACAACCCGATCCCGAGACTGTACAGCGCGGGCGAGAGCGGCTCGGTCGACGGCATGCTCTCCCTCGGAGCGAACAACGCGCAGATCGTCGCCGGCGGCCGCATCGCCGGAACGAACGCGTCCCAAGAGGACCCCCTCTCCTAGGCTTATAGCTGGGACGGGGGTCCACCTGGCCCATCATGTTTGATGAGCTGCGAGGCTCCGTGAGGGGCCAGGTGGCGGTCCCCGGCGACGGGGACTACGACTCTCTGAGGAGGGTCTGGAACGGGATGATCGACCGGAGGCCAGCGGTCATCCTCCGGGCCCTCTCTCCGACGGACGTCATCCGGGGTGTTCTTTTTGCCAAGAGTTCGGGCCTGCCCGTCTCCATAAGGGGCGGCGGCCACGGCGTCGCAGGCAACGCGGTGGGCGACGGCGGCCTCATGCTCGACCTCTCGTTAATGAAGGGGATCCGGGTCTACCCAAAGAGGATAAGGGTCAGGGCCGAGCCCGGGGTCATCTGGGGCGAGTTCGACAACGAGACCCAGGCCTTCGGCCTGGCGGCGACGGGCGGCCTGGTCTCGACCACGGGCATCGCGGGCTTCACCCTCGGAGGTGGAATAGGGTGGCTCGTCCGCAAGCACGGCCTCGCGATGGACAACCTGATCTCTGCCGACGTGGTCACCGCCGACGGCGACTATCTCACGGCGAGCTCGACCGAGAACCCCGACCTCTTCTGGGGGGTCCGGGGAGGCGGCGGAAACTTCGGAGTCGTGACGTCCTTCGAGTACCAGCTCCACCCGGTGGGTCCGATCGTCCTGGGAGGGCTGCTGGTCCATCGCGCCGGAGATGCGCCGGCGCTGCTCAGGTTCTACCGCGAGTTCGTGAAGGACGCCCCGAACGAGCTCACCACCCTGGTCGTCTACCTCACGGGACCGCCGGTGGATTTCCTCCCGGCAGAGACCCACGGGAAGAAGCTGGTCGCGATCGGACTCTGCTACGCGGGGAAGGTCGAGGAGGGCGAGGCGCTGATCGCCCCGCTCCGCAGGTTCGGCGCGCCCGTCGCCGACCTGGTGAGGCCCGTGCCATACGTGGCCCTCCAGTCGATGTTCGACGCCTCGGCGCCGCCTGGGGTCCTGAACTACTGGAAGTCGTCCTACATCGACGGGCTCTCCGATTCCGCCATCGAGACCATACTGGCCGCCGGCGAGCGGATCCCCTCCCCGATGACCGCGATCCACGTCCATCAGCTGGGCGGCCAGCTCCGCGCCCCTGTCGACCTGGCCACGTCGTTCAGCCACAGGGATGCTCCCTTCATCGTCAACCTGGTGGGGACCTGGACCGACCCCAGAGAGACCGAAAGGAACGTGGGCTGGGCCCGGTCGGCGTTCGGGGACCTCGCACCCTTCGCCGTCGGGAGGTACGTCAACTTCATGGGCGACGAGGGAGAGGACGGGCTGAGGGCGGCCTACGGCGACGAGAAGGTGAGGCGCCTCACCGCCCTGAAGGACAGGTACGACCCGAGGAACACGTTCAGGTTCAACCAGAACGTCAGGCCCTCGCAGCCCGCCTCGACCTAGGGCCGGACGAGCCCGGAGTCAGTCTCAGAGTTGAGATTCGTCTCACCTCCTTAATAAGTAACATATGTTATTGCCGGGCATGCCCAGTTCTTCGAGCGAAGTGGATAGACTCAAGCTTTCCAGGCGGGGTTTCCTAGGGACAGCGGCGGCGGGTGCGGCGATGGTGGGCGGCACGATGGTGGCCGGGGCGGCTCTGGGCCCGGGGTTCGCGCTGGGCGCGGCCGCGGCCGCGCAGGGACCTCCGAAGGTCTCTGCCGTCAGGAACAGGAGCGGGACCAAGGGAGCCCAGCCCATCCCGGTGCCCTCGACCTGGTCCCAGTCGGCCGACGTGGTCGTGGTGGGGTATGGAGGCGCCGGCGCAGTCACCGCCCTGACCGCCTACAAGGCGGGGGCCGACGTGCTGATCCTCGAGAAGACGCCCAGCCAGGCCTCGCTGGGGATAGCCAGCCCCTCGATATCCGGCGGAGGCGGGAACACCCACATCGACGGAGGACTGGTCGTCTGGCCGACCGACCCCATCGCGGGCGCCGAGCACCTGTATTACCTCTCTTTCGGCGCGACCCCGGTAGACGTCTGTCAGGCCTGGGGTAGCGTCGCCAACCAGAACAAGGCCTGGATCGACAGCATGGGGATCCCTGCTACGCTCGTGCCGAACTCCGGCGAGTTTCCGTTCCTTCCTGGAGGCTCTTCCATAAGCAACTACAACATCGTAGGAGGCGGCGCGGTCCTGTTCAAGGCGCTCGACCAGGCGGTGCAGGCCGCCGGCATCACCGTCCTCTTCAACACCGCCGGAACGGACCTCATCCAGGACCCCACGACGGGCGAGATCCTGGGCGTGCAGGCCGTCCAGAACCAGTCCGAGACCGTGAACATCCAGGCGAAGAGGGCCGTCGTCCTCTGCACGGGAGGGTTCGAGTTCAACGACGAGATGAAGGTGAGGTACCTGAAGACCTACCCCGCCCATTTCTACGGTTGGCAGTACAACACGGGAGACGGGATAAAGATGGCCCAGAAGGTCGGCGCCGCCCTCTGGCACATGAACGCCTGCTCAGGACGACCCGAGCCCTGGATTCCGACCTACAACCAGGCGTGGAGCTACGCGAACCCGACGAACAACTACATCTGGGTCGACCGCAACGGAAACCGGTTCATCAACGAGTCCGGCTACCCGTCGCACAGCGGCTGGACACAGCTGGCCGATTTCGACATGTACACCGCCCACTACACTAGGAACCCCGCTTTCGTGATCTTCGACAGCACCTACTTCAGCAAGGGACCAGTGGCCGGCGGCGGCATCACCTCGGTGCAGACCGAGCTCGGCGGCGTCCTCGGAGGGACCGCCTGGTCCAACAGCGCCATGGTCTCGGCAGGGTTCATAATCCAGGGCAGCACGATAGCGCAGCTGGCGACGAACCTCGCGGCCGGACCGATACACGGCGACAACGTCGGGACCACCCCCCCAGGGTGGAACGCCGGCCAGTCGGTCGACACGGTAGCTGTGCCCAACGGCTACAACCCGAGCTCGATCACCCCCGCCGCCCTGACCAGCACGGTGAACGCGTACAACGCGGCCTGCGCGGCCGGCAACGGTGACCCGGCCTTCGGGCGGACCGCCTCGACCATGGCCCCCGTCCAGACCGGGCCCTTCTACGCCCTTCCCCTCTTCCTGGGAGGTCCGAACACGCAGGGCGGACCGGTCCGGAACGCGCTGGCACAGGTCTGCGACCCGGACAACAACCCGATCCCGAGGCTCTACAGCTCGGGAGAGCTCGGCTCGGTCTACGGGTTCCTCTATCCGACCGGCGGCGGGAACAACTGCGAGCTCATCGCCTTCGGGCAGATAGCCGGGAACAACGCCGCGGCCGAGTCGCCGTGGACGTCCTAGGGTAGCCCGATCCGGACGTGCAGTCGTTGGAGGCCCGCGGAGATGGCGTGGGCGGGCGGCCCGGCAGTGCCGTCTGGACCGGGAGGGTCCGGGCGACCGTCGTCTCCGACGAGGGACCCGCACCGGTCCGCTGCGAGTTCCTAGGCAGCCTCGGCCTGACGATCTATCCCTCCCGCGGCAGCGAAGAGGTCCTGATCGAGGGCCGGGCCGTCCCCTCCAACTCGGTTCTCGGGACCCTCTCGGGCGCCTTTAGGACGACCGCGCCGTCTTCCTCCGGAGAGGGATGGTCCGGGGAGGGCGCGGTCTCCTACTTCGTCGGGGGGGTCTACGACCCATCCGCCCAGACCATACGCATCGGCGTCCACACGGCGGCCATGGAGGCCACGGGCAGGCGGACGCTGCCCGGAGACCCCGCGAGCGGTTCGCCGCCTGGGGTGTCGACGCTGGCGGTGAACTGGAATACCGGCAGGCGCAGCGCCATGGACGACGCCTATGAAGACCTGCGGCCCGAGCCGCTCAGGACGGCACCCCCTGAGCCGCCGGTCTTCCGTCCCGACCGCCTCGGCGACCGCATGCTCCTGGAGAGCGTCCCTCGGACTCTGGCCGGCCCCGCGGAGCCGGCGATGACCCTGGACCTGAGGAACCCCGAGCCACAGACCGCCGTCCAGACCGACGCCGGCGAGGCTCCTGGGCAGGCTCGCGTCACGACCTGGGACTTCATGCTCACTCCCGTCTTCGAGCTGGTGCGGAGGGACCCGCCGCGGGGCGCCGCCCACTCGTTCCTCTCCACCGACGAGCTCTCCTTCGAGGCATCCGTGCCGGGGCTCACGTTCCCCGGTTCTAGGTGGGAGAGCCTCCTGGAATGGCGCGTCACGGGCGAAGGCCCCCAATCGGGGGGCTGCGTCCCGGACTCCGCGTCGGCGACGTCTTCGTTCACGTTCAAGCCGAAGCCCGCACCGAGGCCGACGGCCGGGTCGGGGATGCGGAACCGGCCGCTCTCCTACCACGTCGTCGCGAGCCTGGAGGGGACGACCCAGCACTACTTCCTGGTCCAGGACGAGCTGGACGTCCTCAGGCAGGAGTATCTCGACCACGGCTTCGAGCGGATCCCGGCCCGCTCAGAGTTCGTCCCGAGCCCCCTCGGGGGGGTCCTCAACCAGGGCAGCTACGGATACGTCCTGGACACCGGCATGGACCGGGCGCTGACGATGATCACCGATGAGTTCAACAGGCTCGACGGCGGGCCCCTCAGGGTCACCCGCGGTTTCGTGTCCCCTCAACGGAACGCGCTGGAGGGCGGCACGCGCCTCGACGGGGTCTCCCTGGGGAGGTCGCTGGATTTGGCCCCCGAGCAGGAGGGGCCCGGGCCCTGGAGCAAGCTCCAGCGTGCCTGCGCCGCGGCCGGATACGGCTCGAGGTGCGAGACCGAGGCCGGAGACGGGATCCCCTGCGACAGCCCGGCCGTGCACCACTTGCGGTTGAACCTGCCTCAAAGCAACACAAATGAGACCGAGTCTATAAGACTGGTTTCGCGAAAGTCGGAGCGTGGTAGCTGAATGATGAGACGTTTCGCTAAATCCTACGTTCCTCTGGCGGCCATCGCGGCGATCCTGCTCTTCGGTGCCGTCCCTCACAGCGTCTCGGCATCCCCGACGACGATAACGGCCTACCAGGCGCAGCTCCCGGTGAAGCTGGACGGGATCGTGGGCGCCCTCGAGTGGAACGATACGACGATGATTACGGATTCGACCTCCGGCATCACCTTCGCCGCCAAGGACAATTCGACCGGATGGATGTTCCTGATGCAATGGCCCAGCACGTCGAGCGACTGCAAGAACAGCGACTGCTTTGCGGGCATCGAGATAGCCTCGACGAGCAACACGCAGGCGATGGGTAGCAAGGCGTCGCCCACCCTGATGATCCTCGCGAGCCAATCCTTCACCACCCCCGGCAACGTCGACGAGTTCATCTCGACCGGTTTCAGCACCCCCGTGACCGTGGAGTCGCAGGGCTACGCTACGCAGAGCGTCTGCGCGTTCAACCAGGCGGGGGGCCAGAACACCGTGGAGTGCTACCGTCCCTTCTCGCTGAACAACGCGTCTCCGGCTGACCTGCCGAACCTCGCGGCCGGGTCGACCATCGAGATCGGCTTCGCCGTCGGCGAGTTCAACCAGCCCGGGCTCCACATGGCCACCCAGATGACCTCGTACGTCCTGACCTTCTCCTCCCAGACCTACGGCACATTCACGACCTCGTCCACCTCGACGACGAGCAGCTCGGTGAGCACGACCTCGACGACGAGCAGCTCGGTGAGCGGAACGAACACGACCTCGACGACCTCGGGCCAGTCGACCACCACCGCCAGCAGCGCGTCCTCGACGACCTCGGTGCAGACGACCTCGACCACCCACACGACCACCAAGAGCACCACCCACACCACGACCTCCACGACCACGCCCGCGGGTCCCAGCGTGACCGACTACTCCCTGGAGCTCGCGGTGATAGTGATCGGGTTCTCACTGTTTATCGTGGTTCTTACGATGAGGTACCAGAGGAGTTGATGTGAATGGACGTCTTTGGAATCCCGATGTACATCCTGCACGGGATGGTCGTAGAAGAGCACACGGGCATAGTCATCTTCATCATCCTGTCCCTGGTCATCAGGGTGCTCGGCGATCTGACCCAGTCGAGGATCAAGATGGTCGCCGACCAGATCCCGACGATCCACAGCGCTTCCGACACCATCGCATTCTACGGCTCAGCCGCCGCCATCTTCTTCCTCGTCATCTCGGGCGTCACCGGCTACCTGATCCAGCCCTACGACCAGATAACGTCCCAGGCGATCCTCATCAACAAGTCCCTCTTCGCCCTGGCCGCGCTCTTCTTCTGGTGCGCGTTCTTCTTCAACAGGTACTGGTTCGGGCCCAACCTCTGGTCGCACCGGGGTCTGTATCTGGTCCAGATCGTGACGGCGCTGCTCGGAGTGACCTGCATCGCCCTCGCGGCCTCGATAGGCGCCGAGCTCACTCTCGGACAGTCGGTCCTGGAGCCGGTGTACAACTACTTCAACTTCAGCTGGTCCAACTTCATGCTCGGGTCCCTGGAGATCGGAGTGACGGCGCTCCTGGTCGTCATCGGCATCGCCATCGCCCTGGTCCTGAAGCCCAAGTCAGGGGACAGGAACAAGCCGGCCAAGTAGAGCCCAGCTCTGGGCGACGCGTCTCGGAAGCGACGACCCTCCCCTCCAGCTCATTTTGAACCGTCGGAGGCGGGGCGCTGGTGGTGCGCTGGCGCTGATCCTCGGTCCGCCCCGCTCGACCCTGCCCTGCGGCGGGCCGCCGTCGACCCTGGTCACCGCCTCTGGTGGGGTGCGGCATCGGCCCTCGCGCGTGCTCGACGCTCCGGGGAGATCGACGCGCCCGGGCGCACGACCGGGAGCCCGTTTGGCTGCTGGATGGTCCGCCTTCCATCCATCCGTCCGTCGGTCCTGCCGCCTTCTTCTCTAGCCGACCCGGCACGACGAGGCGGTGCTCGGGGCCGTGTACGGCCCGATGACGCGCCTGATCTCGGTGAGCGGCTCCACCCCCTCTCTGGTGCTCCTCCCGTACCTCACCGTCAGCTTCTGCGAGAAGACGTTGTAGTCCACTCTGGTCACCCCGCTTATCTTCGAGACCCTCTTCTTTATCGAGTCGGACTCATCGTTGCCGAGCAGGGTGACTATCAAGAAGTTCTGAGACTCTTCGGTCGCCAAGCCGACTCGGGGCACCGCCACCCTCCGTCTATATCACACGAATGTACTGAAAGCAATCTGTTGCACGTCGCCCGCATCGAAGCGGTGGCAAACCGCCGCGCGCCGCGGCCCTAGATCTTGATCGATATGGCGTCCGGGTACCTTGCGATCTTGACGTTCGCCCCCAGCGGCTTGAGGATGGCCTCCACGTACTTGGCGAGGAAGACGCTCCCGAGCTCCCCGAGGTCGTGCGTGAGGGTGATGCTGGTCGTCCCGCTGGCCGTCGTCTCGGTGTAGTCGAAGAGGTTGGCGTGCGTCCCCATAGTCCTGAGGTAGTCTATCGCGTTGGCGAGCGAGTACTCCCCCTTCTGTGCCAGGATGAAGCTGACCGGCAGGCTCGCGCCCGCCGCGGTGGCGGCGTCCGAGATGGCAGCCTCGGTCGAGGAGTTGAGGATCCGCTTGAACGTCGGAGCGGACAGCTTGATCATGTGGAACTTCGACAGGTACCGGTCATAGTCGGCGTAGGAGACGAAGAGCTGGTTCGCGAGCGTGTTGATGCTGACGTTGTGGTGCCTCGCGTCCTCCTGGAGGGCTTTGAAAGCGGTCTCGCTGATCCGGAAAGAGATGGTTACTGTCTTCTCTCTCACACCGACACGTCTCGTTCATTCGCCGTTTAGCCAGCGGATATATTCCTTTCACCTCGCAGTGCCAGCGACCCTTCGACAGACGAGCGGCGCTCGAGTAGCCGAGCCGGAACAGGCCGGTGAAGGCGAAGGCCGGCCCGGGTGAGGTACGGGCGCGTCGGAGGCGGAGGGCCGCGAACGGTCTCGAGCGACTGGCCGATCCTGCAAGAATCGCAACGATCCCTGGGCCAGATGGGAGCCTCCGCAGTCAAGCGGCCGCCGGTCGCATCGGATTGCAAATCATCGCAAATGCTCCGAGTGCATCCAATTCGCTGCAGCCAATACGCCCTCATCAAATATGCTTTCGATACTCCTGAGTGCCGTGTAGAGATGGCAGCGACAATCAAGTTCCAACACCCTGGAGACGATGCGCCCGCACCCATGATTGTGCTGAACGCGGCGCTTGCGAGATGCGTCGTCTCGGCTCTGGCGGACGAGTTCTCCAGGCGAATAGTCACCTCGACGGTGAACGAAGGCAAGACCGTCCAGGAGATCAGCCTCGAGCAGGCCGTTCCGCTGAGCACCTGCTACAGAAGGACCAGCGAGCTCTCGAACCAGGGGCTCCTGATGGTCGAGCGCATAGTCGTCACCGGAGAGGGGAAGAGGTATGCGATCTATCGCAGCTCCTTCAGGGCTGTCGAGATAAGCTCCAACCTCGAGACGATCTCGGCGTCCGCGCAGGTCAACCCCGACGTCGCCGAGAAGTTCAACAGGACGTGGCTGAACGCTGCATCCGGCGTCTCGAACGAGAAGGCGGACCACTCCACGTGGTCGTCCTGAACGCCGGGCGATGGACCGACCGAGCGCCTCCGAGGCGTGATGCCTGGAACCCACGGGCGACGCGGCCCGGCGACGGTTCGCAAGTCTTATGACCCGGCCGTCCGCAAGGCCGAACGGGCCTCAATTGATGGAGACGAGATCGGCGCCACCCGCGCGAGGGTCTGACTGACGTGGGCATCGTAGCGGCACCCTCCACCTGCGCGGAGTGTCACACGACCGAGATACTGAACCTCCGTTGCAGGAACTGCCGCCTCTTCTTCTGCGACGGCTGCGCGGAGCAGCTCCGGTCGCGCTGCCCCGTATGCAAGCGGGGCCTCGAGAAGAGAGGGTTCGAGCTGTTCTGAGGGGTCGACCGGCCGACCCACCACCCGTGCGGACCTGGACCGCAGGTGGCGCGGGCTATCCTTTTCTATGACCCAGCACCCATGGCAGACGCGAAAGCATGTCTGCAGACAAGAGCAAAGGGAAGAAGGTAGTCGGAAAGGCAGAAGCGGAAGTCACCAAGGTCAAGGGTGACATCGCAAAGGGCGGCAAGGCCGTCGGGTCGGAGCTGAAGAAGGGAGGGAGCGGCCTGAAGGCCGACGTCAAGAAGCTGAAGAAGAAGCTCTAGGCCCGTCTCGCCGCATCCTCGCCCGATCGGATGATGCCGGTCTGTAACCCCGGCGGGCTGTCCGACCTGGGCGAGACCATCGTCAGGAGGGGGTCTACCAGTGCCGTGGCCGACCCGGGTGCGGCGGTCGTCGACCCGGCTGCCGAGGTCGAAGCTGTCGTCGTGCTGTTGATGCCGCTGCCGGTGGTGCCGTTGAAGAAGTACGCGAAGAGCGCCTCGTCGCTGCTCGGCGTCAGCGATATGACCTGGTCCTTCTCTCCGTTCGACCACGTGTCGAACGTGTATGTGCTGAAGTTCTGAACGGCGATCGTGTAGTTCACGCCCCGCGTCGCCACGAACATGAACGGCGTGTACCCCGACGCCACGATTGCGGTCCCATCGGAGACGGTCGTCCAGATGCCGACCACGGGCGTGCCGTCGGGCTCGGTCGTCTGGACCGAGACTATGGTGGCGTTGGAGACCTGCGTCTTGGAGTAGGCGATCAGAGTCGTCGCGGCGGTCGGCTTGACCGTGACCTCGGCGCTCTTGGAGCCGTCCGACCAGTGGTCCAGGACGTAGCCCCTGTTGTTCACGGCGGAGACGGTGACGGTCGAGCCCGAGACCACATCGAAGGTCGCGGGCGTGTAGCCGGTGCTGCTGATGCCGTCGGGTTGCGTCACCGTGACCTCGAAACCCCGGCTCACCAGGCTGCCGTTGGGGGCCTGGGTCTGGACGGTCACCGGGACGAGCGAGCCCAGGTCCGAGACCAGCTCCCCGAAGTAGGCCGGGAGCGAGTTGTAGGGGAACGGCTTCTGTCCGCTGGTGAGGTAGAGGTAGCTCGCGTAGTCGGACGCCGCCGCCACGTAGTACGGGTCGACCGACGTGACGTTGTAGGCGAAGAACGCGAAGTTGCTCTTGGCGTACTCGGTGTGCCAGCCCCCGAGCAGCGAAAGGGAGGGCTCGTAGCTGTTCTCGAAGTACCCGATGGTGCTCACGGACCCGATGAAGTAGTACGGGATGTCCGCCCCGGAGTTCCCGAAGACCTCGCCCATCCCCAGGGACTTGATGTAGGCGGTGAGCGTCGAGTAGTATGTCGGGATGAAGTTGCCGTTCCAGGAGTACTCCTCGTTGTACATCTGGTCCAGGTAGATGCCATCCGGGTGGTACCATCCATAGAACGCGCCGATCTCGCTCTCGACCGAGGGGATCGGCGTCTGCCCCCAATCGGTGGGCACGTAGCCGAGGACGGTGATGCCCGCGGCCTGAAGTTCCTCCAGGCCGTCGGCGTAGGTGACGTTGTAGGCCGTGCCCGGGCCGCCGTCCGGGTTCGCCACCACCATGAACGGCACCTGAGGGTGGGCCGCCTTGGCCTGCACCAGCTCCCCGACCTCGATGAGGCTGTAGTTCGTGAACATCGGGACGACGATGCCCGTCGGGGCCGAGGTGGCGGCGCCGGTCGACGTGGAGCTCGTCGGCGTGACGGCTGTGGACGCGGAGACGGAAGAGGTCGCGCCGGTCGACGTGGAGCTCGTCGGCGTGACGGCTGTGGACGCGGAGACGGAAGAGGTCGCGCCGGTCGTCGCGCCCTGCGAAGACGTTGACCGTGGGAGGACGGTCTGCCCTCCCCCCAGGGGATCCCAAGGACCCAGGACCGCGACGAAGACGAGCGCTGCGGCGACCGCGACCACCAGGACTCGAACGTACCACGATCTGGAAACGGCTGCCCGTGCTCTCAAGCGGCTACCCCCGGACGGGTCCGGTCGGCCCCTGCGAATTACCGCCTAGGCGAGCCATGCCTCTTCGCGCTGTTGTCTCCGGCGCCCTCTTAACGGCTTCGCCAATCTTGACGAGAAGATTCTGCTGGTAGATGGTTACCTTGCCATGTTATCGACCGTGCATCCGCGTCCTCAGGCCGGACTGGTCGCGACGAAGTTCGCGGGGTGCTGACTGGCCGTCGCTATGAAGACCTTGTAGGTGGTCAGGGGGAGCCAGCCGAAGGGGACGGTGACCTGGTCCGAGTGCGCGGGGAGGAGGTACTCGGTCCCGACCGTCGACGAGACCGACGGGACCGAGCGGATCGTGCCGTTCGCCAGGATGTAGCCGTATAGCGTGAAGACCAGGTCGCCGCTCTGCAGCTCGCTCGAGGCCTGCGGCGAGGTGGGAGAGACCAGGCCATAGACCAGCCAGAGGGTCCCGTTGTTGATCGCGACCGACTCCAGTCCGTCCTCGAGGGTCCCCTGGTTGGCGACGGAGACGGTGACGGACGTCGAGTTAGGGAAGCCCACGCTCACGATGGCCAATCCGTAGGTCCCCGGGGGTCCGCTCGACCTCGTGTAGAGCTCGTAGCCCGCGCCGACGTACACGACCGAGACGAGCAGGCCGATCG
Organism: Nitrososphaerales archaeon; assembly: GCA_049515775.1. Classification (GTDB taxonomy): domain Archaea; phylum Thermoproteota; class Nitrososphaeria; order Nitrososphaerales; family Gagatemarchaeaceae; genus Gagatemarchaeum. Next base: position 3,380 of record JBEKTS010000030.1, on the reverse strand, counting down.
TCAGGATCGTCGCGCCGACCCGGGGGTTCCTCGCCCTTACGGCGCGGTAGCCCACCACCCCTCCGACCACCGCCAGGAGGGCGAGCAGGTAGTACTTCGCCGCCACCGAGTAGCCGGCGGCCGGATCCTTGGCGGGGAGCGGCGGCGACCGTCCCTCGCCTTGGGCGGCGTGCGCCTCGACGGGCGGCGGAGCGTGAGCGCCCTCGGCGATGACGGACCCACACCTCGGGCAGAAGCTCGGGTCTGGGTCCAGGATGTCGTGCCCGCAGCGAGGACACTTCACGGTCCCTCCACGGCGAGGCCCGGTATTAAGGCCGTTTCCCGGACGGATGGCCGTCAAGAGCGAGCGGGGCGATGGATGGGACGGGGGGACGCGCCGGGCCGGAAGGGCCGCGTTCCGGTGCCGATCGCCCGGTCTGGACCTGTCTGCGGCGGGAGACTCACCGCCGGCGACGGCGTGCCGATCGGTCACCGTTCGGTGAGCCGATCCCAGCCGATGCCGATCAGGATCGCCTTGATCGTCGAGAGGACGATGTGTATGTAGGTGAAGGCGCCGGCCAGAGCGAGTATTATGAGGTAACTGTTGATGAGGAGGCCTCCCACTATGGCCACCGCTATGGAGACGATCCCGGCGAGCCGCGACTGCTTGATCATCAGGACGCCGGTGATGATGTCGACGATGGCGATCACAAAGGCGAAGAGCCCTATGGCGAGGGCTTCCGACGCGGGGAAAGTGAGCACGTTAGCGAAGTAGGTGAAGAACGGCTGCAGGGCGGGCGTGAGCGTGGCCGAGCTGTGAGCCTCCGGCCCGATCAGGCCGATGACGAGCAGGAGAAAGCCCACGACCGCGCCCGAGACGCCGTTGATCACGGCGAGCCCCGACGCGGCGGTGATCGCGGTCTTCTTGAAGCGCATCATCCGGGTGGGTTGCTCCTTCTTCCGGAGCAGCTCCGCGTCGGGGCTGCAGAAGTTCTTGCCCTTGAACTCGACGAAGCAGAGCCTGCAGACCCCTCTCCTGCAGACGACGCAGGTCCCGACGGCCCTTCGGTCGGGGTGTATGTAACAGCGTCCCTGGGCGGGCGTCGGTCCCGGCGCTGACCGGTCCACGCTGTTTGAGGTCATCTGGCTCCTACTCGGCTCCCCGCGGAGGGCTCGGACGTTGGGAAGAAGAATCTTCCCTCGTTCCCCTGATCCCGGCGCTGACGGATCGGCTCTCTCCCGGGTCGGGAGGGCCGGCCGGAGCGACGGACGGGAGCGCGCCAAACCGGTCCCCGCGACTTCTCTCCCCCTCCTTATATACCGGGGGGCGACGGATTCTCCATGCTCTCTGAATCCAGCAAGTACGCGACGCTGGTCCCCGTCCGCGACATGGACCGTGCGGTGAAGTTCTACACGGAGACGCTGGGAGGCAAGCTCCTCTCACGGGCTGACCGAGAGATGAAGGACTTTTGGGCCTCGGTCAGGGTGAGCAAGGCCGAGTTCTGGCTCATCGCCCCGCCGGAGAAGGAGAAGCGAGAGCTGGCCTACTCGGCGTTCCTCGTCAAGGACATAGAGGCCGCCGTCAAGGACCTGAAGGACAAGGGCGTGAAGTTCCAGCGGGCCGAGAAGAACGAGAGCACCACCAAGGTCGCGGGCCCGATCTCCTACGATCCGGTCGGCGCGACGGCCTTCTTCAAGGATTCCGAGGGCAACCTCCTGATGCTCTTCAAGGCGACCTAGGCCGCGCCTGAAGCTTCCCCGATCCCGCGGTCCCGGGCCGCGCGGCTCACGTTCCAGTTCCCTGCCCGTTCCGGTGGCGGCGCCGTGGTGTGGCACCTTCATAAGCGCGGGCAGCGAGAGCGCGGCTCGCAGGCAACATGAAAGTCAACGAATTGATGGCGCTGTCGATAGCCGAGTTTGCCACCGGCGTGAGGACGTTCACACCCACAGACAGGGTCTCCGAGGTGATAGGGTTCATGCGAGAGACCAACTCCTACGAGGCCGTCGTCGAGGAGGGCGAGCGGACCTCGATCGTCACGGTCCGAGACCTGCTGGACCTGACCAGCCTGGAGACGCGACTCTCGAAGCTGATGCACCAGGTGCCGAGGCTCAACCGGCAGAACACCGTGAGCGACGTCGCCTCTCTCATGCTCGAGTACCGGACCCGTTCGATGCCGATGTACGACGGGGACCGGCTCGCCGGCCAGGTGACCTCGGGCTCGATCATCGGGAGGCTGATGGAGTCGGAGGTCCCGGTGAAGGTCTCGTCGATCATGACGAGGAAGCCCGTCACGGTCGAGTCGAGCGCGACCGTCTCGTCCGCGAGGGAGCTGATGAGGCGCAAGAAGGTCGACCAGGTCCCCATCGTCGAGGACGGCCGGCTCGTCGGGGTCGTCACCTCGGGCTCCATAGTCTTCGGCATGGCGCCGAAGACGGACCGGGAAGAGAAGGGGAACCGCCAGGAGGGGAGGCTCGGCGAGTCGCTCGAGAACTACGGGACGGGGAACCTCCTCACCAACGAGATCACGGACCCGCTCGCAGAGGTCTACCGGAGGATGCGCAAGGCGGGATTGAACTACTCGGTCGTCATGAACACGGGCGAGATCCAGGGGATAGTCACCCTCCGCGACTTCATGAAGGTCCTGGCCAGGAGGGTCGCCGCCCCCCCGCTCCCGATGTACATCGTCGGGCTCCCGGACGACCCCTTCGAGGCGGCCGCGGCGCGGCAGAAGTTCACCGAGGCGGTCCAGCTGCTCAGGAAGGGGTTCCCCGAGATAACGGAGGCGAGGGCGATAATCAAGGCGAGCGTGATGAAGTCGTCGAAGAAGCGATGCCAGGTCGACGTGCTCATCCTCTCGTCCAAGGAGAGGTACTCCTACTCCGTCTTCTCGTACCAGGTGGCCGACGCGTTCGACATGGTGAACGACTGGGCGAAGAGGCTGATATCGCAGAGGAAGAACGACCGGAGGAAACCGACGACCAGGCTCGTCTCCGACGCCCCCCGGTTCTCGAACGAGTAGCGCCGTCCGCCCAGACCCCCGGCGGGGTCAAACTTAGAAGGGAGCCGTCCGAGACCGGGCGCGCTTGAGCAGAGGGGGAGGCGCGCGCAGGCCGCCGAAGGGCTGGAGGCGCAACATGGCAGCGTCGGCGCTCCTGCTTCTGCTGCTCGAAGTGATCATCATCTCCCCGGCACCCAGCGTCCCGAGGCTGGAGCTCGGTTTGCTGGTGGGCGTCCTGGTCCTGGCTGCGATTGCCGCCATTTGGCGTCGGAACGCGCTCCTTGAGCGCAGTTCCTAGGCGGTCTGCTGCGTAGAGGCACAAACCGGGTCCGAAATGCTGCGTATATCGTAACATGCCCGTGCAAATGGAATAATAAATACCTATATATGGCACTATAACAT
>JBEKTS010000029.1:0-23975 GCA_049515775.1 Nitrososphaerales archaeon | reverse complement strand
CAGGAGCTTCGGCAGGCTCGAGAATCCGAAGACCGCGCGCCGGCTGTCGGAGCCCTCGTCGAGGGGGACCGCCGCCACGTCCTGCATCCGGAGGAGGTTGAGGACCGTGAGCAGGGGGTAGGTCGGTCGGATCGTGGGGTACCATCGGTCTAGGATGCGAGGGAACGCCGATCCTATCTTCAAGCTCGAGCCGTCGGCGAGCGACCACGCTAGTTAACAGTCGAGTACCATCTCGAACCAGAACGCACCGGTTGCAATCACAGCGCGCGGTACCGCCTCGGGCCCCTTCCATCCCCCCGTCGCCGGGCCGTCCGATGGAGCGGCTCCCGCGTCGGCGGCCAGGTGGCCCCGGGCCCCCCGCTGGCGGTGAGGCTAGACGCTCTGGTACGCGGCGCCCATCAGGCTGGAGAGGTCGTCCTCGAGATAGGAGAACTGCTCCGACGAGGAGAGGTGGACCTGCAGGAAGACGTTCCCGTCGACGCAGATGCCGTTCGCCACCCCTATCCCGTCCACGTCCTCGCCGTAGGCGTAGCAGCCGCCGTACTGCTCGTAGGCCCCGATCACGCTGGTGATGTCCGTGAACCCCGCGAGCCCCCGGACGTGGGACGCGAACTCGTCGAAGTATGACTGGCTGGAGTTGGTGGTTGCGAAGACGGCTACCGTCACGTTCCCGTTCGCGGCCGAGCCGCTCGTCTCGAGGATCGCGTCGGCCGCGCTCAGCTCCCCGGGATAGGTCGGCGCGAGCGGGCCGCTCGAGGCCTCGGTGTATCCCGCCGGATCCTGCTGGACCGCCGACAGGACGATGGAGGAGGCGGTCACGTCGTAGGAGGTGCGCGTCGTCCGGGTGACGGTGGTGGAGGGGGGCGGCGGGGAGGCGGAGGAGCTGGCGTAGGCGTAGGCCGCGAAGAGGGCGACGAGCACCACGGCGGCCGCCCACAGGGCGTTGCTACGCCGGTGCGATCTCCTGGTCGGGGGCCCGGCTTGGGCGTCACTGGTGGCGCTCATCTGGGTGCAGCGCCGCGCTCCGGGCTATAAATGGACGGCGCCGGTCCGGCCCTCGGGGAGGGCGTCCGGCCGCGCCGGGGCGGGGCGACGGAGACCTCAGGAGGGGCGCCCCTTCGGCCCGGCGAACCGGGACAGCCACCGCCTGGCCTCGTCGACGTCGGCCTCGGTCAGCTGATGGCCCGCCGTCTGCCACACGAGCCTGACGTCCGCCCCGCCTCGGCGGAAGATCTCCTCGAGGGCCGGCGGCTGGTCCTTCGGGACGATGAGGTCTCCGGTCCCGGCCTCTATCAGCACGCCCACCCCCGAGAGGTCGGGGACGGCCTGCATCGTGAAGGGGACCATCGGCCGGAGCAGGACCGCGCCGGCGAGGAGCTTCGGTCGGAGGAGCAGGAGGCTGGCCGCGATGTTGGCCCCGTTCGAGTATCCTACCGCGACGACGTTCTTCCCGAAGCCCCGCTTCGACGAGGCGTCCGCGACGAACCCTGCGAGCTCCTCGGTGCGTTGGACCAGGTCGTTGAGGTCGAAGACGCCCTCGGCGAGGCGCCGGAAGAACCTGGGCATCCCGTTCTCCAGGACCTTCCCGCGGGGGCTCAGGAGGGCGGCTCCCGGGAGGAGCCTCCCCCCGAGGTCGACCAGGTCGTTCTCGTTCCCACCCGTCCCGTGGAGGAGGAGCAGCGTGACGGGGAGACCCTTCTCCGAGGGGAGGAACCGGTGGATGAAGCTCGACGGGTGGGAGTCCGGGGATGGCAAGGGTCTCTCCTCTCCTCTCATGCTGCCGACGCCAGGGCCTCCGGCCGCTCCTGCGTCGCGGGGTAGCGTGCGGGCGGCCAGGCCGCGGGGTTCTCATCGTCGGTCTTCTTCAGGACCGCCTCTATCTCGGCCCTCCTCGGCTCCAGCCACCTCGGGAGCGCCAGGCGCGACCCGAGCGTCTCGAGCGGCTCGTCGTAGGTGTAACCGGGACCCTTGGTCGCGACCTCCAGCAGGTTCCCGTCCGGGTCCCGGAAGTAGAGCGAGCGGAACCACGAGCGGTCGACCACTCCCGAGTTCTCGATCCCGACGTCGTCGAGCCGCCGCATGATCCTGAGCTGGTCGCGGTCGTCCTCGACCGCCATCGCGATGTGGTGGATCGACCCCCGCCCCACCAGGCCGCCCCGTGCGGCCGAGGGCGACGAGAGGTAGCGGAGGAAGTCCGGCCTCGCGTCGCTCCCTATGGCGAGGATGGACGCGTCCCGCTGGTCCGGGTCGGGGATCGAGAACGCGCTCTTCAAGCCTACGAGCTTCTCGAAGAAGCGGGCGCTCAGCTTCGGGTCCGAGGCGATCGGGCTCGCGTGGTCGAAGGCGGTGAGCCGCATGGCGGAGGAGATGGAGGGAGGGACCGGGGCCGAGGAGGCCCTCCTCCCGAGCTCGGCGACGTCCCCCTCGGTCATCGTCCCCTCGTGCGCCGCCGTGAGCTCGATGACCGCGCCGTCGGGGTCCCTCAGGTAGATCGAGACCCGGCCGTCCCTGGGCAGCGGGCCGACGACCCGCGCGCCCGCCGCTCGCAGCCAGGAGACCCAGTCCGGGAGCGAGTCGACGCGGCCGACGCGGTACGAGAGGTGGTGGGGAGACCCCAGCCCGACCGACCCCGGCGGGAGGTCCGGCCACTCGAAGAAGGTTATCGCGCTGCCCGTCGTCCCCCTTTCGTCGGCGTAGAACAGGTGCCGGTGGAAGACGTCGTCCTGGTTGACCGAGAGCTTGACCCTCCTCAGCCCGAGGACCTCCGTGTAGAACCTCCTGTTGGCCTCCTGGTTCGAGGTCACCAGGGTTATGTGGTGGAGGCCCTGGATCAGGCCGGCGACCGATTGAAGCGTCATGCGACGACGCCCGGCCACCCGCATTTATACCGAGCAGTTGTCCCGGGCCAATCTGGTCCCCCCGCAGCTACCTGGTCAGGCGACGGCGACCGGCGTCGCAAACGTTGAATTACCGTGGGCGTCAAGGCTGCAGCGGCGCCCAGATTGATATCAGAAGACCGCGAGTTCCAGAGGAAGAAGTCAGAGCTAGAGGAGAAGCTGGAGAGGCTCGAGAGCGAGAGGGCCTCCCTGATCACCGAGGTGGAGGGACTGAGGCAGAGGCGCACTCTGCTCGAGCTCGAGAAGAAGAGCGCTTCCCTTCAGGCGACCGTGGACATGCTGAAGATGGAGAAGACGGACCTCGAGGGGCAGATAGCCTCCATCGAGGGCACCCAGTGAGCGTCGCCCTCCCTAGGGCGCGGCCAGCTCGGTCCTGAGACGGTCGCGCTCCGACTCTAGGTGCTTGACGTGCTTCTCCAGCTGGCCCAGCTCCGACTCTAGGCTGGTGATCACCTTGTCGCGGAGCTGCCTCGTCAGCGCCTCCTCGTGCTCGTCCTTCTCCTTCTTGAGCGATACGATCGCTGCCTCGAGCTCGTCGATCCTGGCCTTGTTCTGCGCGCCGTCCTTCTTCAGCCGGTTGAGCTCAGTCTCGGGTACGAGCAGGTAGTGGACGCGACCCAGGACCCTCGGGAAGGTCGTGTCGCACCTGGGGCACCGGTACATCCCGACGTCCCGCTTGACTATACCCCGTTCGCCCTGCTCGGGCTCGACCACGACCTTGTGGACCCGCTCGGGCGAGGAGACCGCGGCTTTGCAGTTGGGACAGGCCGGCAACGCCCTCCCGCTGGGCCCGTCGGGATTTATGCGTGATGGGTCGCCGAACGACGGAGGCAGACGGGCGGGGAGGGAGGGAGGGAGAGAGGGAGGGGACGGTCGATCCAGGGTGCCGCCGCGCTCACCTCCGGTCGCGGTAGACCTTGACCCACACGACGATGGACGCCACCAGGCCGACCGCCGCCGTCTCCAGGAGGTAGACCACGTCCGTACCGGAACCCGTCGCGAAGTGGAACGCGATCGCAGAAGAGACGCCGGGCTGCGAGACGTCGACCTCGACCTGGGTGGAGTTACCGAGCGAGGCCCGCACCGTGTAGTTCCCCGGTGGGAGGTAGAAGACGGCCGGCGATTGGCCTCCCGAGGCCGCGGTCGCCACCGGCTGGCCCCCGGCGTCGAGGACGGCGATCGAGGCACCGGCCGCCCGGCCGCCCGTGCCCAGGTAGGTCGCGACGCTCAGCTTGCTGGAGTTCACCTGGACCTCCGTCTCGGTGAACGGTTGCGCTATGGTCACGGTGAACCCGGGCTGGGTGCCGGTCGAGACGACCACGTCGACGGGGTACTGCCCCGAGACGAGGTAGAGCGTCCCGTTCCCCGGCGAGGACGCGAGCTCGGCGCCACCGGGAGAGCTGAAGTTCAGCAGCGAGTCGGTGAGGGACGTCCCCCAGGGGGACGCGTCGACGGAGAGGACCGCGGGCTCGAGGCCGACGTCGCTCGCCGAGAACATCTCGACCCCATAGACGTCGTAGGTCGTGTAGACGGCGGCGGGCCAACCCGAGACGGGCCCGGTCAGGGAGGCGGAGAGGGAGAACGACCGGGAGGAGACGGCGCCGTACGCGCTGCACCCCTGGAGCGGCATCCACGAGCCGTCGCCCAGCGACAGGACCCAGGTCTGCTCCACCGAGATCCCGACGGAGCTGTCGAAGAAGGCGCGCAGCTCGAGCCTGCCTGCGCGCAGCTGGGCGTCCTCGGAGAGGGAGGCGTTGAAAGCCGTCGTCGAGCCCTGGTCGGGGACCAGAGCCGTGGCGGACGTGGAGGCCACCTCGATGGACCGGGAGACGACGGAGGTCGGGGAGAGGCCCTGCAGGTACGAGTAGTTCTGGTCGAGCTCGACCCAGAACTCGAACGGGGCGGAGACCAGCCCCTTCGTCGCGATGGAGAGGGACGCGCCCTCCTCTCCCAGGAGGATCTGGCCGGAGCCCAGGGCGGAGGGGATCGGGACCGAGGCCGTGGTCGGCTGCGGGGTGCCGACGGCGCACGCGTCGATGTCGTACTGGACGGTCGTCGGCAGCGTGAAGTTCATCGCGAGGCCCCCGGCCGCCGAGAGCGAGTACCCGCTCAGGGTCGCTGGATCAGGGAAGGCCTGGACGACCAGGAACTGGACCGTCTGGGGCTCCACCGGCTGGGACTGGTTTTCAGAGGAGCCCGGGCCGACGGTCAGGGACCACACGCCGGTCGGTTCCGACCCGGAGAACGAATGGACGATGGCGGGGTCCATGGGCAGGAGGGCGGTCGAGGCGATGGTCACCCCGCCCGGGTCTGTGAGCGTGATGCCGAGCGACGCCGAGGAGTCCGAGCTCACCCACAGCTGGTCGCCGGCGGTGTAGACCGGGACGCCCTGGCTCGTCGGGGTGAGGAGCCCGGGACCGAACCCCATCGAGAGGGAGGGGACGGCGATCGGGGCGACGTCGGTCTGGGCGGCCGCGGGGCGCCCGACGACGGGCAGGAGGGCGGCGAGCGCCAGGAGCGCCAGGAGCAGGACCAGGCTACCGTTTCTTCTTCGCACGGGTCCCCACCCACATCGTCGCCACGAGCACGAGCGACGGCACGCTGAAGGTCCAGAGCGCGCCGCCCCAGAGCTGGCCCGTCAGCGCCCCCCAGGCGACGGCCGAGGCGGTGCCGAGGAGCGGAAAGAGCAGCAGGGCGTCCCGGGCCGGAGGCGCCCCCTTGGCTCCGAAGGTCGAATAGAGTATCAGGCCGAGGTACAGGCCGATCCCGGCGAGAGAGGCGGTCGGAGCGTCCGCGGCGGCCGCCGAGGCGCCCTTGGTGACCGCTGCGATGACGAGGTTGGTCATCCCCAGGAGCCCAGGCGTCCCGGTGGTCTGGGTCGTCGCCGAGATGACGAGCAGCAGGACCGTGAAGACCCCGGCCGCCGAGGGTATCAGCGTCGCGATCTTGCCTCCGGCGCGGGCCAGCTCCGCGATCCTGACGATGGCGAAGACCGGGTAGACCAGCAGGAACGCCGAGGTCCAGACGGGTATCACCTCCCCCGCCAGGGGCAGGTAGGACCTCTGACCCAGGAGCTCGGCCAGGAAGACCACCGCCGGGACGACCAGCATCTCGCCTGCGAAGAAGTCGATGACGATCAGGCCGTTCATCCTGCGCAGCCGCGGGACCGAGAGCATGACGACCAGCCTCGCCAGCTGGCTCCAGAGGATGGCCGATTCGAAGGGGGTCGCGGGCAGGAAGACGGTGTTGCGGGACAACCAGATGAGCACCGTCGCGTAGAGGGAGGCGAGCGAGACCGCGATGAGCGCGGACAGTGCCCAGGCGGCTCGGGCGCTCATCCGGCGATCACCGAGGACGTCAGGCCGGAGAGGTCCTCCTTGCCCGTGAAGACCGAGGCCCCTCGGGGGAGGTGACGGAAGGAGGAGGAGGGCGGGGAGATGGGGAGGGAGTGGGCTCCGTCACTTCCCTCGTCAGAGACGACCAGAAGCAGGCGGAAGGGAGGGAGGGCGCCCGGGCCGACCTCCTGCGGGCCGACGATCAGAAGGTCGAAGGAGGAGGAGCCCGACGGGGTCCGGATGGGAGTCCCGGCGCCTCCCCCGACCCACGTCGAGGACGTGACGTCGGCGAGCTCGGCCACGGTGGAAGCGGTGGCCCGACGGACGCCCGACGGCGGGGGGCAGCCCACGATCTCCAGGGCGGTCCCTATCCTGATGACCTGGACGCCGACCTGGGCGATCGCCTCGGAGACGAGGTCGCCCCTCCTCGCCCGCTCGTCCTCGGACCCCGACCCTACTAGGACCCCTATCGAGACGACCTTCCTGACGTTGATCTCCCTCACCCGGACGGGGAGGGCGGTCTCCTCGGTCGCCTCCGCGGCCCGCTTCCACATTATGTCCCGCGGGTCCATGCCGGGCTGGAACTCGCCGACGGCGTAGAGCTCCTGGCCGGCGCCGGGCCTGCCGGCCGGGTTCTCGCCGAACGAGAGCAGGGAGACCCGTAGCGGGCGCGCCGGGGTCCGGAGCGCCAGCGGGAGGGACTCGAGCACCAGGCCCAGTTCGGTGCCGCGGACCATCGTGAACAGGCCGAGCGGGTCCGTCCCCCGGACCTTCGCGACGAGGCCCTCGGACCTTCCGGCCAGGCTCGGCGTGAGGACCATCTCCGGGTCGCCGTCGCCGTCCAGCCGGCGGACCTCGCAATCGAGGCCGGGACGGTCCTCGAGGCTCACCGAGACGAGCCTCACCCACCTCGAGCTCCCGGGTCGGACTCGGATCGGGAATGCCCCCGACTCTCGTTTGAAGACCCTGAGCCGTCTCACCTCCGTCGAGACCCCCGCCCTCCGGAATCGGTACCAGAAGAGCGCCAGCGACGCGGCGGCCATCACCGAGAGCGAGAGGCCCAGGGCGGCCGCGATCGGGGGCCCGGTGACGCCGAAGACCGCGCTGGTCGCCGCCGCGGCTCCCAGGAGGTCCCTCCCCCTCGAGGTGATCGTCACCGTGGCGGTTCGACCCCGTCGACCACGTCCCGGATCACCGATGCGACCGTGACCCCCTCGCCGCTCAGCTCCACCGACTGCTTCAGCCTCAGACGGTGTGAAAGGGACTCGACCGCGAGCTCCTTGACGTCGTCCGGCGTGACGTAGCCGCGGCCCGCGATGTACGCCCTGGCCCTGGCGCACCTGGTGAGGTGGACGACCGCCCGGGGGGACGCGCCGAGGGCGACCCGCTCGTCGGACCTCGTCGCCTGGGCGAGGCGCGCGACGTACCCGATCACCTCGTCGGAGACCTTGACCTCCTCGACCTCGCGGAAGCACTGCGCCAGGTCGAGCCTCGAGACGACCCCCACGGCCGTCAGGGCGCCCGAGGAGGAGGAGGAGGGGAGGATGTTCCTCCGTATCACCTCCGACTCGGTCTCCGGCGACGGGTAGCCGAGGGTGATCTTGAGCATGAACCGGTCCAGCTGCCCCTCGGGCAGGGGATAGACGCCCTGGAACTCGATGGGGTTCTGCGTCGCGATGACCATGTGGGGCGACGGGAGCGCCTCGGTGCGGCCCTCGATCGTGACCTGCCCCTCCTGCATCGACTCCAGCAGGGCGCTCTGGACCTTGGGCGGGGCCCGGTTGATCTCGTCGGCCAGGAGGATGTTGGTGAAGACGGGGCCCTTGCGGAACTCGAACTCCCTCTCCTTGAGGTCGAAGATGAAGCCGCCCACGATGTCGAGCGGGAGCATGTCGGGCGTGAACTGGACGCGCTGGAAGTCGAGCTCGAGGCACCGGGAGAAGGTCTTGGTGAGCAGCGTCTTGGAGACCCCGGGCACCCCCTCGAGAAGGACGTGGCCCCCGGCGAGCAGCGCGGAGAGCAGGAGCTCCGTCTCGCGCTCCTTGTTGACGACGACCCTCCCCAGCTCGCCGACGACCCGGTCCCTCAGGGAGGGGTTCATCGACGTCGTCTCCAGAGGACCTTGACCAGCCTCATCAGCTCCGGCTGCGGGAGCGAGGGTGCCGGGCCGTCCCCGTAGCGGAAGGCCTCGTAGTCCGCGACGGTCCTGTCGATCTCCTCCCACCGCAGGGCGGGCCCGTCGAGCCTCGCCTTCGAGAGGCCCTCCTTCAGCGTGAACCCCCTGGGCAGGTCGGGGAACGACCTCCTCAGGGCGCGCTCCAGGAGCCGGAAGGCGGCCGGGCCGTCGGTGGGCCTGGGCGGCCTCTGGCGGCCCCACTGGAGGAGAGCCGCCGCAAGGGAGGCGTAGGCCGCGAGGTTCAGGCCGATGGCCCCGGCGGTCTCAGCGTCCATAGGAGATGACCCTCATCGTCGCGCTGTAGGTCGCCAGGTCGAGAGACTGCATCCCCTGCAGGAGGAGGAACGTCTGCGGGCGCACGGTGAGCCAGAGGAGGGACTCGCCCAGGTCGGTGCTCGTCTGAGAGGAGACCACCGTCACCGGCACCTGCGCCTGTCGACCCAGGGAGGTGAGGGACGATGACGGGGAAGAGAGGGAGGTGAGCGGACCAGTGACCGATTCCGGTCCGTAGGATAGGTCCAGGAAGTAGGAGCTGTGGTTGGTTATCGCCGAGGACGCTACGACGGCCACCACGATCGACTGCCACGGCGCGACCGAGCCGGACGAGTCCTGGTCGGAGAGGTCCGCGAAGGCCGCCTGGTCGGAGAGCTCGCTCACGATGACGTCCGCCTCGGTGGTCTCGTTCGAGTAGACCTCGAGCCGGGTGGTGTTGCTGAAGAGCGGGCCCGAGACGGTCACCACGTAGGTCCCGGGCGCGACGCTCGCCTGGGCCTCGCCGCTCGAGTTCGTCTTCAGCTCGAGCGCCGGGTTGACGGAGGCCTGGATCCGCACGCTTACGGTCGCGTTGGGGATGGGCGTCTCGCCGGAGCCGCCCACCAGCGAGGCGTTCGCGACGATGAGCCCGGGCGCGGGGGGCTTCACCGGCTGGACGACCGACCCGGGTCGAGAGGAGGGGAAGAGGTGGGCGACCTCGGAGAGGGGCGCGACGAGCCCGGAGCTGAGGCTGCTCAGCAGCACCGTGAGGAGCGCCAGGCCCAGGATGAGCGAAGCGGTCCGCGCCCTGCTCGTCTTCAATGTCGACGTCCCCGTTTCCGACGCCCCGGTCTCTAAAGTCTTTTCGGGGTGGCCTCCCCGGGAGCGGTTCAAATAGCGGCCGGTCGTCCCGCCCCGGGAGACATGGCAGGGAGCACCAACCAGAGGGGAAGCCACGCCTCCCGACCTCCGGGCGGTGCGAGGCTGGAGGCGATACGGCGAGCCATCTCCGGCGGCGGTCCGGTCGCCCCGGTCTCCGAGCTGATCGGCTTCCGGCTGGTCGAGGCGGGGAGGGGCAGTGCCGTCGTCGAGCTCGAGGCGGGCGAGAGGCACCGGAACCCGATGGGCACCCTTCACGGGGGCATCCTCTGCGACATCGCCGACGCGGCGATGGGCATGGCCTACGCTACCGAGCTTCGGCCCGACGAGACGTTCACGACGGTCGAGCTGAAGATCAACTTCCTGAGGCCCTTCTGGTCCGGAAGGCTCCGGGCGAGGGGGAGGACGATCAGGAGGGGGAGGACCATGGGCCTGATGGAGTGCCGGGTTACCGACGAGAGGAGGAGGCTGGTGGCCTACTCCACGGCAACCTGCCTCGCCCTCCAGGGAGAGGCGGCGCACGGGCTGACGCGGACCAGGCTCGAAGGGGCGACTGGCGGGGCGCGCCGGTCGCCGGCGCCCCGCAGCGGTCGCTAGACTTTTTATCTATCCAGGGTTCCTTGCGCCCCATGAGCGAGCGCGCGACCCTGCGTGTGGCGGAGACGAACCCGCGGCTGGTCGGGCACGGCATCGCCGTGATCGACCCTAAGGTCATGGAGAAGCTCGGACTGTCGAGCGGCGACGTCATAGAGGTCTCGGGCAAGTCGAAGAGGGCCAGCTACACACTCCTGTGGGCAGGATACCCCGAGGACTACGGCCTCGGCCTCATCAGGATCGACGGGTACACGAGGAACAACATAGACGTGGGCCTTGACGACACCGTGACCGTCGCGCCCACCGAGGCGCACCAGGCGGAGGAGGTCGTGCTGGCGCCGACCGAGCCCCTGAACATCAGCGGTCTCGAGGAGTACCTGCCCGAGCTGCTAGAGGGCCGGGTGATCACCAAGGGCGACTCCCTCCCCCTGAACATAATGGGGAACAAGATAGACTTCCTCGTCGACGGCGCGACGCCGGCGGGCGCCGCCGTGGTCACGAGGGAGACGAGGTTCCGCCTGGGGACCGTGCGCAAGCCCCCGAACACGGGCGTCCCGAGGATAACCTACGAGGACATCGGGGGCCTCACCAACGAGGTCCAGAAGATCCGCGAGATGATCGAGCTCCCGCTCAGGCACCCCGAGATCTTCGAGAGGGTCGGGATCGAGGCCCCGAAGGGCGTGCTGCTCTACGGGCCTCCGGGCACGGGGAAGACGCTGCTCGCCAAGGCCGTCGCCAACGAGACCAACGCGAACTTCTACTCCATAGGCGGCCCGGAGATAATGTCGAAGTACTACGGCGAGTCCGAGGAGCGCCTCAGGCAGATCTTCAAGGAGGCGCAGGAGGGCGCTCCCAGCATAGTATTCATCGACGAGATCGACTCCATAGCGCCGAAGAGGGAGGAGGTCTCTGGGGAGATGGAGAAGAGGATAGTCTCCCAGCTGCTCACGCTGATGGACGGGCTGGAGGCCCGCGGGAAGGTCGTGGTCATAGGCGCGACGAACAGGCCGGACGCCCTCGACCCGGCGCTGAGGCGCCCCGGCAGGTTCGACAGGGAGATCGAGATCGGCATCCCCGACGAGAAGAGCCGCCTCGAGATACTGCACATCCACACGCGGGGGATGCCGCTGGACCAGGACGTCAAGCTCGAGGAGGTGGCGAGGGTCTCGCACGGGTTCGTCGGGGCGGACCTCCAGGCCCTGGCCAAGGAGGCCGCGATCCTCGCGGTCAGGAGGGTCCTGCCGGAGATAGACATGGACCAGACCAAGGTCCCCGTGAAGACGCTCAACAAGATCAAGGTCAGGATGCAGGACTTCCAGGACGCCCTCAGGGACGTGCAGCCCTCGGCGATGAGGGAGGTCCTGGTCCAGGTGCCCGACGTCAAGTGGGACGACATCGGGGGGCTCTCGGGGATCAAGGAGGAGCTCACCGAGGCCGTCGAGTGGCCCCTGAAGCACAGCAAGCTCTTCGAGAAGGGCGACGTCAAGCCGCCCACGGGGATCCTTCTCTACGGCCCGCCCGGGACCGGGAAGACGCTGATCGCAAAGGCTGTGGCCAACGAGTCCGAGGCCAACTTCATCAGCATCAAGGGGCCCGAGCTCATCTCCAAGTGGGTCGGCGAGTCGGAGAAGGGCGTGCGCGAGGTCTTCAGGAAGGCCCGCGCGGCCGCGCCCTGCGTGATCTTCTTCGACGAGATCGACGCCGTCGCGCCGAGGAGGCAGGCGGGCGAGACCGAGGGCGGGCAGGTGACCGAACGGGTCGTCTCCCAGCTCCTCACCGAGATGGACGGCCTGGAAGAGCTGAAGGGCGTCGTCGTCCTGGGGGCGACCAACAGGGTCGACATCATAGACGAGGCGCTGCTGCGGCCCGGCCGGTTCGACAGGGTTCTCCAGGTCCCCCCGCCCGACAAGGAGGGAAGGATCCAGATCCTGAAGATCCACACGCGAAAGAAGCCGCTCACCAAGGACGTCGACCTGGCGAAGCTCGCGGACATGACCGAGGGCTACACGGGGGCGGAGCTCGCCTCCGTCGCGAACGCCGCGGTGATGGGCGCGATCAAGGCGTACGTGAAGGCCCACGGGAAGGAAGCGGACGACGAGGCGGCGGGGCTGACCGTCTCGATGGCCGACTTCGAGGCGGCGATCGAGAAGCTGAAGCGCAAGAGGTCCGGCGACTTCTCCTGATCCGGGGCACGCCGCTCCGGCCCCGAGGGCGGCGGGCCGGAGGGCGCCCCAGGGCCGACGGACGGGCGGGCCAATGAGGAGGGAGGGAGGAGGCTGGTCAGGTGCCGGTGACGATGATCGTGTTCGTCGCCAGCACGTCGGGTAGCTGCCGCACGCCCGAGTTCACCGCATCTCTGAGCTCCACCATGCTCTCCGCGTGGACCTCGGCGACGATGTCGTAGACCCCGTAGACCTCGTAGACCTTGTCGACGTGCTCGAAGGACCTGAGCCGGCTCACGACCTCCTTGTCTGTGCCCACCTTGACGGTTATCATGACGAACGCGCGAGGCATGTCTCTGGGATCCACCGCTCCAGGTCCCTCGAGAGCCCAACCCCTCGATATATACGATTCTCGTCCGGCCGCGGTCGGAGGGAGGGAGCGGACCGTCCCCGCATCCCGTCACGGGGTCCCGAGGCTCGCCGCGCAAGAGCTAAAGCGCACGCGGGGGTGCTCGGGCCGCTTTGCCAGAGGGCGTGCACACGAAGCGCTACGCTGTCCAGCCCGGGACGAGGCTGAAGCTGGACAGGTGCGACCCGACCGACAGCTCGGGGTTCGACGGGGACGAGAGCGAGGCCGCGGAGGTCCTGAAGGCGCTGGACGAGAAGCTGGACCGGCTGCAGGAGAGGCTCTATGCCGAGCACAAGCACAGGGTCCTGGTGGTGCTGCAGGCGATGGACACGGGTGGGAAGGACGGCACGATCCGCCGGATATTCGACGGGGTCAACCCCTCGGGCGTGCGCGTCGCGCACTTCAAGGAGCCGACCGAGCTGGAGCGGGACCACGACTTCCTCTGGAGGGTCCACGCCCAGGTCCCCGGCAACGGCGAGATCGCGATATTCAACAGAAGCCACTACGAGGGGGTGCTGGTCGAGAGGGTCCACCGGATCGTCCCCAAGGAGGTCTGGAAGCGGCGCTACAGGGAGATCAACGACTTTGAGAGGATGCTCTCGGAGGAGGGGACGACGATCCTCAAGTTCTTCCTCCACATCGACGAGGAGGAGCAGAAGAGGAGGCTCCGGGAGCGCCTCGCCGACCCCGACAAGCAGTGGAAGTTCAGCGCCGACGACCTGCCCGAGAGGAGGCTCTGGCCCGCCTACACGAAGGCCTACCAGCAGGCGCTCGCGGAGACGAGCACGGAGTGGGCCCCCTGGTACGTCGTCCCCGGGAACAAGAAGTGGTTCAGGGACCTCGTCGTCGCCAGCGTCATCGTCGGGGCGCTCGAGGACCTTCAGATGGAGTACCCGCGCCTCGCAAGGGACCTCGGGTCGCCGAGGGTCCACTGAGCGGGTCGGCGGGGACGCCATGAACTACGACAACCGGGCGCTGGCCATCGGCCCTCTCCGGATGGGCTACAGGGTAGAGGGCGCGGGAGGCCCCTGGGTCGTCCTCCTCCACGGCCTCCGCTCGCACTCCGGCACCTGGAGGAAGCTCTTCCCCGTCCTCTCCGGGTCGTTCAGGGTGGTCGCGCCGAGCCTCCCCGCCCCACCTCCCGGGGGCGCCACCTCCGAGCTCGCCGACGGCTACGCGGAGCTGGTCCGCGCGGTCTGCGCAGAGGCCCGCGTCGAGCGCGCCTGCATCGTGGGGAACTCGATGGGAGGGTGGGTCGCCATGCGCCTCGTGTCGAGGCACCCGGGCCTCGTATCGGGTGTGGTGCTCGAGGACTCGGCGGGGACCGGCTCGGAGGACGTGGAAGCGGTCGCCCGCGCCCGGGTCCCGGCCCTGATCGTCTGGGGCGCTTCGGACCAGGTGCTCTCTCCGAATCTCGGGAGCGAGCTGCACTCGCGGCTCCCCGGGAGCGAGCTGCGCGTGCTGGCGGGGGCCGGGCACGTCCCGCACTGGGAGACGCCCGAGGCGTTCGACGGCCTGGTCGCGGAGTTCCTCCGGAGGAACCTGGGCGGACCGGTCAGCGCTCTATCTCGCTGAGCGAGACCCACTCCCTCAGGGGCCCCTCGGTCGAGCGGAGCTGGAAGATGGTCACCTGCGCGTACTCCCCCGTCTGCTCAAGAAAGTCCCTGATGTTCCGGGCGTCGCGGAGAGAGGGCTGCTCGAACCGGTCGAGCCTCGAGGCGCTCCTCGCCACCACGAGTAGGGAAGGCTGGGCCATGGGTGCCGATGGATATTCCTATTATATATAATTCTCTGAGATGATTATTCCTCAGCGCGTCGCACGCTGGGACGCCGCCCCTAGGCGTCGCGGTCCGGCTTGAAGGGATGCTCGGACCTGGGCGAGCCCCGCTCTCCGATCCTCTGGAGCAGGGGGCCGACGGTCGCGGTGACGAGGACGGTCAACCCCAGGAGCGAGAAGGTCGAGCCGTCGATCAGCCCGGCGGCGAGGGCTCCCTGCCCGATGATGAACGAGAACTCTCCCCGGGGCACTAGCCAGGCGCCCACCGTGCGAGGGTTCGTCTCCCCCAGAGGGTCCCTCGCCCCAATGGTCCTCCCGACCAGGGCTCCTCCGACGAACTTCGCGGCGACCAGCAGCACCATGGAGGCCAGGAAGGCGGGCAGGAGCCGCGGCGAGAGGAACGGGTCGATGAGCGTACCCATGTAGGCGAAGAAGACGAAGACCAGGAGCCCCTTGACGGGGGCCACCTTCCCCGAGAGGTACCTCGAGTGCTTCCCCCTCATCGCGAGGCCGATGATGAACGCCCCGACGCCCGCCGAGTACCCCAGGTAGGCTCCCAGCGCCCCGAAGCCGAACCCCAGCCCCAGCGCGAAGAGGAAGGGGAGCTCCTCGAACTCTCCCTCGAAGTGGCTGAGGAAGTTGATCATGGGCGGCGCGACGTAGCGGGCGACGAGGAAGCCGATGCCCAGGAGCGCCACCCCTCCCAGCGCGGTCTCCAGGACCTCGAGCCCGGCGCCCACGCCCGCGGCCGGGCCGGCGGGGATCGACGAGATCACGATGAGGAAGGCGACCGCGGCGATGTCCTCGATGACCAGGACCCCCACCAGCAGGCGGGAGGTCTGGTCGCGCATCCCCCTCGAGAGGAGGAGCTGGCCGACTATGGCCGTGCTCGTGGTCGAACCGGCCATGGCGAAGACGAGCGTCTCCGGTAGGTCCAGCCCGAGGAGCCGGGCGCACGCCAGGCCGGCGATGAAGGTCAAGCCCATCTCGATCAGGGTCAGCCCGCCTGCCCTTCCGACCATCCTCACGAACTTCACGGGGTCGAGCTCCAGCCCTATGAGGAAGAGCAGCACGACGATCCCGACGCTGGCGATGTCCGCGATTACCGTGACGTCGGTTACCCATCCAAGGACGTAGGGGCCGACCAGCATCCCGGCGAGTATCTCGGCCGCGATGACCGAGGTGCGGAGGCGGGCGAAGAGGAGGCCGAGGAGGAGGGCGGCGCCGGAGAGGATGCCGAGGCTGAGGAGGAACCCGACGCCTTCTACCATATTCTGTTTGCCGGTGAAGGAGGGCGCCGGCCAAAAACCCTTTCGGTGCCCTTCGTGGATCGACGAAGGCAACAGTACATAACCGGGAACCGCGGAGGAGCCAGGACCGCCGGGATGCAGGACATCGACCCTCTGCTGATCCTCCAGCCGCTGGTCTACCTCGCCATGAGCGTCGGTCTGGTGCTCTACTGGAGGCTGAGGAGGACGTTCAGGGGGGTGGTGCTCGTCCTGGCGTTCGCCGCCTATGCGGGCGCCATCGCCATGAAGGAGGTGTTCCAGGCCCTCACGCTGGGCGCCGTCACCTCCGCCTTCGGGGCGGTCAGCGTGCAGACGGGCCTCTACTTCGGACTCCAGACCTCGGTCTTCGAGGTGGGGCTGGCCTACCTGGTCGCCAGGTACGCGGTCTCGAAGCGGCGCGTCACCGGCGCCGACGCCGAGGCCTACGGGATATCCCTCGCATTCTGGGAGAACGGCGTCCTCCTGGGCGCCCTCTCGCTCCTCAGCGTCTCCCTGACCTACGTCCTGATAGCGCAGGGGCTCATGCCCCAGTCCGCCTACCAGCAGCTAGTTGCGACCGACCCGTCGCTATTCTACCCCCCGGGCCAGCTCGCGGTACCCGTCGCCCTGGGCGTCCTGGAGAGGGCCTCGTCGCTGCTCTTCCACCTCTCGTGGGGCTACCTCTGCGTCCTGGCCGCGTACCTGCGCAGGAGGGCCTACCTCCTGGCGGCCCTCCCCATGGGCCTCGTCGACGCTACCGTCCCCTTCGCCCGGGAGGTCCCTCTCTGGGAATACGAGGGGGCGCTCTTCGCGCTGTCTCTGGCGGCCTTCCTCGCGACCTGGACCATCACGGGCGCCGACAGGAGGGCCGGGTACGTCGTCCCGGGGGCCGCGCCGCCAAGCAGTTAAGGGGCGGGACGCGCTCGGGACGCCCATGAGAGCCGTACCGGCCTCGAAGGTCTACCGCCTCCTCTATCCCGCCGTCCCCGCGGTCGTCGCGGCCTACCACCGTGGGAGGGTCGCCGCGATGCCGGCGGCCTCGGTCGTCTCCCTCTCGAACGAGCCGCCGATCGTGGGCTTCTCCTCCTCCCCGTCCCACGCGACCCGCGACGCGGCCGTCGGCGCGGGGTGCTTCTCCCTCTCCTGGCTGGACGCCAGCCACGCCGCGGCGGTAGACGCGCTCGGGAGGACCTCGGGCGCGGGCGTCTCGGACAAGCTCCGCGCGGCGGGGCTCCACCACGCGCCGGCGGCGAGGGCGCCGGTGGTACCCGTCATCCGTGAGGCCTCGGCCTACCTGGCGTGCACGCTCTCCGACCTCGTCCGATTCGGCGACCACGAGCTGCTCGTCGGGGCGGTCCTGGAGGCGAGGGCCATCGGGGACTTCCGGGAGTACTGGACCTTCGAGCGGTACCGCCCGATCCTCTACTCCGGGACGGGGAGGCCGGCCTATGGCGGGCGGAACGTCAGACGACCCTGATCGAGGGGTGCTTGATCCCGTTCAGCTTCCCCACGTTGAGGAGGTTCGGCGTCAACTCCTCGACCATCCGGGAGTTCCTCAGCGGCCCGGCGTAGAGGGGACGGAGCCCCGGGATGGAGGAGACGACCGCGGCGGCCTCGGCGTAGACCACCCTCGTCTCGGCCGTGACCAGGACGTCGTAGTCGAGCTCCCTCCCGACCTCCAGGAGCCGCGCGGCGGGGACGGTGTGGAAGGCCGCGGCGACCCGGGTGGCGAGCACCGACGCGACCCTCTCGGCGGCGGACGCGGACGCCGGGGGCGCCGAGAAGAGGCCGTCGCGGACCTCCATGGGCACGATCGGCGAGACGACCAGCTTCCCCGCCACCGCCGGCCTCAGCGAGGTCAGGACGTCGTCGGAGGGCAGGCTCGGGATCGCGAGGATGGCGATGTCCGAGGCGCGGGCCGCATCTAGGTTCTCGGCGCCGTCGACCCGGGCGCCCGATATCCGGGACGCCTCCGCCGCCGCCGCCGCAGCCCTGGCGGCGTCCCTGGACCCCACGGTCACGTCGTAGGCCGGCGCCAGCCTGACCGCGAGGCCTAGCCCGAGGTCCCCGGTCCCCCCGACCAGCGCGATCCTTCCCCTCTTCTTGCTCTTCTCTTCGTTCGTCGCCGTCATCATCGTCATCGTCACTCCAGCAGCCTCTCCTGCCTCTGCGCCCCGTCGTCCTGGGGCGCGTAGACCGCGTCGAGCATGTGCGCTATCCGGGCCGCCCTCCTGGGGCCGAGCCCCTGGACGAGCGCGAGCTGGGACTCGGTGAGCCCCATTATCTTCCGGGCCGTGCCGTACCTCGAGAGCATCCTCCTGGCGAGCTTCATCCCCACGCCGGGGAGCGAGGAGACGACATAGAGCTGCTGCTGCCTCTCGTCCTTCGCCTTCGGTGCCGCGGCGACGTAGCCGGGCGCGAGCGGCTTGGCCCGGCTGTTCTGGATCAGGCCGAGGATGGCCGCCGCGGTCTGGGCCTGGTCGGCCGTGTGGAGGACCCGGAGGCCGTGGGCGAGCGTCACCGAGGCCAGGGCGCCGTAGTACGAGCCGACGTTCCTGGTCAGGGTGGGGAGCGCCCCTGGGTCGCCCTCGATGATCAGGTATGCCTTTCGGTAGGCGGAGGCGATGGCCGAGGCCTGGACGAAGAGCCTCCCGTCGTAGACCGAGGAGACGAAGTCGGCGAGCGCCTTCCTCTCGACCGCGATCTCCGGGTTCACGACGTAGTCGGCCACCGAGAGCCTGCTGTAGTAGACCCTCACGTTGAGCTTCGAGAGCTGCTCGGGGACGCCGCTGCCCCGTTCCCTCTCGTCGACGACGACCCGCGGCGGGATCATAGGAGCGGAAAGCTCTGGAAGTGGTAGATATACAGTGCTAGGGCGAAGACGACGAGGCTCACGAGGAGCACGGCCCGGTCGTACCACCTCAGCCTCATCCCGTAGAGCGAGGTGGGGTGGGGGGTCGAGCCGTACCCCCTGGACTCCATCGCCTCGGCCAGCTCCCCCGACCTGATGACCGAGTTGACGACGAGGGGGATGAGCACGGGGACCGTGTTGCGGATGCGCGTCAGCAGGTTGCCCCGCTCGAGCTCCAGGCCCCTGGACTTTTGGGCGTCCATTATCTGGAAGGCGTCGAGCATCACGACCGGGATGAACCGGACCGCGGTCACGAAGGCGAAGACGATGTCGCGGGGGACCCGCATCCACTTCATGATCTGCTCCAGCTCGTCGGGGGAGGTGGTGATGAAGAAGAGGCTGGTCGAGCTGATTATCGCGAGGAACCGCAGCGCGTAGTCGATCGACCGCTGGACGCCGAGCCCGAAGACGAGGTTGACGGCGAAGATGAACGCGGCGAAGACGAGAGAGAAGGCCATCGTCTTCCCTATCCTCCTGACGGACCGCGCCAGCGTCGCTATGGCGAGGATCGAGAGCAGGACGGCGCCGATGGTGAGCAGCGAGGAGGCGGCCAGCGCTAGCGCGAAGAGCTCGATCGCCACGGCCAGCTTGACCCTCGGATCGAGCCGGTGGAATGGCGAGGCCACCCGCCTGAAGAGGAAGCCGCCGGCCATCCAGTACAGGCTAGGTCCCCCCCTCCCCTTCCTTCCCGCCCCTCGCCGCTATCCAGGCCCTCGCCTCCGAGACGTCCAGGAAGGGCCTCGGGGGCCTGGCCGCGAGGTCGTCGTAGAGCTGCACGAGCTGCGGCTGGCAGACCCTGGCTCCCTCGAGGAGGGACCGGTCGTGCATCACCTCCGCGCACGGGCCGTCCCCGACGACCATCCCCCTCCTCATCACCAGCACCCGGGGCTGGAGCGTCCAGAGGAACTCGACGTCGTGCGAGACCAGGATGATCGTCTTGCCGGCGGAGTGGAGCATCCTCACGATCTGCGCCAGCTTCTCCTTCTGGATCGCGTCCTGTCCGACCGTCGGCTCGTCGAGGACGACCACCTCGGGGTCCCAGGCGAGGATCGAGGCCAGGGTCAGCCGCTTCTTCTCGCCCCCGGAGAGGATCAGGGGCGAGGACTTGCGGTACTCCTCGAGCCCGAAGAACCCGAGGGCCCAGTCGAGCCGCTTCTGTATCAGCGAGGGCTCGAACCCGAAGTTCTTCAGGGCGAAGGTGACCTCGTTCTCGACGCTGTCGGAGAAGAGCTGGTGGTCCGGGTTCTGGAACGCTATCCCGACGGACCTGGCGAGCCGCGCGGTGCTGACGTCCCGGGTGTCCGTCCCGCCGACCCTCACCGTACCCTCCCGGGGCTTGAGCAGCCCGTTGATGTGCTTCACGAGCGTGGTCTTGCCCGCGCCGTTCTCCCCGACTATCCCCACCAGCTCCTCCCTCTCGATCGAGAGGTTGACGCCGCTGAGCGCCGTCACCCCGTTCTGGTGGACGAAGGTCACGCCGGCGAACTCGATGAGGGTCAGAGCGCGTTCACCTCGTCCGCCAGGTCGCGGGGCGTGGCGGGGACCCGCGGGAGGGCGAGGCCGTCCCTGCGGAGGTCCGTGTAGAGCATCGAGACGGGCGGGACGGCGATCCCGTGGCCCACGGCCTCCGGGTCGGTGAGGACCTCCGACGGTGTCCCATCCATGACCTTGCGGCCGCGGTCCATGACGACGATCCTGTCCGCTATCGGGGTCAGGAGCTCCAGCCTGTGCTCCACTATGACGAACGTGATCCCCAGCCGGCTCCTCAGCGAGGAGACGAGGGAGACGAGCTCGGAGGCGGTCTGCGGGTCGAGCAGAGAGGTCGGCTCGTCGAGGATGATCAGCCTCGGCCTCATCGCTATGACCCCCGCCAGGGCGACCCTCTGCTTCTGCCCGTCGGAGAGCTCGTGCGGGGCGCGCAGGGCGAGCGGCTCGATCCCGAGGAGGTGCATCGCCTCGTCGACCCTCTCCCTTATCTCGGCTCGGGGTAGCCCCAGGTTCTCGAGGCCGAAGGCGATGTCCCGCTCTACCGAGAACATGAAGATCTGGTTCTCCGGGTTCTGGAAGAGCAGCCCCACCCTCTGCGCCAGGTCCCCCATCCTGGTCTCGCCGACGGGCGACCCGTCCAGGGTCACCGTCCCCCTGTACTCGCCCGGGTACATGTGGGGGATCAGGCCGTTCATGCACCTGAGGAGGGTCGACTTGCCGCACCCGGACTGGCCCGCGAGGATGGTTATCGTCCCCTCCTCGACGTCCATGCTGACCCCGTCCACCGCCCACCTGGTCGTCTCGATGTAGCGGAACGACAGGTCCCGGACGCGGAGCAGCGGCGCGGTGGTGGGGTTACTCTTCGCCAATCTCTTCTCTCTCGCTCTATCTATCCACTATTCTGGGTCGGCGCGCCCGGAGCGCGACGCGCACGGCGCGTGTGGACGCAAGATAACCCTTTGGAGGGGCGCCGGGGACCCGGCCCGGTGGATTACTACATATGTAGTCATTACCAAATTCTTATTAAACTGGCCGGGGGCGGCTCAGCCATGTCGCGCTACAACAGGAGGGGGCCGGACAGCGTCTCGATAGCGGGGATGGCCATCTTCGGCGCCCTCGCGGTGGTGCTGACGACGATATCACAGGCGATCGGGCTCAACTTCCCCGTCGTCCCGTACCTGCAGTTCGACCTCGGGGAGATCGCGATCCTCCTCGCGTTCTTCATCTTCGGCCCTCTGCCCGCGTTCGTCGCCGCGTTCATAGAGTTCGCGACCCTGATGGCCATAGGGGTGAACGTCGCGTTCTTCGGCCCGGAGCTGAAGCTGATAGCGGTGATCTCCTCCCTGGTAGGGCTCTGGGCGGGCCTCGCGCTCGTGCACAGGACCCGGTCCCCGACGATGGGCAAGGCCGTCGGCCTGGGGACGGGGTTGGGCCTCGTCCTCCGGGCCGCAGCCATGACCCTCCCCAACTACCTGATCATAATCTACCTCTACTCGCTCGCGGGGATAATCGGCTACGTCTCGAGCGCCTTCAAGACGATCCTGGGGGTCTCGCTCACAGACGCCAACGCGCTCATCTTCATCCTGGGGATGACCGCGGTCTTCAACGTGCTCCAGTTCGCCTTCGTCTCGGTCGTGGCCTACGGCATCGTGAACCTGCCGCAGGTCCGGAACACGAGGGCGGCTGGGAAGAGGCTCTGGATACTCACGTATCTGCAGCCCCCCACGGCAACCGTCGCCGTCGTCACTTGACCTCGACGGGGGGCTCGTGGAGCAGCGTCCCCATGAGCGCCAGGAAGCTCTTGATCACCTCCTCCTCGGCCGCGGGGGCGGAGCAGGTGAAGGACGCGGCCGTCGGGTGCCCCCCGCCGTAGCCCCTCCCCCTGGAGAGGACCTCGGCGACGTCCGTCCCCAGGTGGACCCCGGTCGCGGAGCTGAAGCGGCCGTTCGCCCTCAGGCTGCCCCTCAGCTCGCCGTCGAAGTCCCCGACGACCAGCGAGACGTCGGCCCCCAGGTGGGTGAAGGCCCGGGCGACGTTGGCCTGGAACGAGCCGACGGTGCTCGTGACGATCACCCAGCCCGCCGACCGGTGGATGCGCAGCCTCCTCGCGGCCTTGAGCTTCGCTATCACCTCCCCGTAGTCTGGCGGGGACCGCAGGAGCGTCCTGGCGTCGTCCAGGCTCGCCCCGTGGTCGATCAGCTCGACGACGGCCCTCAGCGCCTCCGGCCCGGCGATCGAGAGGTGCTGGGAGTCGAATAGGATCGCCAGCAGGAGCGCCTGGGAGACGCTCGGGTCGGGCTCCACGCCCGCCTCCCTGAAGAGCCTGTAGACCAGCTCGGCCGCCGACGAGGCCCTCGTGTCGACCACGAACTGGTCGTAGGGGGTGCCCTCCTGCATCGGGTGGTGGTCGATCAGGACCTTCGTCCCGCGGCTCGCCCTGAGCTTCTCGCTCCAGTCCTTGAGGAGCTCCATGTGACCGATGTCGACGGCGATGAGGAGGTCGTAGTCGGCCCCGCCCTCGCCATCCCCGCGCGTCGGCGTGCCTGTGGCAGAGGATCGCGACCCTCTTGACGGAATCGGCCGGCGGCAGGACCAGAGTCAAACGTCCGTCGTCCTCCCGCCCGCGGCCCGCTCCCTCGCCGGCGGCGATCCGGGGGGTCGGACGGAGACGATGGCAGGTCCGGGACCGGCGGGCGGCCCTAGGATCCCGTGGCGGAGCCTTCGGGGCTCTGGGTCCGTGCCTTGATCATCCCGTCGATCTTCGTCTGGAGCTCCTTGATGTTCTCCTTGAGCCGGGTCTCCTGCTTGTTGAGTACCAGCGTGCGCGTGTTGGAGATGTCCTTCTTCTCCTCGAGCTCCTTCGTGATGGCTTCCTTGGTGACCTTCACGAGCAGGCTCCCCACGTACTTGTAGATCTGCTCGTCCGCGGGCACGTTCTTGAGCTCCTCGAGCGTCTTCTCTGCGTCGGCGAGCTCGGCGTCCACCTGCTGCCTCTGCATGGCCACGGACTGGAGGTTCTGCTGGAGGTTGTCGAGCCTGGTCAGCTGCTCTCTCAGCCACGGGGGTATCTCTTGACTCAAATCCTTCGCACCGAGTCCGTGTGACTACTTAAAGTCTTTCGGGGCCGCCCTCGCAGCCTCGCCGACGCGGGCGACCAGGCGCGCCGCCTCGGCCGGATCGGAGGTCTCCAGGACGAGCTCCAGGGCGCCGTCCGCGACCCGCGACCCGTCGAGCGCGGACGCGGCGCGGGCCAGCGCGGCCCGGCCGGCCTCGATCCTCACCCTGAGCCCGATCCTCTGGATCGGCTCAGCCCGTCCGCTTCTGGGAGACGTCGTAGGCCCCTCCTGCGACGGTGAAGCCGCAGGCCCTGCAGGTCCATATCCCGGAGGAGACCCGCCTCAGCTTGAGGCTGGCGCAGGACGGGCACTCCTTCTTCGCCTTCAGGAGGCGGTGTACGTTCGAGTAGCGCTTCCGGACCGTCCCTCCGTACTTGGCGCCGAGGCCCCTGTCCGACTTGGACCTAGGCACGCTTGGTCGCCTCCTTTATCGCGGCCCGGACCTCCTTGCCCCGGGCGAGGGCCCAGTCGGCCGCGGTCAGTATCTGCTCCTGGGTGAGCGAGCCCGGCTCGCCCTTCTGGCCGGCGCAGATGTAGCCCTCGTCGTCGGTCGTTAGGGTTATCCTGGCGTCCATCACGGCCTCCTCCTCGGAGGTCGGGTCGGCGACGAGCGTGTTGCTTATCGACGCCATCGTGAGCGAGACGGGAATCTTGCTGACCGGGACGGGCATCCTCTCGCCGGTGTTCTTGACCGCGTCGCCGTCGAGGACG